>CAZFCY010000246.1:0-5455 GCA_964517665.1 uncultured Opitutaceae bacterium | reverse complement strand
CGAGAGCGGGGCGCGCGGGTCAGGTGTCGATCAGGATCGGGCGGCGCACCTCGATCCGATGCCGGCCCGCTGCGAGTTCGAGTTGAACGCGCCCGGCGCCGGTTTCGGTGACGAAGCGGACGCCATCGCGCGCGCTCACAATCGTGACATCGCTTTTTCTCGTGGTCGGCAACCACGCGCGCGCGCTCGTGTTGGCGGCAACTTCAATCTCCCAGATCCAGCGCTGGCCGAGGCGCCGCCACGCGCTGCGGGCCCGGCCGTGGGGCGTGATCAGTTCAGCGCTGGCGTGGCGCAAAGCGCGCGAGGGCGCCGGGCGAAGGTGAAGGCGCTTGAAGGCGGGTTGCGCGGGATCGTCGGCGAGACCGGCGATCGTGGCATACATCCATTCGCCGACCGCGCCATAGGCGTAATGGTTGAACGAATTCATGCCGGCGTCGCCGAAACCGGTTTCGTGTGTCCAACTGTTCCAGCGTTCCCACATCGTGGTGGCGCCGTTGAGCACGGGATAAAGCCAGGAGGGATACGCGCGCTGCCGGATCAGGCGGTGCGCGATATCATCGCGGCCGAAGCGCGACAACACCGGGCAGAGCAGCGGCGTGCCGACGAAACCGGTCGAGAGCCGGTTGCCGTTGTCCTCGATGAGGCGCGCGAGCCGCTCCACCGCGCCCGGCCGCTGCGCGGGCGGCAGCAGATCGAAGGCGAGGGCGAGAAGGTAACCGGTCTGGGTGTCGCCCACGAGGCGGCCCGAGGCGGTGACGTATTCCTTTCGAAAGGCGGCCACGATGCGGCGGTGCAGCGCGGCGAGCCGGCGGGCGTCGGCCCGGCGGCCGAGTTCCTGCGCGACGCGCGCGGTGAGCGCGGTCGAGCGGGCGAAGCAGGCGGTTCCCACGAGATCGTTCGGCGTCGGCGCGCGGGCGGGCGTCACGGCGTCCGTCGCCAGCCAGTCGCCATACGCGGTGGCCGGGCGCAGCAGCGCGCGGCTGGTCCGTTCCTGATGCGAGATCCACTTCAACATGGCGGGATAATTTTCCGCCAGCATCCGCGCGTCTCCATAATGTTGATACACGATCCACGGGCAGACGACGCCGGCGTCGGCCCAGGCGGCATTGCCGTCGTGGCGATGACCGGTCCAGGCGCGCGGATTGTCTCGCATCGCGACCGCGATGGCGTCCGGCGCGACGTCGGGAAACGAGCCGTTCGCGCGTTGGCCGTCGCGCAGGTCGCGCAGCCATTTGCGGAAGAACGTCGCGATGTCGTAGTTGAACGCCGCGGTGCGGACGAAGATCTGCGCGTCGCCGGTCCAGCCGAGGCGTTCGTCGCGCTGCGGACAGTCCGTCGGCAGGTCGATAGAGTTGCCGCGCTGGCCCCAGCGGATGTTGCTCTGCAGTTTGTCGAGCAGCGGATCGGAACAGGAAAAAACACCGGTGGGCGGCAGGTCGGATTGGAGGACGACGGCCGTGATGTCGTCGCGGGCGGGCGCTGCGGGCAGGCCGGAGATTTCGATATAGCGAAAGCCGTGAAAGGTGAAACGTGGTTGATATATCTCGCGGCCGCGGCCACGGCAGATGTAGCGATCGGTCGCCTCGGCGCCGCGCAGATTGGCGGTGTGGAGCGTGCCGTCGGCATTGAGCATCTCGCCGTGGCGCAGCGTCACGCAGGCGCCCGCGGGCGCGGTGAGCGCGAGCCGCGCGACGCCGACGAGATTCTGCCCGAAATCGAAAATATGGAGCCCCGCCGCGGGCTCGCTCCGCGCCAGGGCCGGGAGCGTTTCGACCGCGCGGACCGGCGGCGTGTGTTTCGCGTCGATCGAAAGGGCGGGAAGGGCGAGCCGCTGCGCGCTGCGCCAGTCGCGGTCGTCGAAATCGGGCGTGGTCCAGCCCGCCGGTTCGAGCCGCGCGTCGCAGGTCTCGCCGTCGTAGAGATCGGCGGCGATGAAGGCGCCGGTCGCGACCTTCCAGTCGCGATCCGTGCCGATGAAGCGCTCCGAGCCATCCGCCAGGGTGAGGCGCAGCGCGGCAAGCACGGCCGGCGTCGGGCCGTAGAGGCGGCGTTGTCCGTGCCACCCCAGCCGGCCGCAATACCAGCCGTCGGCGAGGAGAATGCCGAGGGCGTTGCGGCCGGCGGCGAGTCGATCGGTGACGTCGTAGGTGAGATACTCGGTCCGGCGCCGGTAATCGGTCCATCCCGGCGTGAGGACGTCGTGGCCGACCTTGCCGCCGTTGAGATGCGCTTCGTAGAGGCCGAGCGCGGTGATGTGGAGGCGCGCAGCGGCGGGTTTTTCCTCCAGATCGAACGTGTGTCGCAGGTAACGAACCGGCGTCGACGCGCGGCGGTCGCCGTGCCGCCAGCCGATCCAGCGCGCGGGCCAGGCGGTCCCCAAAAATCCCGTCGTGAAGGTCGCGGGCTCGCTCCACGCCGACACCTTGCCGTCGCGATCCCAGAGGCGGACACGCCAGACATGGCGGGCGCCGGGCCGAAGGCGGCGGCCCGCGTAGGGCACGAGGTGGGTTTGGTCGCCCTCGAGCCGGCCGCTGCGCCAGAGGTCGGCCTGTTCGGGCGCGAGCGCGTCATCGGAGGCGACGGCGATTTCGCAGGCGCTCTGCCGGGCTCCCGCGCGGGAGTCGGCCATCTGCCACGAGAAACGCGGGCGCGTTTCATCGAGTCCGACGGGGTTGACGAGTTGTTCGCACCGGAGGGCCACGGCGCGGGCCGGGGAGAGGCTGATGGGCATGACGCGAGCATGGCGGATGACGACCGCCATGCGCTTGCAATCTCAGGTCAGATGTTGGCGCAAGGCAATCGGCCGGTTTCGCGCGCAACCCGCGTCTTCGCGGACGCGGGATGACGGGAGCGAACTCGCGCCGAGGTCGCGGGGCGACTCCCGTTAACAGGCCCGTGATTCATCGACGGGCTGTCAGATGTTTTTCTTCGATCACACCAGAGCCAGGCGGGACAGCGGGGGTCAGGCCGGAGGCTGACTCTCCAAGGGCAACCTCTGGCTTGGCCCGCGCTTACGACTCGAGCGCGGGCGCGACGAGTTCTTTCCAGATCCGGTAGCCCTCGGCGTTCATGTGCAGCATGTCCTTCAGGAAAAGTTCGGGACGCGGCTCGCCTTTCTCGTCGAGCATCGGCGTGAAGACGTCCACGAACGCGCATTGCGAGTCCTGTGCGCAGAGCGCGGCGATCCGCGCGTTCGCTTCGCGCATGGCGGGCAGGAGCTTGCGGCGGCTCGGGCTGGGTTTGAGCGCGAGAAAGACGATGCGCGCCTGTGGCGAGGCCGAGCGAAGCTGCTCGCGCGTCTCCTTGAAGGCGGCGACCACGTCATCGACCGTGCGGCCGGCCTGGAGATCGTTCTCTCCCGAGTAGATGACGACGATGCGCGGCTCGAGCGGGTAGACGAGCTTCGGCGCGATGTGAAGCTGGTCGGCGAGCCACGTGCCGCCGATGCCGCGATTGACGACGTCGAGCCCGGGAAAATCGGCGCTCAAGGTGGACCACATGTCGATCGACGAACTGCCGGTAAACACGATGCCGCCGGTCGGAGGGGGATTGGTTTTGTCGCTCTCGATAGAGCGATCGACGCGGGCCTGCCAGCGCCCGGAACCGGCCGGCGCGGCGACACTGTCCGGTGTGAGGAGCGCAACGCCGGCGAGCGTCAACACGAAGGCAAGAGCGGAGCGGATCATGCGAGGCGACATGATGATGACGGGGTTCCGGGGATGGAGCATCTGCCGTGTCGGTTTGGACGTGTTCGCGCCGTGGCGCGAGGTGAAACCCGGCCTCCGGGCGGGTTTTTCGCGTGCGGTCCCGCCTCTTCCGGGGCGGGCTGCGTGGAGGCGCGGCTGAGAATCAGAATGGCCGGGGCCGGCCGCCGCCCATGCCGGGAAAGCCGCCGCCGGGGCCGCCTTTGCCGCCCATCTCGCGCATGAGCTTGTTCATGTTTTTGCCGCCCTTCAGTTTCTTCATCATCTTCTTCATCTGGAGGTGCTGTTTGATGAGGGCGTTGACCTCGCTCACTTTCGTGCCCGAGCCGTTGGCGATGCGGAGGCGGCGGCTGCCGTTGAGGACATTCGGATTGCGGCGCTCCTGAAAGGTCATGGAGAGGATGATGGCCTCGGCCTGGCTCATTTTCCCCTCGGCCTCGTCGCCGATCTGGATGCCGCTCATGCCGGGGAGCATGCTGATGACCGACTGCATGGGGCCGAGTTTTTTGACCTGCTTCATCTGCGCGAGCATGTCCTCGAAGTTGAAGTCGGCCTTGCGCATCTTCTCGGCCATGCGCTCCGCCTCCTTCTCGTCCATGACCTCCTGGGCGCGCTCGACGAGCGAGACGACGTCGCCCATGCCGAGGATGCGCTGGGCCATGCGGTCGGGGTGAAACGTCTCGAAATCGCCCGCCTTTTCCCCCGTGCCGACGAACTTGATGGGCACGCCCGTGACGGACTTCATCGAGAGGGCCGCGCCGCCGCGCGCGTCGCCGTCGAGCTTGGTCATGACGACGCCGGACAAGGCCAGGCGATCGTTGAACGAGCGCGCCGTAGTCACCGCGTCCTGACCCATCATGGCGTCGCAGACGAGCAGGATGTTGTCGGGTTTCACACGCGCTTTGAGGTCCTTGATTTCCTGGATCAGGGACTCGTCGATCTGGAGGCGGCCGGCGGTGTCGAAGATCGTGAGCGTGGCGCTGGCGCGCTCGCCGGCCTGCTGAGCGGCGGCGGCGATGGCGGGGACGTCGCGCGAGGATCGGTCGGCGAAGAACTGGAAGCTCTCCTGTTTCGCGAGGACCTCGAGCTGGTCGATGGCGGCGGGCCGGTAGATATCGCAGGCGGCGAGCAGCGGCGCATAACCCTGTTTCGCGAGCAGCCGGCCGAGCTTGGCCGCGGTGGTCGTCTTTCCACCGCCCTGCAAACCGACGAGCATGATCTTGAGCGGCCGCTTTTTCGAGAGGGCATTGTCGCCTTCGCCGAGCAGTTTCACGAGTTCGTCGTTGATGATCTTCACGACCTGCTGGCCGGGCGTGACGGATTTCGTCACCTCCTGGCCGACGCAGGCCTCCCGCACGCGCTCGATGAATTCGCGGGCGACCTTGAAGTGCACATCGGCGGAGAGGAGGGCGGCGCGGACCTCCTTGAGGGCCTCCTCCATGTTTTCTTCGGAGAGCCTGCCGACGCCGCGCAGGTTGCGCATGGCCTGGCTGAGTTTTTCGGTGAGCGATTCGAACATGGCGTGAAACTTGAAACCGGTCTGCGGTGTGAAAACGCGCAGTAGAAACCACCCGCGGCGCGGGTTCAATGAGGATAAGCGGGGCGGGAGGCGAGGGCGGAAAACTCCGTGCTTGCGCCGTCGGGGGATGTTGGCCCAATACCTCCGTTTTCGGCCCCGGAGAGGTGGCAGAGTGGACGATTGTACCTGACTCGAAATCAGGCGTGCCCGCAAGGGTACCGAGGGTTCGAAT
>CAZFCY010000245.1:0-5465 GCA_964517665.1 uncultured Opitutaceae bacterium | reverse complement strand
GCATCGAGGCGTGCCTGCCGGAGGCGGAGGCCTGCGGCGTCACGCTGATCCTGGAAAACCACTACAAGGACGACTTTTGGACCTTTCCCGAATTCGCGCAGAAGATGGACGTATTCTGCGAGCTGGTGGAGCGGATCCGGCATCCGCGTTTTGGCGTGAACTTCGATCCGAGCAACGCGCTTCTCGCCGGCGACGATCCGCTGGAATTGTTGCGGCGGGTGAAGCAGCGCGTCGTGACGATGCACGCGAGCGACCGTTATCTGGCGGAGGGGACGCTGGAGGATTTGCGGCGCGAGGAGGGTGGCGCGGAAGGCTACGCGAAACGGCTGCGCCACGGCGCGATCGGGCGTGGGATGAACGACTACGACGCAATCTTCCGCGAGCTGCGCGGCGCGGGCTTCGACGGCTGGATCAGCATCGAGGACGGCGTGGACGGGATGGAGCAGCTCGCGGAGAGCGCGCGGTTCCTGCGCGGAAAACTCCGCCAGCACTGGCCGGCGCCGACCGCGTAACGGAACCGGATCGGCGCGGACAGGCGGGGCTTGCGCCCGACTCGCGCGCGAGGACCGGCGCGGACGCCGCCGCATTCCGACGCGCTCAGAAGCCCCAAACGCGATTCCCAGACTTCGCGCTTGATCACACCTTCAGAACACTAAACAACTTGTCCCCTTTGGCGTGGCCGCATCGAGCTGTCCGTGCCAGCCCTCCGTTAGTTTCGACTCTATGCAAAGTTTTTCCGCTCAGTGCCTGGACATGGCGCGGTCGATGCTTGGCCACAATCTCACGGCCATCAATCCCGATGGATCCATTTCGCCGGTCGCAGGCGAAGAGCCCCGTCCGGACGAACCCGGACATGCCGCCCACGCCATCGGCGAGTTTTACCGGGCCACCGGTGAAACGACGCTCGAGGGCCTCGACCTGATCGATCTCGCCGCGCGCTGCATCACCGCGCAGGCCTTTCGCGAGCCCGCGGCCGAAAACGGCCTCGCCTACGCCGCCCTCGGCCTCCTCTCCTTCGGCCCGTCGAAGGAGCGCAATCCCGTCTGGGAACGCCTCGTGGACGAGACGCGCGCGCGCCTCGACCGGCAGTTGCTCCACCGCAGCGACTACAACAACCACTGGCAGGCGTTCAACATCGCGAAGGCGGTCGCGCGCTTCAGCCTCGGCCTCTCGAAAAAGGACGAAACCGGGCGCCTCATCGAACGATTCCTCGAGCGCATCCAGGAGACCAGCTCGGCCGGATTTTTCGACGATGCCTCCGAGGGCTTCGGCGGCAATTTCAACATCTACGGCCCGATGTGCTTCGTGTTCATCCGCCAGTCGCTGCAGTTGCACAGCAACTCCGGCCTGCGCGAACGCAAGCTCCCGAGCCTGCGCACTTTTGCCGAGAAATACGTCCGCCTCCTCCCCGACCTCGTCCGCTACGACGGGCTCGGCTGGGCCCACGGACGCGCGGCCGGCGCCTACGGGCAGATGCACGCCATCAGCCTTCTGCTCCAGAGCTTTCGCGACCAGTGGATCGCCGACGACCAGAAGGGGAAGTATTTCGACATCCTCCGGCGCCTCTTCTATTTCTTTTACGTCACCTACCTCGACCAGGAGCACGGCTACCTCGTCATCCGCGACGAAGAGCGCACGAGCGTGCCGCGGCACACCACGCGCATGGCCAACTTCGACGGCGCGCGCTACCTCTGCCAGTGGTCGCGCCTCGCCAAGGTCATCGACGCCCCGGAAAATCCGAAGGCGGAGCCGGCGCGCACCGCCGGGCGTTTCGTCATCTTCGACAAGAGCAACCGCAAGGAGCAGGGCCTCTTCCTCTACCGCGACGCCGAGTCGGGCCTCCACATCCAGCTCCCGCTCGTCAGCAACGGCGGCCGGCCCACCGCGGACGGCCTCGCCTTCCCTCACGCGCCTGGCGTCTTCGACTGGCCGGCAAACGTCTATCTCCCGATCATGCAGCCCGAGCTGACCGTCGGCGACAACGTCTTCGTGCCCTCCTTCTACGGCAAGCGCTGCACCACCGGCCTCGGCATGCGCAACTCCTTCTTCTTCCGTTACGAGCAGCCCGAGCTGATCAACCTGAAGGAGGAACTCGTCTCCGGTGTGGGCTCCTGCAAGGTGAGCTGGACCTTCGCCGGCAACAAGGTCTCGGCTGAATTCATCTACACGGTGAAAAACCAGGTGCAGCTCGACCGCTTCCGCTTCATGCTCGCGATCGGCGCGCCACACTCGCGCTACCACACCGACAACACCTGCATGCTCGGCCAGGCCGGCCTGCGCTGCACGGTGCAGAAGGACGATTTCCAGGGCATCTGGGCGGAAACCGAAGTGGTCTCGAACGATCCGACCCACCGGTCGAATTACGGCAAGGTCCACTACCTGCAAACGCTCCGGCGCGACCATCCGCTCATCATGCGCCCCGGCCAGACCTACCGCCTGCAAATCTCCTTCGAGCCCGACATCGCGATGTCGGCCGGCTGAGAGGAGGAAGAAGTTGAAGTTCGAAGTTTAAGTTGAAGTGGCAGATCGAAAGCGTGGCGAAAAGGAGCGCGCTCATCAGAGCCCCGCGCCCCTTCCTGAAACTTCAACTTAGCACTTAAACACTCCTCTGCCGCGGAGCGGCCCGCCCGTGCTCGCCAAGCGCATCATTCCCTGTCTCGACGTCACCGCCGGCCGCGTGGTCAAGGGCGTCAGGTTTCTCGAACTGCGCGACGCCGGCGACCCCGTCGATTGCGCGAAAGCCTACGACGCGCAGGGCGCGGACGAACTGGTGTTTCTCGACATCACCGCCTCGAGCGACGAACGAAACATCATGCATCACGTCGTCGAGGCCACGGCCAGCCAGTGCTTCATGCCGCTGACCGTCGGCGGCGGCCTGCGCACAGTCGAGGACATCACGCGCATGCTCCACTCCGGCGCGGACAAGGTCAGTCTCAACAGCGCGGCCATCGCGAATCCGCAACTGGTCCGCGACGCCGCCCTGCGTTTCGGCAACCAGTGCATCGTCCTCGCCATCGACGCCCGCCGCGTCCCGGGCGGGGAGCGCTGGGAAGTGTATTCGCACGGCGGGCGCAAACCGACCGGCCTCGACGCTGTCGAGTGGGCGCGGCAGGGCGTGTCCTCGGGAGCGGGTGAAATCCTGCTCACCAGCATGGACGCCGATGGCACGCAGGCGGGCTACGACATCGAACTCACGCGCCGCGTCTCGGATGCGGTCGAGGTTCCCGTCATCGCCTCCGGCGGCGCCGGCACGCTCGACCATCTGGCGGACGTGCTGGAACGCGGCGGCGCCAGCGCCGTGCTCGCCGCCTCGATCTTCCATTTCGGCACATTCACCATCCCGCAAGCCAGGCAGCACCTCGCCGCCCGCGGCATCGCCGTGCGCCAGTAGCGCGGACGGCGGAAGCGGGGATCGGGCACAAAAGGCAGCGAGGGAAACGAAGGGTTTCACCGCAAACCCGCGGCCCGTGTCCGACGGCTCCGAATGATCGTCAAGCCCCGCCCTCGAAAGCCACAATCCTGTAACGTACGCGACAGGATCGTGGCCTGTGAACAGGGGGCATGGGCTTGGGACTTCGTTCCCTTCGCCGCCTTGCGCGCGCTCGTGGAGTTGCGGCGCGAGCCTTCAGAACCTTCGCGCGCGGGGCTGCTTCAATATATCGCATAAGGCGGGCATAAGTCGCGCGCTGGCGTCTCGGATTCGCGATGGCACGTCGATCGGCAGCGCGCAACGGGCCCGGCAAAATGGTCGCGCCAAAAGTTGGAGAAATGATGACCGCAATGCCTTGCGCTCAGGGCAACCTTGGTTCATTTCGTCAAGCACTTTCACTGACCGCCTCACCCCGGCGGCACTGATCTCACCCCGCTGGTCCCCTCACCCCTCCAGTATGTCCATAGGATCCCATCCAACCCGCCCCGCCCCTGCCCTGTGTGTTCTTTTTGCCCTGTCCGTTCTCGTTCCGATCGCTTCCCGAGGCGAAGCGGCCGACGATGAAGCGGCCAACGGCTTGAAGGCGCAGGCCGATCGATGGATTGAACTCGAGAGACGGATCGCGGACGAACGAAACGAGTGGCGCACGGACAAGGAGATCCTCGAGACGAGCGTCGAGGTGCTCAAAAAAGAGCAGTCCGGGCTGCGATCCAAACTCGAGGCGAACGAACTCGCCACCAGCCTGTTCAAGAGGCGGCTCGAACAGACCCAGGCCGAGATGGCCGAGCACCAGGCGGGCCACGAGACGCTCGGCGCGGGCATCGCGGATCTCGAGCGCCGGATCGAAATCCTCGCCACGCGCCTTCCGCCGCCGCTGCTGGAAAAGGTTGGCCCGATGGTGGACAAGCTGAAGGCGCCGGCCGGGGAGAGCGCCCTTTCCCCGTCGGAGCGGACGCAAACCGTCGTCTCCATCCTCTCGTCGATCGACCTGTTCAACAACACCCTCACCCTCACGCACGAACTCCGGCAGAGACCCACGGGGCAGACGATCGACGTCAAGGTGCTCTACTGGGGGCTGGCGATCGCTTACGCCGTGGACGCGCCCGCCTCACAGGCCTGGCTGGTGACTCCCGGGGCGGATGGCTGGACGTGGCACGACCAGAGCGGAAACGTCACGCGGATCAAGGCCCTCATCGACACCTACGAAAAGCAGCGGAGCCCGGACCTCATCGAACTGCCGGTGAATATGAAGGGAGGTGTGCTGTGATCGCCACGAGATTCAGGAGACAGGGGACAGGCGCCAGCGCTTCTGCGTCGTCGCTGCTCGCCACCGGCTTCGCGCTCCTCGCGATGTTTTTGGCGCTCCCGGTACGCGGCGCCGATCTCGTCACGGCCAACGCCGCGCTGAGCGAGCGCGTGGAGGGGGCCCTGCAGCTCTACAAGGATCAATCCGCCAAAATCGCGGACGAGAAGATCCCGCTCGTGCGCGAGATCAACCGCCTCGAGGACGAGAACATCACCCTGCGCGAAAAGATCGACGCGACCCTCGCGCTCACGGCGGAGAGCAACCGGAGTTTCGACGGCCTGCGCAATCAGCTCGAGTCGTCCAAAACGCAGTCCGACGTCGCCTCCCGTTTCCTGAAGGAATACCTCGACTCCTTCGAAAGCCGCATCCACATCGCGGAGGATCAGGCCTTCAAGGAGCGGCTCACGGCGCTGCGCATCGCGCTCGAGGCGCCCGGTCTCACTTTAAGCGAGCGTTACGCGCGGCAACTGGAGGCGGTTTCCCTCGGCCTCGATCGCGTCGAGGGCATCTTCGGCGGCTATCAGTTCGAAGGCAAAGCCATCATCCCCGGAGGAATCATCGAAACCGGCACGATCCTGGTTCTTGGCCCCACGGCCTATTTCAAGGCAAACGACGACTCCCGCTCCAGCGCGGGCCTGCTGCGTTTCCATGCCGGGACGATCGAGCCCTCGGTCCTCGCCTTCCAGGGCGCGTCGGCGAGGCGCGTCGAGGAGTTTTTCGCCACGGGCA
>CAZFCY010000244.1:0-5466 GCA_964517665.1 uncultured Opitutaceae bacterium | reverse complement strand
CACCCCTTCACCTCGCCGGTGCCGGAGGACATCGCCCTGCTCGACAGCGACCCGAAGGCGGTGCGCGGCCAGCATTACGATGTGGTCTTGAACGGCATGGAGCTCGGCGGCGGCAGCATCCGCATCCATCAACCGGAGTTGCAGAAGAAGGTTTTCGAGGATGTGTTGAAAATCCCGGCCGACGTCGTGGAGAGCCGCTTCGGTTATATGCTGCGCGCGTTCCGTTACGGCGCGCCGCCGCACGGCGGAATCGCGTTCGGTCTCGACCGGATGGTCGCGCTGCTCTGCGGCACGACGAGCATCCGCGACGTCATCGCCTTTCCGAAAACGCAGAAGGCGCAGGATCTCATGGCCTCGAGCCCGACGCCGGTCACGCCGAAGCAGCTTCGGGATCTGCACATCCAGACCGTCGTCCCGGAAGCGTAGGCGCGAGGGCGGCCGGCGGCGGCCGTTATGCGGATGTGGTTGGTTGCCAGTGGATAAGAGTGTGCATGAAAAAACCTCATGCATGGCATGGTTCGTGGTTAATGCCCCGGCTTGGTGAACAAGCAATACCACCGTTCCTCTCCATCCACATCATGAACCGACCCATGCTCACACTCCTGCGTGGCGCGATGTGCCTTCTGGCCTTCGCGCTCTCTTCCCTTGCGTTGTCGGCGGCCGACGACGCGCCGCCCGAGCTGACGCTCGAACAGCGCATCCTCGACCTCGAGGCCTATGTAAACAACTCCGACCGCGTGGACGCCGCCGCGTCGAACATCGCCGGTCCGGGGCCGGGGCACAACGCGTGGCTGATGACCAGTTCGGCGCTCGTGCTCTTCATGACGCTGCCCGGGCTCGCGCTCTTTTACGGCGGCCTCGTGCGCAAGAAAAACGTCCTTTCCGTGCTCGCCCAGTGCCTGGGCATCGCCGGACTGATGACGCTGCTCTGGTGGGCGGTCGGGTTCAGCCTCGCCTTCGCGCCGGGCAACGCGTTCATCGGCGGCACGGACTTCTTCTTTTTCAAGGGCGTGGACAGCATGCCGTCCACGCTCCCGTGGGTCTCGGAGAACGTCTTCGCGGTCTTCCAGCTCACCTTCGCGATCATCACGCCGGCGCTGATCGTCGGCGCGATCGCCGAGCGCATGAAGTTCAAGGCCGTGATCGTCTTCGTCGCCATCTGGGCGCTGCTGGTTTATTTCCCGTTTGCCCACATGGTCTGGGGCGGCGGTTTCATGGCGGGAGGCGACGGCGTGATCAAGGCGATCGACTTCGCCGGTGGCACCGTCGTGCACATGACCTCGGGCTTCACCGCGCTCGCCCTGTGCATCATCCTCGGCAAGCGCCGTGGCTACGGCAAGGAGCAGATGCCGCCGCACTCGATGGTGCTTTGTATGATCGGCACCGGCATCCTCTGGGTGGGCTGGTACGGCTTCAATGCGGGCTCGGCCGGCGCGGCCGACGCGATCGCTTCGAACGCATTCGTGACGACGACCTTCTGCGCCGCCGTGGCCGGGTTCATCTGGGCGCTGGCGGAATGGATCACCCGCGGCAAGCCCAGCGTGCTCGGCTTCTGCTCGGGCATCGTCGCCGGTCTCGTGGTCATCACGCCCGCCGCCGGTTTCGTTTCCGCGAACTCGGCCGTGATCATGGGCATCCTCGCCGGCATCATTCCGTTCTTCGCGGTCGCCTACATGAAGAAGATGCTCGGCTACGACGACGCGCTCGACACCTTCGGCATCCACGGTGTGGGCGGCATGCTCGGCGCCATCCTCACCGGCGTGTTTGCCGATGCGGGCGTCAATCCCGGGATCGAAGGGCTGACCGACGGCCTGGTGTGGGAGCAAATCAAGGCCGTGCTCCTCACCATCGTCTGGAGCGTCGCCGCCACCATCATCATCGCCTTCATCGTCAAGGCTCTCGTCGGTCTCCGGCCTTCGCCAGAGGTCGAAACGGTTGGGCTCGACATCAGCGAGCATGGAGAAGAAGGCTACGTCAGCTAACCTTTCAATTTACCGCCCGTATGAAACTCATCATCGCGATCATCAAGCCCTTCAAACTCGAAGAGGTGAAGGAAGCGCTCTCGGAAATCGGCATCGAAGGCATGACCGTCACCGAGGTCAAAGGGTTCGGCCGCCAGAAGGGCCACACGGAAATCTACCGCGGGAGCGAATACACGGTCGATTTCCTCCCCAAGGTGAAGGTCGAGATCGTCGTCCCGGACGAGATCGTCGGGAAGACCGCGGAGGTCATCGTCAAGGCCGCGAAGACCGGCAAGATCGGAGACGGCAAGGTCTTCGTCCTGCCGATCGACGAGGCGATCCGCATCCGCACCGACGAGCGTGGGGAGGCCGCCGTCTGATCTCCAGTTGAACGCCATTTCGAAGCCGGCCCTTTCGGGGGCCGGCTTTTTTTTCAGGAGCGCAAAAGCGGCGATGAGTCGCCCACAGTCCAGAAACGCGCGCCGCCATTCTCAATCGTTCTCGTTCTCCATTCCGAGGAGAGAACGAGAACGATTGCGAGAACGAGAACGACTAAAGAATGACACCGCCGCGTCTCAGAACGACCAGACCCTCGGGATCACGATCAACGCGGTGATCATGGCGAGGAAGTTGAGCGGGACGCCGACCTTGATGAAATCGGAGAAACGATAGCCGCCCACGCCGTAGATGTAGGTGTTCGTCTGATACCCGATCGGCGTCGCGAACGCGGCCGAGGCGGCGATCGCGACCGCCATGAGAAACGGGCGCGAATCCACCTGCATGGCGTCGGCGAGCTGGAACGCGATCGTGGCCATGACCACGGCCGCGGCGTTGTTGCTCAATATCTCGGTCAGGACCATCGTGACGAAATAGATGCATCCGAGCATCACGAGCGGCCGCATCTCCGGCGAGGCGAGGTGCTCCACGATCCCGAGCGTGCCGGTGGAAAGCCAAAGGGCGGCCCCGGTCTTTTCCATCGCGATGCCCATCCCCAACATCGCGAAAATGATGAAGAGGATGTTCCATTGCACCGAAGCGTAGCCTTCCTTGGGCCGGACGGCGCCGATGACAAACAAGCCCGCGCAGGCGACGAACGCGGCGATCTCGATGCGCGCCCAGCCGAAGGTGGAGAACGCGATGATGCCGACGATCGCGGCCAGCACCGCGGGCATCAGGTGCCTGCGGTTGGCGGTCGGCACCGCGGGCCGGTCGATCAGCATGATGTCGGTGCTGTTGCGCAGGTTGGTCACGGCGCCTTCCGTGCCGAGCAGCAGGAGCGTGTCGCCGAATTCCAGCCGGAGGGTGGCGAGCTTTTCGCGCACGTTCTTTCCGCGGCGATGAACCGCGAGGATGATCACGCGGTAGCGCTGCCGGAAGTTGGCCTCGAGGATCGTGTGCCCGATCAGCTCGGAATTCGGGCCGATCACGCCCTCGACCAGCAGGCCCTCGTGCGCCGCGATCTGCTCGAGGCCCAATCCGCGCTCGGCCACGAAGTCGATGCCCTGAAGCTGCTTCGTGTGCGCGATGCCCGAAGGACGGCAGGCCAGGACCATGCGGTCGCCTTCCTCCAGTTTCAATTCCGCGAGGGAATCGCGCAGGACCACGCCGGAGCGGATCACCTCGATCACGCGCACGCCGCGGCGGCCGATCAATCCCGCCTCCTTGACCGACTTGCCGATGTGCGGCGAATCGGATTGCACGAAGGCCTCGGTGATGAACTCGCGCCGCTCCTCGTCCGTGAGGATCGAGGTCAGCGTCTCCCGCGCGGGCAGCAGCCGTTTTCCGAAGATCGTGAGATAGGCGATGCCGACGAGCGCGACAGGCACTCCGACCGCGGCGATTTCGAACATCCCGAGCGCGGGCGCGCCATATTGGACGGCGATGCCCGAGACGACGATGTTCGTGCTCGTGCCGATGAGCGTGCACAAACCGCCGAGGACCGCCGCGAACGAGAGCGGGATGAGCAGCTTCGACGCCGGCACGTTCATCTTCTTCGCCATGGCCACGACCACGGGCATGAAAACCACGACGACGGGCGTGTTGTTGATGAACGCCGACACGAGCGCGACGCACGCCATCATGGCGAGCATGAAGAGCGGATAGGAGAGCTTCGTGATCCGGTCGAGGTTGTGCGCGAGCAGGTCCATCGCCCCGCATTTCTCCAGCGCGGTGCTGATGATGAACATCGCGCCGACCGTGAGCGGCGCGGGGTTGGCAAACACCGACAGGGCGTCGTCGGGCGAGAGCAGGCCGGTGACGAGCAGCACCGACATGAGCGCGAGCGCAGTCACGTCAGCCGGAACTTTTTCCAGCGCGAAACTGATCAGCGCCGCGACGAGCAGCGCGAAGATGAACGCGATTTCCCAGGTCATGATGGCGGGGTTGGAACGACAGGGGATGGATCGGTCGCGGGAGACTTGCCAGCCCATTGATAAAAGGCCCGGCCGACCAGCCCCAGCGCGATGAACATCCCGCCCACTCCCATGAGCGCGCCGCCGAGCACCTGGTCGTCCCGGGGCGAAAGGTTGATCAGGCGCGGCGCGAAGGCATAGGTCGGGTAGAGCGCCTCGCGCGAGAAGTTGAGAAACGCGACGAGCGGAAACTGCAGCACGCCGACTCCGAAAACATAGAGCACCTGCACCGCCGGCGGCCTCTGCGGGACGAGCCTCGAGGGGCTCGCCAGGGGCCACCAGAAGCCGAGCGCGACGGCGAGAAACATCAAGTGCTGGACCACGTGCACGAGCTTGTCGCGCAACGCCAGATCGTAGGCGACCGGCACGTGCCAGGCCGACATGCAGAGCACGTAAGCCACCGCGGCCACCACCGGCGAGAAGAGCACGCGCGCGACCGCGCGCGCCGTCGGCGGCCGCAACGGCAGGTCGAGCAGCCACGCGGGCATCCCCGTCAGGATCAGCGGGGCCACCAGATAGACGATGATCATGTGCTGCAGCATGTGCGCGGAGAAAAGGAAGCGCTCGCCGATCTGGTCGAGCGGCGAGCCGACCGCGAGGTAGAAGACCACCATGCCGCACGCGAAGCGGATGATCTGCGCGCGCGGTGCCTCCGCCCCGGGGCTCAGCCGGTGGCGCCACGGCCCGACCGCGAGCGCATAGAGCCAGCTTGCCAGCACGAGCGCGCCGATGAGCAGCGGCTCGTTGTGCCAGTGTGTCCAGTCAACCACGGAGGAAAGGGAGGTTTAAGTTGAAGTTTAAGCGGCTCGCGAGGTTTCGAGCAGCAGCGTTGCCAGCGACGGAAGCCGGCCGGCCGCGGCAGCCACTTCAACTCAAACTTAAAACTCCGCCTCCGTCTCCGCCTCGATCCCTTACGCGATGGGCGCCGTCTCCGCCGCGATGGGCGCGGCCGTGACCGCGTCCGCCGTCGCCGAGGTGCGGTCCATCCAGAAAAGCGCGATCAGCGCGATGAGCGTTCCGCCGCCCATGAGCAGGCCGATGAAAAACAGGACGGTGCAGAACACCTTGTCCCAGCGCAGGTGCATGAAGTAGAA
>CAZFCY010000243.1:0-5470 GCA_964517665.1 uncultured Opitutaceae bacterium | reverse complement strand
CCGGGCGACCACGGTGGTGATCGACGGGCCCGGCAGCGCGATGCGCGCGCCTCCTCCGGCCGATTCGGCCACCGGAAGCTCCGCGTGCATGTTCTCCCCGTCCGTCTGATAGCCGCGCCAGTCGTCCGCGCCGGGCCACTCGATCGTGAGTTCGCGTGTCTGGCTCGAGGGATTGATCGCCACGAGCACCGCCTCGCCGCGCTGCTCGTGCAGGTAGGCGCTGAGGAGCAGATCCGTGGCGTCCTGAACCTGCGCTTCCACGCGCGCGGCGCCGGGACGGATGTGCCGCCAGAAGTGCATCGCGGCGTAGGTCTTCGGCGTGGGCTGATCCCAATCCATGAAGTCGTGTTCGGATGCCTGCCCTCGATTGCTGGTCAGTTGCCAGCCGGTGAAAAGGCTCACGTTGGCCCGCGCGAGCGCGTGATGCAGGCGCGGCGCGATCCCCGTCGTGACCGGCGCCGGCCATGCGTGTTCGCCCGATCCTCCCTCGGTGATCCAGTAGGGTTTGCCCAGATGCCCGACCGACTCCCAATAGGCGACGGCACTGTTGTTCCTGTCGCCGCGGACGCCGTCGCTGTAGCCGTGCGTCGCAAGCGCATCGAAGTAGGGCGCCGCGCCCGACTGCATGAGCGCATCGATATAGGGCCGGTGCCGGACGGCGTCGGCATAGGTCGCCATGGTCATGTCCTCCGGCCCGAAGAAGAGCGGTTTGCGCACGCCCTCGGATTCGAACATCTCGCCGGTCGCCTGCACGAGCCGCGCGTATTCATCCGGTGAATACAGCGTGGATTCGAACCATTGCGTGAACATCAGCTCGTTTTGCAGGCTGATGGCGAAGAAGGGCGTTCCCTGCGACTCCATGTGGCGGGCCCATTCCACGATCCATTTCGCGAAGTGCCGGTGGCGGTCCGGCCGCAGGCGGTTGTCGTGATCGTAGTCGCGCTTCGGATCGAGCAGGTATCCGGCGCGCGTGCCGGTGCGGCTGCCGTTTTCCTTCATCCAACCCGGCGGACTCCAGACGCTGCCGATGATTTTCACCTCCGGTTCGAGGGCGGCGATGCGTTGCGCCCAATCGACGTTCATCTTTCCGCGGAGGCCTTCGCCATTCCAGCGGAAGTTTTTGTGCGAGATGTCGCGCCAGTCGGGAATCTCCGCTGGCGAGACTCCGCCCCACATCTGGAGACGGAACACGCTCATGCCGATTTCGCGCGTGGCAAACCGCGCGAAATCATCGCTGTAATAGAGGGCGTAATGCGGCGCGGTCCAGGCGTTGATCGAGCAGCCGAAGCCTTCGATCGTCTGGTGGCGGATGTCCGGCCGCACGGAGACAACCACGTGGCGGGCATCGTCCGGCCCGGTGGCGACCGTTCCGACGCATCCGATCGTTCCGAGCGCCAGGGAGGCGAGCGCCGCGGCCGGAACAGGATTCAAGCGGGGAAAACCGAAAGGCATGGACGGATGGGGTGTGAGGTTTGATGCCTTTGGATCGAAGGCGGCGCAACGCATCTCGAACGCGCCGCGATACAGGGCCACGGTCGCGTCCGGCGTGCGAGCGCGACGGCGGTCATCCGGTGAACATCGCGGCATCGGGCGATCCCGGATCGCGGGCGGGACGCCCGCGGCCACCGTCGGGGTTTCGCGTGCGGCGGAAGAATCCTCTGGGACATCCAGCCGGATCTGAAATGATCACCGCCGTGATCTGGATGGAGATGAATGGTCGCCTCGGGAACGAGATGTTCCAATACGCGGGCGGAAGGGCGATCGCCGCCCGACAGCGTTTGCGGTTCGTCTACTCGCGTCACCGGCACGGTCTCGAAGCCACCTTCGACCTGCCCGGCGGCGCCTATGGGAATGCCTTGTTGCGCGCGCTCTCGCTGCCGCTTCGTCGAAGCTCGCTTTTCAAGACACGCTCTCCGCGGATGGAGACGATGGCGCCGGGCTACGAATTCGAGGCCTTCGACGAAAGCCTCCTATCGTGCGGCGCGTGGACGCGCCTCGTCGGTTATCTCGAGACGCCCGAATACTTCGCCGGGATCGAGCCGGAGGTGCGCCGGTGGTTTCGCTTTCGCCGGTCCCACCGCGATCGAGCGGCCGCGATCGAGCGATCGCTCGAGTCACCGCCTGAACTACGCTGCTGCGTGCATGTGCGCCGCACCGATCTGCTCGGGATTCGCTTTCCCATCTCGCACCCGGAGACCGGCCTCGCGCTGCCGATCGAGTATTACGCGGCCGCGCTCGCCCGGGTGCCGCAGGACGCCGCCATCGTCGTGATTGGCGACGACGTGGATTTCGTGCGCCCGCTGCTGGCCGGGCGCAGGGAAGTGCGTTATTCGCGGGGCGAGGAGCCGGCCGTGGACATGGCGCTCATGGGCCGCTGCCGCTGGAACATCATCAGCAACAGCACCTTTGCCTGGTGGGCGGCGTGGTTGAATCCGCGCGACGATCGCGAGGTGATCGGCCCGCGCTACTTTCGCGGATGGTATGTGCGGAAATGGGAAATGCCCGGCCTCGGCGTCGCCGGCTGGTCGTGGATCGACTGGCGGCAGTAGCCCCGCGCGGGAGCGCAGGAACTTCAGGTGATCGCGGCCCTACAGGCCGCATCGATGTGGATATGCCGCCAACCCGGGGCGTTGCCCCGGGCTGAGGGATGGTGGCCCTTTGGGCCACGCGGACGTGAAACACACGCATCCTTTGTCCCGGCAGATCGGTCAGGCCCGAAGGGCCGTAATCCCTTAGCCCAGCTCAGCGGGCTGGGAACGGATCCGTTTCCCAAAACATGCGCCCCAACGGGGCGCGATACGGGTGGGCGAAGAGCGCACGCGATGGTCCCGCCCCTCCCGGGACGGGCCACGGCCGGGTGGCGTATCCGTTTTTCGGGTACGTCGTCATCCCGCGGTCGTTCAGGCCGGGGCCTTTGCCGACTCCAGCGCCGGGTAGTCCACGTAGCCCCGGGGACCGCTGCCGTAGAAGGTCGAGGGATCCGGCGGGTTGAGCGGCGCGTTTTCGGCGAAACGGCGCGGAAGATCCGGATTGGCGATGAAAAGCGTGCCCCAGGCGGCGGCGTCGGCCTCGCCGTTTGCGAGCAGGCGCGCGGCGTCGTCGAGTGTCAGCCCGTTGTTGGCGATGACGGATCCGCCGAAGGCGTTCTTCACCGCCGGCGCCAGCCGGGGCTCGTCGATCGATTCGCGCGCGAAGATGAAGGCGGCGCCGCGGCGGCCGGCCTCGCGCGCGACGTATCCAAAAATTCGAGACGGATTCGAATCGCTCATCGAATACGAATCCGAGCGCAGGTTCAGGTGCAGGCCCACGCGGCCCGGGCCCCAGACGGAGATCGCGGCGTCGAGCGCCTCGAGCATGAAACGCGCGCGATTCTCGACCGGCCCGCCGTACTCGTCGGTTCGCTTGTTCGATCCGTCGTGGAGAAACTGGTCGGGCAGGTAGCCGTTCGCGCCGTGGATCTCGACGCCGTCGAAACCGGCCCGCTTCGCGTTCGCCGCCGCGCGGCGGTAGTCTTCGATGATGTCGTGGATCTCGCGCGTCTCGAGCGCGCGCGGGGCGCCGTAGGGCTTGATCGGCCGCACCAGGCTGACGTGGCCTTCCGGCGCGATCGCGCTCGGGGCGACGGGAAGCGCGCCGTCCAGGTAAACCGGATCGGACACGCGGCCCACGTGCCAGAGCTGCAGGACGATGCGCCCGCCGCGCTCGTGGACGGCGCGCGTGATCTTCGACCAGCCCTCGACCTGCGCCTCCGACCAGATGCCGGGCGTATCCGGGTAACCGACACCCATCGGGCTGATGGACGTGGCCTCGGTGAGGATCAGGCCGGCGCCGGCGCGCTGGGTGTAATATTCGGCCATGAGGTCGTTGGGCACGCGGCCGGCGCTGGCGCGGCAGCGGGTGAGCGGGGCCATGACGATGCGGTTGGGCAGTTCGAGTTCGCCCATCGTGATCGGATCGAAGAGGGAAGGCATGTGTGCGGTCGGTTGCGCCATAAGCGGCGGTGCGCGGAATCAATAGTTCACGTTTTATGAACTTAGCTGTGGTTGAAATGCAACCAAACCTCGGATTTTGTTCGCGGCATCAAGAAGACGCTCGAGCATCCCTCCCTCGAAACGATCACCGTCGCGGCCATCCTGCACGCGCTGGCTGATCCGGTGCGCGCGGCCATCGTGCGCGAGCTGCGGGGCAGCACGACCGGGATGAGTTGCGTGGAAACGAGCCAGCGGCTCGGGCTCGAGATGCCGAAGTCGACGTGCTCGCAGCATTACCGGGTTCTGCGCGAGGCGGGTTTGATCATGTGCGAGCGCGAGGGGGTCGAGCTCAGGAGCCGGCTGCGTCTGCGCGAGTTGAACGCGCGTTTTCCCGGATTGCTCGACTCGATTCTGAAGGCGTACCGCCGGACGACGGAGGCATGAGCGCGCGCCTCCTCGTGGCTCGCCTCGGGAGGGGCGGGACTCCGCGCGCGTCCTCGCGCGTGAGGTGGCCGGGCGCGTCCCTGCGCGCGTTGCGCGTTCGCGCATGTCCCCGCGCGGGCGGGGACGCCCGCGACCACCTGACTCGGTTCTCCCGCGCAAGGCTACGAGGATGAGGATGCCTCAGTCGAAATCCTCGCGCAGGATGGCCCAGCGCTCGTGGTCGCGCCACTTGCCGGCGATCTTGAGGTAGCGGCGGGAGAATCCCTCGCAGGTAAAACCGCGGCTTCGCACGAGCCGCTTCGAGGGCTCGTTGTCCGGCTGGATGTTTGCTTCGATTCGGTGGAGGCGCATGGCCCCGAAAGCCTGTCGCAACACGAGCGCGAGACCCTCCTTCATCATGCCCGTGCCCGCGTGCGGGACGAACGCGTAGTAGCCGAGAAACGCGCTTTGCAGGCCGCCGCGGATGATGTGCGTGAGGTTGAACACGCCGGCGAGCGTGTCGTCGGCGCGGCTCACGACGAGGAACCGGCGGGTCGTGAGCGTGCGCGCGGTCTCGAGATAGAGGAGAAACGCTTCGCGCGTGGCGGGCGGGTGAACCCACGACGCGTGCAGCTCCGCGCTCGCCCGCACGGCGGCGAGAAACGCCGTCTCGTCGTTTTGTTGGGGAAGCCGGATGCGCGCGCGAGAGTCGTTCCTCCAGCCAAACGGGCGCGGTTTCATCCCCGCCAGCGTGCGGCTCGCGCGCCCGATCTCAATCATCAAGACAAGCCGGTGAGTCGCTCGTCGAACAGCCCGCCGGCGCGGGCAATGACAAGGTGGACGCCGGCCTCCGGACGGCGTGTCCGGCGGGCGCCACGAAGCGACCCGGAATCACAGAGGCGACGTCCCACACAATTGACTCAGGCCATCGGGCGAGCCAGCGTAAATTCAACGTGCGCAACCCCGCCATGCCCCATCATCACCCGCGTAAAGCTCAACTGAGTTGGGGTTAATAAACACTGTTGGGCAAAATAACCATGCGCCCGAAACTATTCTTCACCCTCGTGCTTTGCTCC
>CAZFCY010000242.1:0-5530 GCA_964517665.1 uncultured Opitutaceae bacterium | reverse complement strand
CGAAGGCGGTGACAGACCGCGGCCGGTCCGCGGCGGCGGATCGAGCGGACACGAGTTTCCCTGCGCCGTTATCCCGAACGTGAAGCTGACGCAGACGATGCTGCCGCTCGGCGTGCCCACCGGCTGGTGGCGCGCCCCCGGCTCGTGCGCGCTGGCCTGGGCCTTGCAGGGTTTTCTCCACGAACTCTCCGAGGCCGGCGGGCGCGACCATGTGGAGTTTCTCCTCGAGCTGCTCGGCGAGCCGCGCTGGCTCGACGAGGGCAACCCGAACGCGCTGCACACCGGGCGCGCCGCCGCGGTGATCAAGCTCGCCGCCGAAAAGGGACACTGGGGCCAGCCGCTGCCGGAAGGCCACGGGCGCGGCATCGCTTTCTACTTCTGCCATCGCGGCCATTTCGCCGAGGTCGTCGAGGTGAGCGTCGATGCGGGCAACAAGGTGAAACTGCACAACGTCGTCGTCGCCGGCGACGTCGGCGTGATCGTCAACCGCAGCGGCGCGGAGAACCAGGTCGAGGGATCGGTCATCGACGGCTGGAGCGCGATGCTCGCGCAGGAAATCACATTCGAAGCCGGCCGCGTGCAGCAGTCGAATTTCCACGACTACCCGCTCGCGCGCATGCCGGATCAACCGAAGATCGAGGTGCATTTCATCGAAAGCGATTTTCCCCCGACCGGCCTCGGCGAACCCGCGCTGCCACCGCTCGCCCCCGCCGTGTGCAACGCGATCTTCGCCGTCACCAAAAAACGGATACGCACCCTCCCGCTGACGAAGGAGGGCTTCACGGTTTGAGGAAGAAGCGAGTGGCGACAAGTGAGTGGCGAGAAGCATGCTGGCGTTTCCCGCGCTCCCGTTTCAGCTACCGTCGCAGCCTTCTTTCCTCTCACTTCCCTACTCGCTAGTCACTACTCGCTCCTCGCTACTTCCTTCCCCCATGCGCTCTCTCTGGCCCAGGCTCGCGCCATGGCTCGATGCCGGCGAACCGTTCGCGCTCGCGACGGTGACGCGCGTGTCCGGCAGCGCGCCGCGCGCGCCGGGCGCGTGCATGGCGATCCTGCCGGCGGCGCAACGTTTTCTCGGCTCCGTCAGTTCCGGTTGCCTCGAGGTGGAAGCATTCGCGGCAGCGGAGAAAGCGCTCGCGATGGGCCGGCCGGAGTTTCTCCGTTTCGGCCCGGACGGTGCGGCGCCGTGGTCGGACGGCCTGACCTGCGGCGGATGGATCGAAGTGCGGATCGAACCGTGGTGGGGTTTCGCTCCGCGCAGCGAGACGCGTGCGATCGCGACGCAAGCACGCGATTGGCTCGAGCGCGGCAGCGAAGGTGTCATCCTCAGCCACGACGACCGTCATCTCGCGATCGCCCCGGACGGTCACGAGTCCGGCGATGCGAAGGCGTTCGGAGCGGAGTGGCGGACGCGCGCGCTCGCTCATCTCGCGCGCCGGGCTCCGCCGATGATCGTCGAGGATGAAGGCGGCGTGTCGGTGTTCGTGCGAACCGTGCGACGGCGACCACGCCTCGTGCTGATCGGCGCGGTCGATATCGCGGCGCATCTCGTGGCGCTGGCGCGCGAAACCGGCTGGGAAACAACGGTGATCGATCCGCGCGCGGCCTATGCGACGGATGAGCGTTTCAGCGTCTCGCCCGACCGGCTCCTGCGCGCCTGGCCGCAAAAAGCGATCGCCGCCGCCGGCCTCGGTCCGCGCGACGCCGCGATCGCCCTCACGCACGATCCGAAGATCGACGACGCGGCGCTGCTCGCGCTCCTGAAAACCAGCACCGGCTACCTCGGCGCGCTCGGAAGCGCGCGCAGTCATGCCGAACGCCGCGACCGGCTTCTCGCCACCGGCGCCGCGCCGGACGCGGTCGAGCGCATCCACGGCCCCGCCGGCCTCCATCTCGGCACGCCGGATGCGGGCGGCATCGCCGTCGGCATCCTCGCCGGCCTGCTGCAATGGCAGGCCGCCGCGGAACGCGAGCGGCTGACGCAGGCGACTGCGGCGCTCGTCTCCGCCTGAGCGATGGCTTCCAGATCAAGCCCGCGCGTTCGCTTCGTTCCGGGACGCCCGCGCTCCCCGGAAGAGTCGGAAGCGCCCTCGAAGGCCCACGAGCAACCTTCCCGACTTTCGACCTTGGACCTTCGACTTTCGACCTGCGGCCTGTGACCCGCGACGATCCTGCCATCTCCGCCATCGTCCTCGCCGCCGGCCTTTCCCGCCGCGCGGCGCCGGAGAACAAGCTCCTCTTCCCCTTCGCCGACTCGACCGTCGTCCGAAAGACGACCGAGGCCGCGTGCGGGGCCGGTTTCGGCGAGGTTCTGGTCGTGGTCGGCCACGAGCGCGAGCGGGTGATGCGCGCGTTGCGTGGGTTGCCCGTGCGCTTCGTCTTCGCCCGCCAGTTTGCCCTCGGCATGGGCCACTCGATCGGCGCGGGCGCGCGCGAGGCCGATTCCCGCGCGCAGGCTTTCGCGATCCTCCCGGGCGACCTGCCGCTGCTCACGGCGGAAGGGATTCGCCGCATCCGCGGAGAATTCGCGGCCCAGGGAAGCGCGCGCCACATCGTGCCCGTTTTCCACGGAGCGCGCGGCCATCCCGTCGTGCTCGGCGGCTGGCTGCGGCCGGGCCTCGAGAATCTGGCCGGCGACACCGGCGCGAGGGCCTTGCTCGACTCGGAAATCGAGCGGGAGAGGACTTGTTTTCTTGACGTCGAAGACGAGGCCGTGGCGCGCGATTTCGATCGTCCCCGGAAGGACGATTTTCGCGCGACTTGAAGTAAAAAAAGTATGACAAATCCGGCCGCGCCCGGCCTTTCCCGAGGGAACGACAACCCCCGCGCCCTCCGCGGCGGGATTTAAAGGGCAAAACCAGTTGACGGTGTTTCCCCGGACACCATATGTCGTGGTAGGCAATTCCCCCTACCACAGCATATGGTGGTCAGCAATTGGTGAAGAACTCTTGCTCGTCACGCCTTGCTGTCAGTGTCTGTGTGCGGAATCGCCGGTTTTCAACCGTCTCAAACCACTTCATTCGCATCCATTCGCAGGCTCCGCGGCAATGACCAAAACGTATCAGATCGGGAACAAGATTTTCCACCTCGACCAGGACAAGGCTGAAGCGGCTTTCGCCGCCAAAAAAGTCATCCTCGGCCGCGAGACGATGACGTTCAACCTCCTGCCCCTCAAGTACCAGTGGGCCTACGACCTCTACCGCACGATGAAGAACAACCATTGGGAGCCGGAGGACATCCCGATGGGCAAGGACATCGAGCAGTGGAAGGACACGGAGCTGCTCGCCGAGGTGGAGCGCTGGATCATCATGATGGGCATCGGCTACTTCTCGGCCGCCGAGGGCATCGTCGGTGACAACGTCATCCACGTGGTCCGCGAGCTGGTCACCGCGCCGGAACTGAAGCTCGTCCTCGGCCGGCACGCGCACGAGGAGAACATCCACGCCGACAGCCTCCTCTACATGATCAGCTCGCTCGGCATCAACCCGCACGAGTGCGAGGCGATGTTCGACGACGTCGAGACGATCCGGAAGAAGAACGAGTTCGTCACCAGCATCTCGCGCGCGCTTCGCCGCGACATCGACCTGACCGACACGGCCAACAAGCAGCTCCTGGCGAAAAACATCTTCGTCTTCGGCCAGTGCATGGAGGGGACGCAGTTCTACGGCCTCTTCGGCATGATCCTCTCGCTTTATCGCCAGAACAAATTCCCGGGCATCGGCCAGATGTTTCGTTACACGCTCCGCGACGAGTCGAACCACATCGAGCTGTTCCGGAACCTCTTCATGGACCTCGTCGAGGAAAACCGCGAGATCTGGACGCCGGAGTTCAAGGAGGAGTTGCGCGATACCATGCGCGCCGCCGTGGAGCTCGAGAAGGAGTTCATCCGCGACTGTCTGCCTGTGAACGCCGTGGGCCTGCGCGCGGACGATTTTCTGCAATATATCGACTTCATCGCCGACCGGCGCCTCGAAGGCTGCGGCCTCGCGACGCTCTCGAGCGGTGTGAAGAACCCCCTGCCCTGGCTTGCCGAGATGATGGACATCAAGAAGGAGCAAAACTTCTTCGAGGGCCGCGTCACGGAGTACCAGAAGGCATCTGCTCTCGAATCCACCGGCGACGACGACCTCTAGCCGTCGCCCTGCCCCAACCTCCACGCGCCGGCATTCCCCTCGCCGGCAAACCGTTTTCGCCACTGTCGCCACGACGGTCCCGCCGATCGTCCCGTTTTTCCATTCCGCCATCCGCCAATCGTCCGCTGCTGCCATGATCAACGCCCACCTCGAAGAAGACCTCGCCCTCAAGCGCCTCATCACCGTCCCGAAGGAGCAAAAGCCCAACTTCAACTGGCGCGGTGTCGTCGCCGAGGACGCCCGCGTGCAGGAAGGCATCCGCGTGGTCTGCCCGCACGGCGAGGAGGTCTTCGACCTCGCCGAAGTGATCGAGACGGTCGGCCGCGCCCTCACGAACGTGCTGCTCGCCCGCGAGGAGAAGGAGATTTTCACCCAGGCCAACCAGCATTGGGTCGAGCGCGTCTCCCGTCAGGTCTGCAACCACCTCCTCGAGCGCGCCGACGACGAGACCCCCGTGCGCATCGCGCTCGCCGACCTCTATTCGCTCATCGAGAGCACGCTGGTCGAGAACAAGGCCTACGAGGTCGCCAAGAGCATCCTCATCAACCGCTCCCGCAAGATGGGCGCGACGATGGGCGACCGCTTCGTCCCCGTGCGCCTGATACGCCGCAACGGCCACATCGTCCCGTGGAACGAGGCCAAGATCGAGATCGCCGTCCGCAAGGCCTTCCTCTCGCTCGAGCGCGACTCCGCCCCCGCCGTCGAGATCGCCCGCGCCGTGACCGAGCGCATCGTCTCCCTCAAGCAGGCCTTCATGCACATCGAGGAGGTCCAGGACATCGTGCAGGAGGAGCTGATGCGCCAGGGCCACTACAAGGTCGCGGAGCAATATATCATCTTCCGCGACCGGCGCGCCGACGTCCGCGCCCGCGAGCGCCTGCAGCCGGAACATGCGCCCGAGCAGAACCAGCTCGTCGTGGTCCGGCGCCCCGACGGCGAGAATTATTTCTGGGACGGCCTCGACCTGCGCAAGCGCGTCGAGTTCGCCCGCATCGGGCTCGAACTCTGCCTCTCCAACGACGAGATCGAGGCCGAGCTGCGCCGCTCCATCTTCGACGAGATTTCCCAGCAGGATCTCAACAACACGATCGTCCTCAACGCGAAGACGCTGATCGAAAGGGACGCCGACTTCGCGAAGTTCGCCGGCCGCGTCCAGCTCACCTATATCTACGAGGAGGTGCTCGGCTGGGACATCGTGCGCGACGGCATCACGGCGTTGAAGGATTTTCACCGCCGCCATTTCAAGGACTATATCACCCGCGGCGTGGAGATCAAACGCCTCGCGCCCCGCCTCGCCTCCTACAACCTCGAGCGCCTCGGCGACGCCCTCGATCCCTCGGCCGACCTCGACTTCGATTTCCTCGGCATCCAGACGCTCTACGATCGCTACCTGATCG
>CAZFCY010000241.1:0-5551 GCA_964517665.1 uncultured Opitutaceae bacterium | reverse complement strand
TTCGATCCGAGGGTGGTGCTCGACGTCGGCGCGTCTAGCGGGCCGTGGTCGGTGACATGCGCGCGTGTGTTTCCGCAGGCTGAATATTTTCTCATCGAACCTTTGCCGCATTATGATCATCAGTTGCTGACCGAGAAAGCGGCAGGTTGGCACCGTGTCGCAGTCGCGGTTGGCTCCGAAGAGGGCGAAGTCACCATCGTGCTGCCGAAGTCGCGCTTTGGTGCGTTCGGCGCGACGATCCTGCCATTTTCCTCTGGCGCTCCGATCGAGGGCGAAACCTGTCGTGTGCCATTGCGCAAGATCGATGCCTTGCTGGCGGAAGGCATCCTGCGACCGCCCGACTTGGTGAAACTCGACGTGCAGGGTTATGAGACGACGGTGTTGGCAGGTGGCGAACAGTTGTGGGAAAGTGCAGAGGTGTTTTTCGTCGAGCTGTCGTTGGATCGCTTCTGGGCGGGCGGCGGCATGCTGCACGAGATGATCGCGCTGTTCGCGAATCGCGGGTTTCTGCCCTTCGAGTTCTCGCGCGGATTTCGAGGCGATGACGGGATTCTCAAGCAGATCGATTGCATCTTCGTGCGACGCGATGGCAGGATCGCCGAGGCACATCACTTGTGGCGCCACGCGGTGTCATTGCGACCCTGATGGTCAGGATCGTCATCTTCGGCACCGGCGCGAGCGGCCGCCGGGCGTGGCATGCGGCGGACGACGTCGACGAAGTCGAGGTCGTCGCGTTTGCGGATAACGACACGTGCCGCCACGGAACGAAATTTTTTGAACGGCCGGTCTGGTCGGCGGACGATCTGGCGCGCGCGAAAGAATGGGACTTCGTCGTCATCGCCAGTCAGTGGCATGCGGAAATTAGCGAGGATCTGATGAGGCGAGGACTCTCCGCCGATCGATTGATGGCGTTCGAGCCGGTCCGCGGGCCCGGGAAACTTTCCGCGTTGGTCGAAGCGGCGATCGCCCATCGCCCGGTCGAGGCTGGAGATCGCGTGATCGCCCCGACGGAACTCCCGCGCGTGCTCTTGCTCACATTCGAAACGCTGAATCAGAGCCATGGCACGGGAGTGCTCGTGCTGCGCTATTTTGCGCGATTTCCGCGCTCCCATCTACTCTCGGTTGCGCACAGGGACGCAGGACCGCCCGCGCTTCCCAACGCCATCCAG
This sequence comes from uncultured Opitutaceae bacterium, assembly GCA_964517665.1. Taxonomy (GTDB): domain Bacteria; phylum Verrucomicrobiota; class Verrucomicrobiia; order Opitutales; family Opitutaceae; genus Congregicoccus. The sequence goes on along the minus strand of CAZFCY010000241.1, from coordinate 4,382 downwards.
ATGCGAAGTGACGTCAGAGAAGGGCGCTCTCAGCTCGTCGGCGCGTTGCGCGCGAGCGGGTTCGAGCCGGACCTGATTTATGCGACTGCGCTGCACGAGGCCGATCTCGACGTGATCGAGGCATGCCTGTCCTGTTTTCCGGGAGTGTCGGTGATCCAGCACTTCATGGACTACGCTCCGCACGCGGACACCACTTTTGAGGCCCGGCTGCGGAAGTTGTGGCCGCGCTTCAAGGAAGTCTGGGCGTTGACGGAGCCGATGCGGCGGATGCTGGAAGCCACGTTCGGGAGTCCCGTTGCACTGGTGACGGCTTTGCAGCAGCGAGTGCCGGAGCAATGGAAGGAGAGTGCGCGTGGGTTCGACGCGGGTTTCCGGACCGTCGCAGTCGGCAATTTTTATCATCCAGGCGCTGTCGAATTCAGCCGGCTGCTGTGGGAGCGATGCCGCTCCGCATTGCCGGGGCTGGGGCCGGTCGAGTGGCACGTGCACCCGCAGCGTGCGCAGGATCTGCTCGATGCCGGGTTTGATCCCGGACTCGATTTCGTGTGGCGGGGATTTTTCGTCGGCGGTCGTTTGCAGCGCGCGTTGCGGTCGGCCGACTTGGGATTGCTAATCCTCAATCCGGAGGCATCGGCAGGCACGGGATATCTTCGCTACTCTCTGCCCTCGCGACTCACGGAGTTCGCATGCGCCGGGCTTCCGATCTTCGCTGTGGCGAGCTCGGACACGCCGCTGGCGCAGTTTGTGACGAAGCACGGCGTTGGTCGTGTCGCATCGGGTCCGGATGTCGATGGGGTGGCAACGGCGCTGCGGGAGTTTATTCTCGATCGTCCAGCAAGGGAGGCCGCGGGCCGGGCGGCTCGCGCGCTAGCTGAAACGACGTTCGCGCTTGGTCCGTTTCGTCGTTGGTTTTACGGAAAACTTTGCGAACTGGCTCGGAGCGGGGCGGCATCTGCAACGAAGGCGGGTCCGTGATCACGACCATCATCGCTGCGCGCGACGCGTCGGCAACGATCGCCAGGGCGGTGCGTTCGGCATTGGACGAGCCGGATTGTCGGATCTTGCTCGTGGATGATCAGTGCGTCGATGACACCGTCGCCCAAGCGAAACGTTGCGGTGGAAATCGACTCGACATCGTTCGCTCCGCGAAACCAGGCGGCGTGCCCTTGGCGCGGCAGGCCGGGCTGGATGCGGTCGAGACCGAGTTTGCGGCGTGGCTCGACGCGGACGACGTGTGGGTGGCGGGACGCGCGACGCGGATCGTGCGCGCGCTGGAGGCGGGCGCGGATGTGTTCTGCGATCCCATCCAGTTGATCGATGGCGCCACGGGCACGTCGCTTCGACGTTTGGACGTGCCGGAGTTCGTGAGGCGCGAAGTGACGCCGGCGCGTTTGTTCGAGCGCAATCATCTGCCCGGCGACACACAGGTCGGTTTCCGGGTGTCGGCGTTTCGCGAGGCTGGAGGCTATGACGCGGGCGTGTTCGGAGCGGAGAGCTTTGATATATTGTTGCGCGTGATCATGCGCGGCGGACGCTTTTCGTATGGCGACGAGATCGGCTATCGCATGCATGCGTACAAAGGAAGCGTGTCGCGCAACCTCGCGCGTCAGCGCGACGCGCTCGCTCTGGCGCTGCGCAAACACGACTTCGAAGATGTTCGCCGGCTCTGCCTCGGAGTCGGTGAGTCTGTACGGGTGGCAGCGTGGGTGCTGGTTTCGATGGCGCTCTTTCGCGGCGAGCCGCAGGAGGCGCTGCGTTTTCTCGAAGAGGCTTCACCGGCCGGCGGGGATCCGGATTTTGTGATCGAGGAGGACGGTCCGTGGCCGTTTCGCGAAGGCTGGCGACGGGCGTTTCAGCGTGGAACCTGTCTCCTGTTGATCGGCGGGCGCGATGCGGAGGCGGAGGACGAGTTGCGCCGCGCCGAGGAAATGGAGCCGACGGCGGAGGGGGCGAACAATCTCGGCGTCGCGCTCGCTCGCACGAAAAGGTTGGAAAAGGCTCGGGAGCTTTGGCGCGCGGCGGAGCGGCGGTTTCCCGGCTACCTCGACGCGCGGCTCAACCTCGCGGACCCATGCGCGCAGCGAATCACGACACATCCTTTGCGCCGGCAGGCGAGCCGGTCGGAGTACTGAGAGCGGCTTGACCCAGGTAAGACGCTGGCGTAATACCACTGTCATGGTGACACGGACCGTCAAACTGCCCGAAGATCTCGATGCGCGGCTGCGACGGCGGGCGCGGACGCAGAAGGTGACGTATTCCGAGGCGGCCCGGCTTGCGTTGCAAAAGGGCCTTCGGGAGGAGCCAGGCGTGAACATGCTCACGGCGCTCGGCGATTTTGCCGGTTCCGTGGCCGGGCCCGAGGATCTGTCCTCGAACAAATCGCACATGGACGACTACGGCGCTCGCTGACTCATGCCGCCGGGCGCGTTGATCGACTCGGGGCCGTTGGTCGCCTTCCTGAACGGGCGTGATCGCTTGCACGATTGGGCGCGCAAGGTGTTCAGTGAAACGCCGGGCCCCTATCTTACGGCCGAGGGAAACTTGGGCGAGGTCTGTCACCTGCTCGAGCGCGGGGCCGCCAAGGGATCGCTCCGCTTCTTCGAGCTTCTCGAGACAGGCTTGCTGCAGGTGGCTTCGCTTCGCGATGCCCTGCCTGAAGTGCATGGTCAGGTCGCGCGGTTCCGCGATCGCCGGGTCGATTTTGCCGACGCATGCCTGCTCGTGCTCGCCGAACGCCACAAGCGGCTGCCGATCATTACGGTGGATCGCGCGGATTTCGTCGTCTATTTTCGCGGCAAGAGGCAGCGGCTCGTTTTGCCCCCGGGTTGAACGAAAATCGACAAGCGCGCCATCTCCATGCACGTCGTCGGATCCATCATTGCGCGGCTCGGGAGCAAGCGGTTGCCGTTCAAGAATCTCATGCCGTTCGCGGGCAGGCCGCTCGTGGGGCTGGGGATCGAGATTTTGCGCGGGGCGCGTCTGGTGAACGAGATCGTGGTATCGACGGAGAGCGAACTGATCGCGCGAGTGGCGCGGGATTTTGGCGCGACCGTGCTTCGACGACCCGAGGCGCTGGCGGCGGACAACACGCCGTCCGTGCCGGTTTTCCAGCACATTCTGGAGCGCTTTCCCTGCGACGTGCATGTGAACTTCAACATCAACCTGCCGCAGTGCGATCCGGCGGTGATCGATCGCGCGGTCGAGCTTGCGGCGGAGAAGGGCGAGGCGCTTTCGGTTCCTTACGCGGCCTGGGCGCAGACGGCGTATCGACTTTCCAACTACGGCGATCCCTGGGCGCCGGAGAAAAAGGCGTTTCTCTTCGAGGATCCGCGCGCGGGCGCCCTCGATGTTCATACGCTCGACGACCTGCTCGAGGTTTACCGGGCGCGGCAGGGGCCGCTTGCGGGGTGGGATTGATCGCGTCGCGGCCGGGATGAAAAGGTGGACGGGCGCGTCCCCGCGCGTGTGGGCAGGGCGTTGGATGAATCGATCCCAGCGCGGGCAGGGACGCCCGCGGCCACCCGGTCTCTTGACGGATTTTTCGCACGATTCGCGATGATTTTACGCGAAGTGGCGACCGGGGGGTTTACCTCGGCGGCGGGTGGTCGAATGACTCCATGTGAGCCTATTTCCAAGGAGGGAAACGCTGCTCCAACAGCCGCATTGGATGGATCCGGGGCTTCCAAACGCCCATGCCGGAACATCGACGCTTGTATTGCTTTTTCTCTGCCTTGCCTCGGGTCTCGCCGCCGCCCCTTCGGGAGGCCAGGCGGTCAAGAAGCTGCGCAACTTTTCGCCTTCGACGACGACCGCGCCGGCCCCTGCGATCGCTGAGCCTGCGCCATCCGGGCCGTCCGGCGGCGCCGGTGAGATCGCGGACGCCCGGCCTGTCGAAACTCCGGCGGGAGCGCCGTTCGTCCAGCTGTCTGTCGCCGACGAAATGGAACTTTCCGAAGCGGAATCGGCGCCCGCGGGGGCCGGGCCGGTCTCGCTTGCCGACGCTCCTCTCGAAACAACGCCCGTCGACGTGAGCACGCTCCCTCCAGCCGAAATCGTCAGCCTGCCGTCGATCGAAGTGTCTGCAGCCGGGATCGCGTCCGAGCCGTCAGCTTCGCCGGCGGAGGCGGCGAGCAAGGCTCCGGCCAGCGGCGCCTACCTGCCGAGCGGAGGCTCGCTGCCCTTGCGCTTTGCCGAGGCGAGAGGCTGGCCCGCGCCCCTCCCGGCGGATGCGATCCGGCGCATCGGCGAAGCGTCCGTCGCTTCCTCGACGGATGGATCGAAAGCCGGCGCGCCAGGCGCGGATCCGGCGGAAGCCGGCGACGGAGGCGAAACCCGCCCCGATTCGGTCGCGGGCGGCCCGTCCGCGATCCGGGAAGGCGCGC
>CAZFCY010000240.1:0-5673 GCA_964517665.1 uncultured Opitutaceae bacterium | reverse complement strand
ATCGTCGACGCGGTTCGGGCCGCTCCGGTGGAGGCGAAGGAGATCATCATCGTCGACGACTGCTCCACGGACGGGACGCGGGATCTGCTCGCGGCGGAGATCGCGCCGCTCGTGCACAAGGTGCTCTATCACGCGACGAACCAGGGCAAGGGCGCCGCGCTGCGCACCGGCATCGCCGCCGCGACCGGTGATCTGGTCGTGGTTCAGGACGCCGATCTCGAATACGACCCCCGGGAATACCCGATCCTGCTCGAGCCGATCCTGCAGGGGAAGGCGGACGTCGTCTTCGGCTCGCGGTTCATGGGCGGCGGCGCGCACCGCGTGGTCTATTTCTGGCACATGATGGGGAATCGCTTTCTCACCCTGTTCTCCAACATGATGACGAACCTGAATCTCACCGACATGGAGACCTGCTACAAGGTGTTCAAACGGGAGATCATCCAGAAGATCAGGATCGAGGAGAACCGCTTCGGCTTCGAGCCGGAGATCACGGCCAAGGTGGCGAAACTGGACTGCGTGATCTACGAGGTGGGCATTTCCTACCACGGACGGACTTACTCCGAGGGCAAAAAGGTCGGCTGGAAGGACGGCGTCCGTGCGATCTACGCGATTCTCAAATACAACCTCTTCCGGTAGCCGGTGTTCCGCGCCCCGTGGCGACGCTCGGGGCTTCCCTTGCGTCGCCCCGGCTGGCTAACTTCCGCGCTTTCGGCCGGATGAACATCCTCTTTGTCAACTACGGCGACTTCACGACCAACAGTCTGAATCACATCGGCGCCTTCGCCAACGCGCTCACCGAGGCCGGGCACGCGTGCGTTGTCGCCGTTCCCTCGGGCAAGGAAACGCTGACCACCATCCCTTCGCCGCTGTTCCAGGCCGCGCTTTTCGAAGAGGTCTTGCAACAGCCCCGCTTGTTCGAGGACGGCCGCGAAGCGGATGTGATCCATGCGTGGACTCCGCGCGAGAACGTGCGGAGATTCGTCGTCGCCTACCAACAGGTTTCGGCCCGGCCAGCACGCCTCGTCGTCCATCTCGAGGATAACGAAGAGGAACTCTTGCAGGCCTACACGCGCCAGACGCTCGAGGACCTGCGTGCCGAATCCCCTGCCGCGCTGCGCGCGCGATTGCCGGACACGTTGTGTCATCCGCATCGGTTGGAAAACCTGCTCCGCCTCGCCGACGCAGTCACGGTGATCGTCGATGCCCTGCGCGAAATGGTTCCGGCCAGCACGCCGGTGCGCCGGCTTTTTCCAGGTGTCGATCTCTCGTTTTATCGGCCGATGGAGCCAGACGAATCGCTCCGCGCGGAACTCGGCATTCGCCCCGGCGAGCGTGTCGTCACCTACACCGGCAGCACCTCGTTCGCCAACGAGGACGAGATGCGCGAACTCTACCTCGCGGTCGAGCTTCTCAACAAACAGGGCCTCCCCAGCCGCCTGCTTCGCACCGGCTTCACCTCGCCGCAGTTTCGCGCCTCGCTGCCGGAGGACGCCGCCGCTTGCGCCATCGATCTCGGCCTGATCGCGAAGACGCGGCTGCCCGCTCTGCTCGCGCTGGCCGACGTGCTCGTGCAACCGGGCCACCGTGGCCGTTATAACGACTTCCGCCTGCCCTCGAAGATCCCGGAGTTTCTCGCCAGCGGGCGGCCCGTCGTCGCGCCCGACACGAACATCGGGCTGCTTTTGCGTGACGGCATCGAGGCGCTGCTTCTGCGCGACGGCTCTCCCGAGGAAATCGCCGCCGCCTGCCGCCGGGTATTCGAGGATCCCCGGCTCGCCGCGGAGTTGGGACGCAACGGCCGCGCCTTCGCGGAACGGCATTTCGAGCTGACGGCCAATGTCCGCGCCCTCGCCACGCTCTACGCCGACCTTCTCGCGGCCAGCCCACGGTGCGCATGGAAAGGGCATCCGGATGACGCGGGCGCCGGCGACCTTTCCCTGATCCTCGAGAGATCGCTTCCCGTCCTCCACGACAACCCCGCGCTCGCCCGCAACCTCCTCGCCCAGATCCGCGCGCTCGAATACGACGCCGCCAATCTGCCGAAGCCCGACGCGGCGATCGAAGAAATCGAACGCAAGCTCGACCTCACAGCGCGACACGCCGGCAATCTCGAGGCGCTGGTGGATCGCCTGGGACACAATCTGAAAAAAGCGCAGCGGCATGCGGAGACGCTCGGGGGCATGGTCCGGCGTTCGCAGCAAGACCTGGACAAGGCGCGGCAACACGCGAACGAACTCGAAGCCGTCCGGCACATGCGGGATGACAAGATCCGCCGCATGCAGGAATCCTTCTCCTGGCGGGTCACTTCGCCTCTTCGGGCGCTTCGGCGTCTCATCGGCGGCAAATCGCGCCCCATCGCCACAACCTCCGGCGCGCGATCGCCCGACAGGATTGCCGATTTCGAAATCGACGAGCCGCAAACCTGGATCGATCTCGACTGCACCCGACTCGCCATTCGCGGCTGGTTCGTGCGGACCGACCTCGCGCCCGTGGCCGCCATCCGCGCGCGATGGGGCGACACGATATTCGAGGCGCGCCTGCGGCTCCCCCGCACCGACGTAAAGGCCGCTTTTCCCGATCACCCCCACGCCGCCGAGGCCGGTTTCCTGATCGAAGCGACCCTCTCCAAGCCGGGCGGCAAGGTCGTGTTGGAGCACGCTGATGTTTCCGGCGCCTGGTCGCCTTTCTTCTCCGTCGAAGCCACCTTCACCGACGACGCCAGCGATCAACCACAAGACCGCTATAGTGTCTGGCGGCGCCATCACGAGGACCACTCACCCGGCGCCCTCCGGCGCCAGCGCGATCGCGCCGCCTCCTGGCCCGCGCCGCCGCGCATCTCAATCCTCCTGCCTGTCTACAACGCGCCCGAGCGCTGGCTGCGCCGCGCGGTCGAGTCCGTCATCGAACAAAGCTATCCGCGCTGGGAACTGTGCGTCGCCGACGACGCCTCGACCGCGCCCCACGTCCGCCCGACGCTCGAGGCGCTCGCCGCGCGGGACTCGCGCATCAAGGTCGCCTTTCGTCCGGAAAACGGACACATTTCCGCCGCCTCGAACTCCGCGCTCGAACTCGCCACCGGCGACTGGATCGCGCTTCTCGATCACGACGACGAGCTGGCGCCGGACGCGCTTTTCGAAGTCGCGTCGATCCTGATCCAGAATCCGGATGCGGATCTCGTTTACAGCGACGAGGACAAGATCAGCGAGAACGGGGAGCGCTCCCTGCCCTATTTCAAGCCCGAGTTCCTGCCGGACTTGTTCACCGGCCAGAACTTCATCTCGCACCTTGCGGTATATCGGGCCGCGCTCGTGCGAAAGATCGGCGGCTTTCGCGTCGGTTACGAAGGCAGCCAGGACTGGGACCTCGCACTGCGCTTCATCGAGCAGACAACGCCCGCGCGCATCCGACACATTCCGAAAATCCTCTATCACTGGCGGGCGATCCCGGGCTCGACCGCCACCAACCCGGACCAGAAATCATACGCCGCCGACGCCGGGGGCCGGGCGATCGAGGACCATCTTCAACGCCAGTCGATCGAGGCCGCCGTCCTGCCCGTCTCCGGTGGCTATTGGAGGGTTAAATACACCATTCCCCATCCGCCACCGCTCGTGTCGCTGATCATTCCGACGCGCAACGGCCTGCATCTGCTGCGGCAATGTGTTGAAAGCATTCTGGAAAAAACGACCTATCGAAACTTCGAGATTTTGATCGTCGACAACGGCTCCGACGATCCATCCACGGTGGAGTGGATGCGACATATTTCCCGGAGCCGAAAAGCGGAGGCGATGCCGGAGGTTCGACTGTTGCGCGACGATGGCCCCTTCAACTATTCCGCCCTGAACAACGCGGCCGTCGCAGAGGCGCGGGGCGAGTTCATCGGCCTGATCAACAACGACCTCGAGGTCATCACGCCCGAGTGGCTCGAGGAAATGGCCTCCCACGCCGCGCGGCCCGGCGTGGGCTGCGTCGGGGCCATGCTTTATTATCCGAACGACACGATACAGCACGCCGGAATCGTGCTCGGCATCCTCGGCGTCGCCGGACATGCCTTCCGATACGAGGATCGAGGCGCCGATCCTTGTTTCAGCCGGACACGCCTCGTCCAGAACTACAGCGCCGTCACCGGAGCCTGCCTCGTCGTCCGCAAATCGATATACGAGGAGGTTGGCGGGCTGGATGAAAAAAAACTCGCGGTCGCGTTCAACGACGTGGACTTCTGCCTGAAGGTCCGCGAAGCCGGTTATCGCAATGTCTGGACGCCCTTCGCGGAACTCTATCATCACGAAAGCGCCAGCCGCGGCCTCGAGGACACGCCGGAAAAGCACGATCGCTTCCGCCGCGAGATCGAGGTGATGAAGGAACGCTGGGGCAATATTCTGCTCGCGGATCCCGCCTACAACCCGAACCTGACGCTCGCGCACGAGGATTTCTCCATCGAGCCGGATTCACGCGCGGAAAACCCGCAACCGGCGGGGCCCCGGTGAACAACAATGCGCCGACCCGGCCACGGATGTGACAAACAACACCCACGCCCTCCACTCATGATCATCACTCGATCCCCCCTGCGCATTTCCCTTGGCGGCGGCGGCACGGATCTCCCGTCCTACTACAGCCGCTTTGGCGGGATGCTCGTCGCCGCCGCCATCGACAAGTACGTCTATATCATCACCAACGAGCGATTCGTCGACGGATTTCTTCTCAAGTACTCGGCCCTCGAGCACGCCGGCACGATCGGCGAGATCCAGCATCGCATCATCCGCGCCACGCTCGAAATGCTGGACGTCCGCAGGCACAATCTCGAGATCGCCTCGATGGCCGACATTCCGGCCGGAACCGGCCTCGGCTCATCCGGAAGCTTCACGACCGCGCTGCTCAAGGCGCTCAACACGCATCAGCGCAACATCCTCTCGCCGGCGCAGCTCGCCGAGCAGGCCTGCGCGATCGAGATCGGGAAGCTCGGCGAGCCGATCGGCAAACAGGATCAATATGCCGCCGCGGTCGGCGGCATCACGGTCTTCACGTTTCATCCCGACGGCCGGGTGGAGTTTCGGCCGGCGCGTGTTTCGGAGGAGACGTTGTTCGATCTGGAGGACAACCTCCTCCTGTTTTTCACGGGTTTCTCCCGCTCCGCGTCCACGATTCTCACCGATCAAAAGGAACGCAGCGAGGCGGACGATCCCGCGATGCTGGAGAACCTGCACTTCACCAAGGAACTCGGCCGCCAGTCGCTCGACGCGCTCGAGTCGGGGCGGATGGAAGAGTTTGCCCGTTTGATGGACGTCCACTGGCAGCGGAAGAAGACGCGCTCGTCCGGCATGAGCAATGCGCAGATCAACGAGTGGCACGACCACGCCATGGCCAACGGGGCCCTCGGCGGGAAACTCATCGGGGCCGGCGGCGGCGGGTTTCTCATGTTCTACGCGGAAGACAAAAAACGCCTCCGTCACGCCATGCGCGAAAAGGGCCTGCGCGAGGTGCGCTTCCGCTTCGACTTCGAAGGCGCCAGGGTCGTCGCGCAGAACTGAGCTGCATCCATGCGGAAAAACCGTCAATGGAGGTCGATGAACGCTAATGTAGTGTTCGCGAATCGCGCGAGCGGTTCGGGCGTGTGCGCGAGAGCCGCGCGCTCTGGAGCGCGGCGATTCATCGCCGCTTTTAGGACCAACGATTTGA
>CAZFCY010000239.1:0-5720 GCA_964517665.1 uncultured Opitutaceae bacterium | reverse complement strand
GGCGTTCCGGCGACGGCGGATTCGCCGCGGCCGGCGCGCCTTGTATCGAAGCCGCGGCGGCGGCGCAGAGAGCAAAGCCGGCTGTCATGCGCCAGCGTCGGAGGGTTGCGAGGAGTTTCATGGATGATCCGAGCCGCAAGAATGCAGTTGAGCGCTGAGGGTTGAGAGCGGAGCGAGGCAGTGAGATCCCGACTGCGGCGCGCGCGGGTGTTCTCCCGCGAGGATCGGGCTCTCCGCTTTCGACACCGGATTCTCCATTGCATCGGAGTCGGGAAACAGAGTTGGATCGGCTGGTCACGGTGAAGTGTATGACTGTGCGCATGGCGCGCAAAGCGCGCTCACGATTCTGGCGCGGGCACTTTCTCTGGTTGAGCGCTCCGATCCGTTTCCGGGGCGCTCGTCTCGAAAACGAGCGAGGGTTGTTCGGCGCGGATCGCCGACTCGATTTTAACCAGATCCTCGCGCAGTTGCTTCAATCGCCGGTGGTCGGTCAGTGTTTCCGCGAGCGCCTTCACACCCTCGGATGTCACCTCCGTTTCCCAAAGATAAATCGTGCGCAACCGAGGCGCGCCATGGAGCCGGGCGAGCCCGGCGTCGGTGATCGCGGTGTGGCGCAGGTTCAACGATTCGAGCCGCCACAAGTGCGCGAGGGGCTGGAGTGCGGCGTCGGTGATCGCGGTGCGGTCGAGCCGGAGCCGGCGCAGGTTTGGCATTTCGCGCACGGCGGCCAGCCCATCATCGGTCACGCCGGTTTCGCCAAGGTCGAGCCAGTAAACGGCCGCGGCGATCGGCTGAAGCGCGGCGAGCCCGGCGTTGTCGAAGGAATTCCCGCGCAGCCGCGCGTTGACGTCCAGCCACGGTGTGTCGGCGGAAAGCGGACGGATCACGATGCCGAGTTCGGCTGCGAGCGCGGCCGCCTGCGCGCGCGCCGTCGCTGGATCGATCGGAGGCGCGGCGGCAAGGAATCGTGCCTCGAGAATCTCCGCGACCGCGGGTGACGTCTCGATGTCCGGCAGCTTCTTATCGAACGGCGCGCCGCGCTCGACCCACCATTCGAGGAGCGTGATCTCGTCGGCAGTGAGCTGAGGTTTTCCTTTCGGCGGCATGTGGTCCTTTTCCTCGAGTGAAAGCTGCACGCGGCGCACGAGCGGGCTTTCGCCGCCATCACCGGGCGTGATGGCCGCGCCGTGCTTGCCGCCTTTGCGGATGGCGGCCCACGTGTCGAGTCGCAGGTTGCCTTTGCTTTTGTCCGGGCCGTGGCAACCCGTGCACCGCGCGGCGAGGAGCGGTTGAATCACGTGCGCGAAAACTTCCGTGTCGGCCGGGTTGGCCGGCAGCTTGGGCGCGGCGGTGGCCTCCGTCGCATCGGCAGAACCCAGGAGCTTGCGCAACGAATCGGGCAGGTGTTGCGCGAGGTAGTCGTCGCCGTGGGTGAGGGCGCCGCCATAGTGCCCGGCGAGGGTGAGCGCGATCAGGCACGCGATCAGCAGTGGCGGGTAAAGCCGGCGTCGGCGGCGGACGAGCAGGAGCGCGAGGGCGAGCCCCGCGGTCGCGAGTCCGAGCGCGCGATGGCGATCGAGCAAGGCGCCGTCGTATTCACCGCCGCGGGCCAGCAGCCATCCGAACGCGGCGGCGATGAGCGCCGCGGCGAGGCCGAGCGTGAGCACGGTGGTTCGCAACGCCGGTGGGAGCCGCAGTCGTGGCGCAAAGAGGCCGGCCAGCTCGAGCAGCGCGAGCAAAAGCAGGATGCCGATCGGCAGATGGACGACGACCGGATGCAGCCGGCCGAGGAAGGGCAACCATTCGTCCATGCGCGATCAGAGCGGAACAGGATGCCGCGGCAGCTGCCAGGGTGGACTGCCGTGTCCCGGTCGCGGTTTTCGGAGTGGATCGGGACAACGCGGGCAGGGGCGCCCGCGGCCACCGTTGAGGTATTCGCGCCTGAACGGCATGGTTGCGAATCAGGCCAGGATGCCGCGGGCGACCTTGCCGTGGGCGTCAGTCAGCCGGAAGTCTCGTCCCTGGTAGCGATAGGTGAGCCTGGTGTGATCGACGCCGAACATCGCGAGCATGGTCGCGTGCAGGTCGTGCACGTGCATTTCCTGGCCGTCTTTGATATAGCGGTAGCCGAGATCGTCGGTCGAGCCCCACGTCATGCCGGGGCGGATGCCGCCGCCCGCCATCCAGACGGAGAAGGCGTTGATGTGGTGGTCACGGCCGCTGCCCTGTCCCATCGGGGTGCGGCCGAATTCACCGCCCCAGAGCACGAGCGTGTCTTCGAGCAGGCCGCGCTGTTTCAGGTCTTTCACCAGCGCGGCGGAGGCCTGGTCGACATGGCCACAGGCTTCCTGGATCTTGTTGTCGATGTTGTCGTGGTGATCCCAGCCGCGGTGATAAAGCTGGATGAAGCGCACGCCGCGCTCGGCCATCCGGCGGGCAAGCAGGCAGTTGCTGGCGAAAGAGCCGTCGCCGGGTTCCTTCACGCCGTAGAGATCGAGCGTGGCCCTGCTCTCGGAACGCATGTCCGTGAGGTCCGGCACGCTCGCCTGCATCTTGAAGGCCATCTCGTATTGCGAGACACGCGTCTCGATCTCCGGGTCGAGGCTTTGCCCGGCGTGAAAACCGTTGAGCCGCGCGATCTCGTCGAGGATCTGCCGCTGCGTGCTCTGGCAGACGCCGTCGGGATTGCCGACGTAGTGCACCGGCGAGCCCTTGCTTTGAAACTGGATGCCTTGAAAACGGCTGGGCAGGAAACCCGCCGACCACTGTCGCGCGGAGATCGGCTGATCGGGCCCCGGTCCCTCCGAGGTCATCACGACAAAGCCGGGAAGATTGTCCGCCTCGGCGCCGAGCCCGTAGAGCAGCCACGAGCCCATGCTCGGCCGGCCCTTGATGATCGAGCCGGTGTTCATGAAGGCGTGCGCGGGATCGTGATTGATCTGCTCGGTGTGCATCGAGCGCACGATGCAGATGTCGTCGGCGATCGTCTGGATGTGCGGCAACAGATCGCCGATCCACTGGCCGGAAAGCCCGCAGCGCGAGAAGGTGAAGGACGACCCGCGCGCGCGCAGTTTCGTGTTCTGGAGCTGCGCGAGCTGCTCGCCCTTGGTGAACGATTCGGGAAACGCCTGGCCGTGGAGCCGCGTCAGTTCGGGCTTCGGATCGAAGAGGTCCACATGCGACGGCCCGCCGGCCATGCAGAGATGGATCACTCTTTTCGCGCGCGGCAGGAAATGCGGCGCGGGCAGGATGCCCGTCCAGCGGCTTTGCTGCGTCTGCGGGGCTGCGGCGAGGAGTCGCGGATTGATGAGCGAGCCGAGCGCGAGCGCGCCGAGAGCCTGGGCCGACTTGCCGAGAAACGTGCGCCGGGACCACGCGAGCTGATGGTGGCGGAGATTGGTGGGATCGAAAGGATTTTGCATGTTCATTCCAGATCGCGTTCAGGCGGTTGGGAGCGGCTTCAGCCGCGATCGGCTGGCGCCTGGGAATCGAATCGCGGCTGAAGCCGCTCCTGCACGGAATGCGTGCGAGCGCATCAGGATTTAGTAGCGGACGATCGTCTCGTTGAGGTTGAGGAGGACGCGCGTCACGGCGGTCCATGCCGCGAGTTCGACGAGGTCGACCCCGGCGGGCGGCGCGTGGAGGCCGACGGCGGCGAGTTTTTTCGCATCCATCGGCGCCTCGCGATAGGTGGCGAGCTGGGCTTTGAGGAGTTTCTGCAGCGCCTCCGCTTCACGCGCTGTCGGCGGGCGCGAGAGCACGTGGTGAAACGCGAATTCGAGCCGCGCTCCGAAGCCGGCGTCGGGAGCCTCGGCCTCGGCGAGGACGCGCGTCGCGAGCACGCGCGCGGCTTCGACGAAGGTCGGATCGTTGAGCAACGTGAGCGCCTGCTGGGGCGTGTTGGACATATTGCGCAACGCCGTGCATTCCTCGCGCGAGGGCGCGTCGAAGTTGGCCAGCATCGGATGCAGAAACGTCCGCTGCCAGTGCATGTAGAGGCCGCGGCGGTATTGCCGGTCGTCGGTCTCGGCTTCGTACTCGCGAAGCGGGAAGTTCAACTGCGCGTAGTAGCCTTCGGGCTGGTAGGGCGTCGCGCTCGGGCCTCCGATCCCGGGATGGAGCAATCCCGCGGAAAACAGCGCCGTGTCGCGCACGAATTCCGCGTCGAGCCGCCGGGGGTTTTGCCGCGCGAGCAGGCGATTCTGCGGATCGACTTCGGCCAGCTCGGGACGCCCGCGCGAGGATTGCCGGTAGGTCGCCGAGGTGACGATCGACCGCACCATCGCCTTCACGTCCCACCCGCGATCCATGAACTCCATCGCGAGCCAGTCGAGCAACTCGGGATGGCTCGGATACTCGCCCTGCATGCCCACGTCGTCGAGCACGGCCGAAAGCCCCGCGCCGAAGAACTGCTGCCACAGGCGGTTGACGAAGACGCGCGCGGTGAGCGGGTTGTCGCGCGACACGAGCCAGTTGGCCAGATCGAGCCGGCTCGTGCCGACGGGCTGGTCGTCGTCGAGGAGAAAACCCGGCGGCGACGGCTCGACGATTTCGCCGGATTCGTCCTGCCAGTTGCCGCGCGCCAGCACGCGCGTGATGCCCGGCTCGGCCGATTTCGTGACCATGCTGTAGGCGCGCCCATCGTGGCACTCGGCGATGTCGAGCGTGAGTCGGAGCGCCTCCGCGAACGCTTTCTCCGGATGGCCCGTGCTTTGCAGGTATTCCGCGGCCAGCAACGCGCTTTGTTGCGGCGTGGGATTCGCGGCCGCCAATGCCGCGGTCAGGTCGGCATTGATCGCAGTCTCGCGCGGCAGCCAGAGCCCGAACGGCGAGGCCGCCAGGCGCACGCGCCCCACGTCGCTGACCTTCGGATTGCCTCGTGTGAAGGTGGCGACGATCCGATCGCCCGGGGCGATCGTGACCGGCCGGTCGAGAATGAACACGGCCGACTGCGGCTGGTCGCTGAGTTCGCGGCTCGAGCGCCAGTATTCGGCGACGGAGGCAAGGCGGTAGCCATTGAAAAAGGTTTCCGTTTCACCATCCGGAAAAGCGGCGGCAACCGGGAGCGGTTCAGCCGGTGTTTCGACTGCCCCCGCCGCCCGCTCGATCGCGAAGGCGACCTTGGTTTCGAAGACATCGCCGCCGTCGCGACTGACGCGGCCATCGTTCTTCTCGTCGGGCAGGGCCTCCACGCGGATGGCGGCCAGCGGCCCCGGGGGTGTTTCCAGCTTCAGCGTGTGCGCAATCTTCCCCTCCCTCTTCTTTTTCGGATCTTCGCCCTCGAAGCGAACCGAGCCGTCCGCAAGCACCGACGCGATCACGTCGCCTCCCGCGACGACCTCCAACGGAGCCGTTGGGATCCAGCCATCCGCAGCCGGGGAAACCTGGGCGCGCACACGGGAAGCCCAGGCTTGAACGGCCGCGGCGCCGTCGGCATCGGCGAGAATCTCCTTCGCCGAGTCGGCCAGATGGGTGGCGAGCTGGCGGCGAAGCCCGGCCGCGCGGCGGGCCAGATACGGGCTCTCGACTTCGATTTCCGGCGGAAACGGATAGGCGTTGTCGAAGCCCTCCAACTCCGGCTCGGGCGAGAATGGATAGCTGGCGTAAACGCCCCACTGCTTCACATCCGCGAAATAGGCCGCGAGCGAGTAGAAGTCGCGCGCCGTGAACGGATCGAATTTGTGATCGTGGCATTCGGCGCAGCCGACGGTGGAGCCGAG
>CAZFCY010000238.1:0-5725 GCA_964517665.1 uncultured Opitutaceae bacterium | reverse complement strand
CGTAAACGGCGAGCGATTCGCGTTGCGTCCAGCGGGCGACCTGCAGCTCGAGCAGCGGCACGACCAGCTCGCGAAGCCATTCCGCCCATGCCGGCGCCGGTTCGGCCGCGTGCCTCAGCCCGAGCGTCCGGCCCTTCTCGAGGTTGTCCAACGCCGCGCCGCTCGACACGAACGCCGGGCCGGTGGATCGTGAAATCTTCTCCTCGTGGAGCGTGCCCACCGTCCCGAGCCCGATGCCGATGCGGGTGTCGAACCCGTGAGCTTTCAGGCCGGCGCGGAAAAACACGGCGGAAGTGACCGCCAGATCCGGACGCCCGAGGCAAAGCTGCCAGCCGTCGCCGCGGAAAATGTCGGGCTGTCCGACGAGCGCGCCGGGATGGATGGCTTCAAACTCGCGGGCAAGCTGCCGGACCAATGCCATGGCCTGCTCCAGCCGCGCGGCCTCGAGCTTGCGCGAGCCGATCAGATCCCCGGTCAACACCGCGCAAGTCTTCATGCCGGGAGGCCTTCGAAAAGCATGACTGCCGCGTCACAGTCGGCGGACGACCATGGCTCGAGTTTGCGGGCAGGATCGGGGATGGGCTGCCTGTCGGGCACGATACGGAAATAGCCACCCACCGCCCCGGGGCGACGACATTTTCGACCTCGATCGCGACGAAGAAGGGAAACTCCCGATTTGCTGCCATTTTCTACCGAATGGGTGGCTGGTTCGGCGTTCATGTCCCTTCGCGCCCGCATCGAGCCTGAAGCGATGCCCAGCCGTATCGGACTTCAACGCCGCGGTTTGTGACGACGAACCTCATTCTTCGGCCGTGCGTGCGACAAGTGCCGGGCCGGCTCCTGGCTTGCCGCGAACAGACCTTTCCGCGGTTATATCGGCATGGACTCTTCGGGCGTGGAACGGCGGCCGTCTTGGCCCCGTCATGGTGGCGGGGCTCAAGGCGCTGCCGACCATGAATCACAAACGAGGGCGTGCTTTGCGCCGCCACCATCTACGCCGCCACAAGCTCCGGGCGAAGTTATTGGCCCATCTCTGGCAATGTGCTCCCACTCCGCGTTTCTGCGGCATCCATGCGCGCACGCGGCCGATCTGCTCATGCCCCGGCTGTGGCAATCCACGCCGACACCGGCTTTCTCAAAAGGAACAACTCACACTTCAGGAAAAACGGGCGCTGCTGCCGGACGAGTGAGGCTGGCTGCGGCTCCGTTGAAGGATGGCGCGGTCGTCACGCGCGACCGCGCTCGTGCGTGACCGATTCCGAGAACGGGCAGGCCCGGACTACCAGGTTTACAACGCCGGCGAGTGGCGCCAGTAGCTACACCTACCCCTATGTCACGCCAGCGCAGTATGATCTCACTCTCACCGCGCGCTTGCAGGCGCGAACATCGCATGCCGTCGCCACGGGGCGCATCCGCTTCGCGGGTCCGCGGCTGGATCCTGCGTATCCTGGCCGGAGCCGCGCTCGGCCTGGGCTTGCCGGCGGCGCCGGCCGGCGCCGCCAGCGCCGACGGGCCGCGGCCCAACGTGCTCTATCTTTTCACCGACGACCACAGCGTCCGGACGCTGAGCTGCTACGCCGACACCCCGGACGCGTATCGGTGGGCGAAGACGCCGAACCTCGACCGGCTCGCGAGCGCGGGCGTGCGGTTCACGACGGCCTATACCGGCGCAAAGTGCGTGCCTTCGCGAGGCACGGCGCTCACGGGCCGGCTGCAGTCCGGTTACACGAGGGAGACGCCCTATTGGACCACGAGTCTGCGCGAGCGCGGCTACTT
Source organism: uncultured Opitutaceae bacterium (assembly GCA_964517665.1). GTDB lineage: Bacteria > Verrucomicrobiota > Verrucomicrobiia > Opitutales > Opitutaceae > Congregicoccus. The sequence continues at coordinate 3,949 of CAZFCY010000238.1, read as the reverse complement.
CACGGGCATGATCGGCAAATGGCACTGGAACGTGCCGCGTCACGGAGTCGCCTGGGACTGGTCGGTGGTGTGGCCGCACCATGAGGGCAATACCCGCGACGGCGGCGGGAGCGACTACTACGAGGGCCAGCACGTGAACATCAACGGCGCCGCGCGGACGCCGCTGGGTGGTTACAGCACGGACCGTTACACCGACCATGCCGTGCAGTTTCTGCAGGAGCGCTCGGCCGGGAAGGATCGCCCCTGGTTCCTGTGGGTTTGCTTTGCCGGCGTGCACGGGCCCTACACCCCGGCGGACCGGCATTTGCAGGACTATCTCGATGCGGAGGCCACCCCGACCCCCGTCGATATTTTCGGACCGCGTCCGGACAAGCCGGAAAACGCCGTCCAATTCTCGCGCTGGACGCGGGGCGCGGACGGCACGCCGATGCGGCAGCGCCGGTCGCTCGATTCGTGGGTGAAGCAGTACAACCAGGCCGTGCGCGCGCTCGATGAAGGCGTGGGGCGCATCATGCAGGCGCTGCGCGACACCGGCCAGTTGGAGAACACCATCGTCATCTTCACCGCCGACCAGGGTTTCGCGTGGGGCCAGCACGGGTTTCGCGACAAGGTCGCGCCCTATGATGCGAACCTCCTGGCGCCGCTCATCGTGTCGAATCCGCGGCGATTCTCGAGCGGCACGGTGTGTCCGCAGCCGGTCAGCGGCATGGACATCATCGAGACGATTCACCGTTTCGCCGGGCTCGACGGGGTCGCGACCGACGGGCGCGACTTCTCCGCGCTTCTCACGAACCCGCAGGCATCCGGCTGGAGCCGCGAGCCGATGATTCAGATGTACTCCGGCAGCCTGTATGGCAACGACGCCATCGCCGCCGCGCTCGGGCACGCGCGGGAGTCCGGCGACTGGAGCCGGCTGATTGCGGACCGCGCGACCGGCACCCGCGCGTGGCTCCTGTTGCGCGAAGGCCGCCACAAGTATGTGCGCTACCTGTACGAAGACTACATCGAGGAACTGTACGATCTGGAGGCCGATCCGCTGGAATTGACCAACCTCGCCGTGCGCCGTGAGCACCACGCGCTCCTCGCCCGGCTGCGTGGAAAACTCCTCGACGCTTTCGCGGTCCGCGGAGCCACCTTTCTCGATCTGTTGCCGGCGCCGCGCGTGCTCGATGCGCCTCCCGCGCCCGGAGCGCCGCCGGGATCCTCCATGCGGAATCCATCGGCCGGATCGTAGGTCACGACATGCACATGCCGCTCCTTCGCGAGGATCGCGCCCTCCCAACGCAGGGGCTCGGCCGAGCCGGTGTGCATTTCGATCGATACGGCGCGGCTCCCCGCGGCCATCGGCGCCCGCCATTGGGCGATGACCGGGCCGTCGTCGGAGATGCCTTTTCCGCGGTAGGCGCGCTCCCCGGTCGCGTCGTCGATCGTCACGCGCACGACGACGGGAGCGCGGCGCGGTTTCTCCGTGGAGCGGCCGCGCATGTGTAGCGGTTTCTTCGCCTCCTCCTCTGGATCGAGGACGCCGGACTCCTGCATCTCGCCGAGCACCTTGAAGGAAAAAACAAACTCCGGACCCGGGGGCGCGGGGTTGGCGACACGGAGATGGCTGGGCGCGACGACCGCGGCGCCGAGGCCTGCGGCGAGGACGATGCCGGCGAAGGCCAGGCGCCACGGCTCGTGGCGCTCCGGGCGCGCCGCCGGCGAGGAGCCCGCGCGGAAGGCCGCGGCGGCGCGGGCGAGTTCGCGCGGGCGCGCGGCGTCGAAGTCGAAGACGCGCCACGACGCGGCGTTGTCCCCCGCGCGAGCCGGGCGGTAGAGGGGTTTGCGCTCGCCCGCGAGGCGGTCGAGGACCCAGCGATTGCCGTCGCGGGCGGCTGATTCCGACCGCGCATCGCGCACCACGGCCACGCCGCGCGCGCCGCGGGCGAGCAAACGCTCGACAAACTTCGGGCGCACCCAGCTCGCCGTCGGCACCCAGTGCACGGCGTAGCCATCGAGCCATGACGCCCAGCGGCCGGCGGCGAAGCGCTCGCGACCGCCGTCGATGTCGCCGGCGATGAAGGCCACCCAGGCGCCTGGCGCGGCGAGGATCTCGCGCTCGAGCCGGGCCTCCTCGCGCACGGTGTCGAACCACGGCAGGGTCATGGCCTCGGAGTCGCACGACCCGATGCACACGCCACAGCCCACGCAACGCGCGGGATCGACCAGCGCGCGCGTCGCCAGGCGCTTCCCGTCCGTGCGCGTGGCCATGGCCACGGCGTCGAACGGGCAATCCTGCACGCACTGTGTGCAGGCGTGGCAGCGCGCCTGGTTGACGAAGCTTTGCCACGCGGTGACGGGCGCGTCGCCGGGCGCGGCCGGCAACTTCCGGCCGACGCGCCGCCGGCCCAGCACCCACGGGATCAAGGCGCCCACCAGCACGCCGCCGCCCAGCGCCAGCCACAGGCCCGCGCTCTGCAGACGCAGCGCGAGGGCGAGCGGGGTGAGGTACCAGGCGTCAACCGTGAAGGCCTCCGCCTTCACCGCCATGCGCGCCGGCGCGTCGAGCGGCGCGGGCACGAGAAATGACGCCAGGCTCATGCCGGCCATCAGCGCGAGCATGAGGCCGCGCGTCGGGAAGAGGCGCGCGCGGTTGAGCCGGAGCAGATGCACGACCAATCCCACCGCGATCATCAACGGCAGGAGCATGTGCAGGAAGAACACGACAAAAAACAGCAGACTCGGCACGAGACGGTCGGCGAGGTAGAGCCGGGTCATCGGCTCGCCGAAGATCGGCAGCGCGTCCATGAACTGCATCGAGGTGACGGCGATCTGTTGCGCCGGCTGGTCCCAGACGAGCCAGTAACCGGTCCAGCCGATGAACCACACCAGCCCGATCAGGCCCACCCCGGAGAGCCACGCGATCCAGCGCGCTCCGGCGAACTTGCGCGCCGCGAACATGCGCGCGGCATGCACGAGGATGAGCAGCATCGCCAGATCCGAGCTGTAGCGGTGCATCGCCCGCACCCAGCCGCCGACGGTCCGGCCGCCGATCGCCTCGAGCGAGCTGTAGGCGGACTGCACGCTCGAGGAGTACCAGACGAGCAGCGCCACGCCGCTGACCACCGCCACGGAGAGGGCGAAGTTGGCGGCGGAGCCGGACTGGGCGAGCGGGTTGAGGCGCTCGGGCAGCCAGCGCGATATCCAGCCGTCGCACCAGGCCACGGCGCGATCGAGGCGCGCAAAGAAGCCATCGAAGCGCGCGGCGGCGCACGGCGCCGGCGCGTTCTCCTCCGCCGGGGCCGCGGCTTCCGGCTCTTCGTGATCGATCGCGCTCATTCGCGCGCTTATTCGCCGGCCAGGGCGATCACGGCCTCGCGCAACCACGGGCGGAGGCGCGCGTCGAGCGAGAGGCGGTAGGCGATGCGCCCCTGCGCATCGACCAGGATGAAAAGATTCGTGTGGCTGATCTCGCCGGTGCGCGGATCTTCCGCACGCGCGAAGCCCAGCCGCGCGAGCACGTCGTGCATCACGTCCACCTCGCCGTTGAGATAGCGAAAATGCGGATACGCCTGTCCGTAGCCCTCGGCGACGCGCTGACGCATGGTGTCCGAATCGTACTCCGGGCTGAGCGAGAGCGCGACGACGGTGAGCCGCTCGCGCGCCTCCGCGGGCAGCGTCTCCTGCAACGCCTGGACCTCCTGCAGGATCGCCGGGCATGCGGTCGAGCAGTACGCGTAGATGCCGGTCATCAACACCACGCGCCCCCGGGCATTCTCGAGGCCGAAGGGCGCGCCGTGCTGATCGCCGAGGGAAAAGGACGGTGGCGCGATCGCCGTGCGGATGCGCTCGCCCGGAAAAGGCGGAATCTCCTGCGCGGTCGCATCCGGACGGCCCACAACGAACATCCCGGCGATGGCGAGGACGGATGCGAGCAGTCCGGCCGAGATCGCCCGCCAGTGGGCGG
>CAZFCY010000237.1:0-5788 GCA_964517665.1 uncultured Opitutaceae bacterium | reverse complement strand
AGGACCGCATGGTGCGCGAGGGCCGCTGGTCCGAAGGCCGCCCGCAACTGCTGACCGTGCCGCGCTTGATGGGCCAGACGATGGGCTTCATCGGCTTCGGCCGTGTCGCCCGCGCCACCGCGCGCCGCGCCAAGGCCTTCGGCCTCCACCTCAAGGCCTATGACCCCTTCGTCGAGGAACTGACGCTCTCCGCGCTCGGCGTGGCAGCTGAACGGTTTCGCGGGGTGATGGACAACACATCCGTGTTCTTCGAGGCGGTCGCCGCCGCCTTGCACGGTGGCAACCCCGAGGCGGAGGAAGGCCGTGGACGCGGGCGCAAGGCGCCCGTGCGACGGCTGGCCAACCTGCCCGGCTACTGAGTTCCGTCCCGGCGCGGCCGGCGCGCTTTTCGAGCACAAACGAACAAGGGACCGTCCCGGCCGGGGTGGTCCCTTTCGCGTCGCTTTTGGAAAAAGCCAACCGCCACGACCTGTGATCTGATGGCTGCCGACGGCGGGAACCGCGGCCGGCGGCGCTGAAATCCCGCGCGGTTACGCGCCGCTGGACGTGTTTAAATGGGCGAGCGCGGCGTGGACGTCGGCGGCTTGTTGTTTGGTCGAGGCCTTCAAGTCGCGCCAGACCACGACGCCGTCCTTCATCAGGAACGCCTGCCGGCTCGCGAACCCCATCGGGTTTGTCGGCACTCCGAAGGCGTTGATCACCTTCTTGTCCGTGTCGGCCAGGAGGACGAACGGCAGGTCGTACTTTTCCTGGAAGGCCTTCTGCGCCTTGACGCCATCCGCGCTCACGCCGACGACCGTCACGCCCTCATCGGTCAGTTGCGCGAAATCGTCGCGCAGGCTGCAGGCTTGCGCGGTGCAGCCGGGCGTGTCGGCTTTCGGATAAAAATAAACCAGCACGAGCCCGGACTTGTAGAGTTCGCCGAGGTCGACGGTCTTGCCATCCTGGTCGAGGGCTCTTTCCGCGGGCGCCCGGGCGCCGATGTCGATCGGTTCGGCGCGCGCGGCGCCAGCGAGGGAGAGTCCGAACAGGGTGGCGAGGATCTTGGATTTCATGAGAGGAGAAACCTACGAGGCGCGCGCCTTCGCGCAAGTTGCGCGATTCATGCCGCTCTTGGCAGGAGCGACGAATCCAGGCGAGTTGGAGGTTGCCTTCCCGTCGCGCGAAATCCTGAAAGAGAGCCGCCGGGGCTTTAAACGAAATACCCGCGCATGCATTCTCCTCTTCGCCGCCTTCCGTGGCGCCAGATTCTCCCATCATGTCCGAGCCGCTCAAAATCCTCGTCGCCGAAGACGAGATGGTGACCAGAAAGCTGATCGAGAAGTTTCTCGAGAAAGAGGGCTACCGGGTCCGCTCCTTCGCCAACGGCGCGGATGCGTGGTCGTTTTTTCAGTCCCATCCCACGAACGTCGTCGTGAGCGACTGGATGATGCCGGACATGGACGGCCTCGAGTTCTGCCGCAAAGTGCGCGAGGTGAAACGCGACGACTACACGTATTTCATCCTGCTCACGGCGGTCTCGCGCAGCCACGACAACCTGCGCGTCGCGGTCGAGGCCGGGGTGGACGATTTTCTGAACAAGCCGATCAACCCGGACGACATGTGGATGCGCCTGCGGGTGGCGGAGCGGATCATCAATTTCGCCGGGCAGGTCCGCCAGCTCGAGAGCCTCATCCCGATCTGTTCCTACTGCAAAAAAGTCCGCAACGACTCGAACCTGTGGCAGGCCGTGGACTCCTACCTTTCCCTGCAAACCGGCCGCGACCTCTCGCACTCGATCTGTCCGGACTGCCTCGATAAGGTGTTCAAGGAAGAGGTCGCGGAACTGAAGCGGGAAGAGGAGTGAGCGGGTAAGAGCGCAAACGCCGCCGAACGCTCAACGCGGTCTGGCAGAAGCAAGGAAGGAACGCTGATCGACGCTGATCTCCGCTAATCAGATCAGCGGAGATCAGTATTCCCATTTTGGTTCCGGCGCAGCCGCTCCGGGTCTTTTGCGCCTATTCCTTTTGGCGCATTCCGCTCAACTCGACCACGGTTGCGCCCCAGCCGCCGGCGGTTTCATCGGCGAGATGGAAGCCGCGGATGCCGGACGTGCGGCGAAGCAACGCGTGGACGGTCTCGCGCAGCGTCCCCGTTCCCTTGCCGTGGATGATGCGCGCCTGCAGGATGCCGCGCGCGCGGCATTCCTCGAGGTAGGCGGGCACGAGGTCCTTTACCTCCGCCGGGCGAAAGGTGTGCAGATCGAGCACGCCGTTGATGGGAATCTCGACCGGATTGTCGTTCGCATCACTCACGGGCAGGTTTAAGTTTTAAGAGCGCAAGCAGGGCGTGTATCCGGATTTTACTTACGCTCCTAGAAGCGCGGGGTGATCTCCGCCTTTTCGCCCGGGGCGATGACGACATCGGCGTCGAGCATCGGCGTCTCGTCGTTGCGGAAGATGCGGCAGGTCACCGGTCCGCCGGCGTCGGTTGTCGTCCAGCCCCATTTGCCGATGGCGAGAAACTGCATCGGCACGCCGCGTTCCCAGGTGAGGCCGGGACCTTCGCCGCGCACGAAGAGCTTGTTGCCGATGCCGATGTAGGCGGTGGCGACGATGGAGGTGGCTCCGGCGAGGTCGCGGCGGGAGTGTTTCATCGGCTGGCGCGGCTCGGGCATGCCCTCGAGCGGCAGCTCCAGACCTTCGTCCGCCGGCTTCGAGCGCTTCGCCGCCGGCGGAGGCTCCGGGTGGACGCGCGCATTCGAGTGCCCGTGTTTCGGGGATTCTTGTTTCGCCGTTTTCGAAACGGGCTTTTCCGCGACGGAAACCACCGGCTCGGAGGCTTCCGCGGCCGGCGCGTCCGACGCGGGCGCGCCGGACGCCGGTTGCGAAAGCGATTCAAGCGTGGCGCCCGGGGGCGGAGGTCCGTCCTCAGCCGGAGCCGGCGCTGGTTTCGCGGTCTGCCTGGCTTCGTCCTTGCGCGCCTGCGGGGCGGCGGGCGGCGGAGACGATTTCGGCGCCTTGTCCACGGCCGGCGGCGCCATGGCGCGGAAGTGGTTGAACGCCTTCGAGAATTCCTCGACGCGCGCGCCGATGGCGTCGAGGCGCAGGTGGATGTCGTCGACGACCCGCGCGTGCGCGGCGATCGAGAGTTTCGTCGCCGAGTGCGCCTCCTGGATCGTGGTCGAGATGGACGCGACCTTTCCATTCAGGGCCGAAAACTGTTGCTCGCGATCGCGGGCGAGGCGCTCGACCTCCGCCTTCAGCTCGTTCACCTCGCGGTCGCTCGCGCGCGCCAGGGATTGGGCCAGGTCGTCGGACTGGCTGGCGAGTTTCTCGGAGAGTTCCTCCAATGTGCCGAGCACCTGGCCGGCCTGTTCCTCGGTGGACTGGCTCCGCGAGATCGCGTGCGAGAGCTGCTCGGCGACCTGCGTCAGCCGCTTCGCCTGATGATCCAACTGGTCGCGCACGGACGCCTCCGCGAGGCGCACGCGCGCATCGTATTCGAGCAGAAACGGCGTGACGAACAACCCGACGCCGAGCAGCGCGCAGGCGGCCACGACGATGATCGTGCCGGTCTCGAGAGGTGATTGGCCGCCCGCCGCCACGGCGCCGAAGGCGACTGCCAGCAGCAGCGCATCACCGAGAAGGAAGGGCCAACGTTTGACGGGAGGAGGTGACGCTTGACGAGAAGACATGGGAAACGCCGTCGCGGAGCAACGTGTAGCCGCAAACCATGGCGCGGCTCAAGCGATAAGGCCAGCGATCGCGTTCGCGGAACTCCCGATCCCGGCCTTCGCGGGCGGGGCCGCGTGACACGTGGCCCGCCGCGGGGGCGGCGGGATCCGAGCCCGGGCGCGAAACCCGGCCGGAGCCGAGAACCGTCTTGCGCATGGGCGCCTCCGCCTGTATCCCGGGTGATCCCGATCGTGTTCCCTTGTGTTTGTCGTGCCTGTCCTTCTTCGCTCACGCCATCCGTCTGAACGCTCCGCCAAAGAGGCGGCAGGCGCGAAAGGACGTCTGGAGACCGTGAGCGCCGATCCTCAACCCCCGCAGAGGGTGGGGTCTTGAGCGAGCCCCGGCAGCGCGTCCGGCTGGGCGCGGCGCCGTTTTGCCATGTCGAGAAACGCGGCGAGGGAGTTTCGCGGCATTATGTCGTCCACGACGAGGCGCCGCGATTCGTGGCCGAGATCGAGGCGGTTGCCACGGCGCCGGGTGAAAAGCGCCGGGGCGTCATCCGGCGCGTCGTCGTGCCGAACTCGTGGTCGGGCGATTATCACAAAAGCGGGAAACTGCTCGGGGCCGCGCTCGCGTTTTTCGAATCCGACGTCGCCCGCGAAAGCCGGGAGGTCCCGTGAGCGCGCGGGCTTTCCCGTCTTCCGGGGGAGCGCAATGGGAACGGGTGGGCGCTGGATCGGCGCCCGCTCGCCGCACAAAAGCGGCGATGAATCTCCGCGCCCCAGAGGAGCTGCCGGCCCGTTTTGGAGCGCGGGCGATTCATCGCCGCTTTCAATCGCCCGTCATTTCCAACTGCGCCCCTTCCGGGCCGCTTCCGCCGTCTGCGCTTGCCTGCGCGCGCGCCGCCGCGTGTGAATCACGCGGGCACGCCCGCATCCGAGCATGAATCCCAGCCGCATCCTCATCGTGGAAGACGAACGCCTCGTGGCGGAGGATCTGCGCGATTCCCTCGCGCACGTGGGCTACGACGTCGTCGGCATCGCCGCGAGCGGCGAGCGCGCGATCGAACTCGCCGGGGAGGTCATGCCGGACCTCGTGTTGATGGACATCAACCTCGGCGGCGAGATGGACGGCATCGCCACCGCGCGAAGCATCCGTGAAAAAAACCGCACGCCGGTCATCTACCTGACCGCTTTCTCCAACGACGAGACGCTCGCCCGCGCGCGCGAAACGGACGCGTTCGGGTTCATCGTGAAACCGTTTCAGGAGAAGGCCGTCGTCGCCGCGATCGAGATGGCCCTCGGCAAGCGCTCGAAGGAGCTGGCCGGGCGCCGCCGCGAGGAAATGCTGCGCTCCGGCCTCATGTCGCTGCCGCTCGGCGTGGTCATGACCGACGAGCAGGCGCGCGTCGTCTTCGCCAACGGAACCGCCCGCATGCACATCGGGCGCACGATCGGCGGCGACGAGGAGGTGCGGCTGGCGGACGTGTTCGAGGAGGCCGCCCCGGAAGAGCGCGGCACGGACGCCGACGGCGCCGCGGCCGAGGCGCGTGGCGCGATCTACGAGATGACCGGCGGCCGGCTCCCCGTCGTCTATTCGGACGACGTCCTGCGCGGCGAGGACGGCGCGATCATCGGGCGCATCATCATTTACCAGGACGCGAAGCACCCGCCGTTTTCCGGCGAGCTGGGCCGCCTGCTCCGATCCTTCATGCAGTCCGCCAACTCCAGCCCCGGCGGGCCCGCGCAGTTTCTCACCATCTGCGCGTGGTCGAAACGCATCAAGGTGGACGACCAGACCTGGGTTTCCTTCGAGGATTTTCTCACCCACTACCTCGGCCTGCACGTGACCCACGGCATGTCTCCCGACGTGGCCGGAAAATGGATCGCGAGCAACTTCAGCGATCCGAAGTAGGCGAAGGAACGGGTGAATGGTCGAGGGTGAGGGGCGGCGCTGAAGGCTCCGCGCAGTTCGCTGGTGTCCGCGTCCGTGCAGGCCGCCAGCTCGCTGGCGCCCCGGGGTCAGGAGCGTCTGCAAGCAGACGGCCAGTTGTGTTCGGCACAGCGGGTGCAGTGGAGTGCGAGCTGAAGAAAAACGGCTGACTTGAGTGGTGGTCGGAAGCTGGTGAGAGC
>CAZFCY010000236.1:0-5817 GCA_964517665.1 uncultured Opitutaceae bacterium | reverse complement strand
CCGCGCGCGCCGACGCCGGGAACGCCAGCCGCGCGAAGGACGAGTTCATCGCGGCGCTCGCGCATGAGCTGCGCGCGCCGTTGAGCCCGGCGCTGCTGATCGCCAGCGAGGCCGCGGCCGACGAATCGCTGCCTCCCGCCGCGCGCGCCGACTTCGAGGCCATCGGCCGCGGTGTGTCCAGCGAGGCGAAGCTCATCGACGCCCTGCTCGACCTCACGCGCGTCGCGCGCGGCGAACTCGTGCTCGAAGACTCGCGCCTCGACCTGCATGCGATCCTGCGCGACGCGCTGGCCCGGATCGAATCCGAGGCGGCGGAAAAACAGATCGTCCTCGACCTGATCCCCGCCGCGCGGAACCCGGTGATCCGCGGCGATGCGGCCCGGTTGGAGCAGGTGTTCTGGAACCTCCTGAAGCATGCGATGACGTTCACCCCGGACGGGGGCTGCGTGCAGGTCATGACGGAGAACGACGCGAGCGGCGGGAACATGGTCGTTCGCATCCAGGACACGGGCCTCGGGCTGACGGAGATCGAGGCGCAACATATCTTTCACGCCTTCGAGGGGGAGGGCGACGGGAGTCGGCGCGCGCATCGGGATTCGCCCGGCGGGCCGGGCCTCGGGCTCATGATTTCCAGATCGCTGGTCGAGATGCACGGCGGATCGATCGGCGCGCGCAGCGAAGGGCGGGGGCGGGGCACTGTATTCGAAATCTCACTACCGGCGGCGGCGGAGAGCGATCGCGGCCCCGAGGCGAACGATCCCGCGCCCGGCCTGCCGGCGGAGAAAGAGGAGCCGCGGACCGCGCCGTCCTCGAACAATCGCGTGCTCCTGGTGGAGGATCACGAGCCGACGCGGCTGGCCTTGATGCGCCTGCTCGGCCGGAGGGGCTATCACGTCACGGACGCGACCTGCCTCGCGGACGCGCGGTCGCTGGCGCTCTCGAACGATTTCGATCTTCTCGTCTCGGACATCGGGCTGCCCGATGGCGCGGGTTATCAGTTGATGGAGGAAATCCGGCAGCGCTCCTCGATGCCCGGGATCGCGCTCACGGGTTACGGCATGGAACAGGACGTGAGCCGCAGCCAGGCCGCGGGCTTCGCCGTGCACCTCACCAAGCCGATCCGCGTGGAAGTGCTGGACGCCGCGCTTCGCCGCGTAGCGGCGGGCACGAGCCGGGAATCAGGGGACAGCCCTGACTCCTGTCCCCTTTCCCCTGACTCCTGATCAAAGCCCTCCGGTCTGGAAGATGCCGATGAAGGGCTTGGGCACGATGGCGGCCGTGTAGGTGTTTTTTGGAGACAGGATTTTTTTCGCCCACGCGTTCACGTCGTCGATCGTCACCGTGTCGATCAGGCCGGCCTGCAGCGTGATGGCCTCGTCGACGGATTCCGGACGCTCCTGAGCGCGCTGGAGCATGTGCATGAGAAAGGCGTTTTCCTTGAACGCGCTTTTCAACTGGCCGGAGAGGATCCCGCTCGAGCCGATGAACTCGCTCTCGCCCACGCCCTCGACCGCGATCTGCGCGGAGATCTCCTCGACGATCTTCGCGATCTCCGCCGCGTCGGCCGGCCCGCAGTCGATCATCGCGCGCAGGAGCGAGAAACTGGCGAATCCGTTGTAGGGCGTGAAGCTCACGGACGGGCTGTAGGCGAGCCCGCGGTTGTCGCGCACCTCCTGGCGGATGTGCAGCTCGAGGATCTTCGAGAGGACGTTGAGCGAGGCCTTGTCCTTGACCGTGAGCGGCTCCTCGATCGGCCAGGCGCCGGTGACGAGGCCGAGGTGTTGCTCGCCGACGAACTCGATGCGCTTGAAACCCGGCCGCGCCGTCACGCGCGGCGGCGCCGGCGGGATGTCGAAGCGTTTCTCCGCGTTTCGCTGCGGGAGCGATCCGAGGCTGCGGGACACGAGGTCGATGGCGTTTTCCTCGCTGATGTCGCCGACGATCGTGACTTCCAGAAATCCCTTCGTGAACGGCGCCCAGAGCCAGTTGCGCACTTCCGAAACGCTCATGCCCATGTAGTTTCCAAACGTCGCCCACGTGAAGCGCGGATCGCCCTTGAAAAGATGGTTCGTCAGCTCGCGCATGCCTTCGCCCATGCCGACGCTCGATTGGGAGCGGCCGACGATCGCCTTCATCTTTTCGGAGCGCAGCGCGTAGGTCTCGAAGATCGGCTTGAAGAGGAAGTCGGTCACGACGCCGAGAAACGCGTCGACGTTGTCCGTGCCGGCCGTGCCGCGAAAGGTGAACGCGTCGTAGTCGTCCACATCGAGCGAGAAGCCGAGAAGGCGGTCCTCGATCACCTCGCCGAGTTTCTCCGTCGTGAAGTGCGTCGTGCCGCTCGCGAGCAGGGTCTGCAGGCCGAACTCCTTCAACGCCGGTTGATCGCCGGGCATGTTGAGCAGGCCGGAGCCGACGCGGACCGTCGCGTAGACGATGCCGGGCTCGCTGCGGCTGAAGGCATGGTTGAGGTGGGTGTTGTTGCCGAACCGGATGAGCTTCGCCTCGAGTTGCGGAACCTCGCGCGCTTCGACGACCCGGGTCGGCGTTCCCCAGTCCGCCATTTTGAAATCCGCCGCGCGCCGGGTGTTCGGGCGCAGGTAGCGAAGCCCGCCTTTGCGGTATTTCTGGACGGCCTTGAGGATCTCGCCCGGGCCGCCCTCGATGTCGACGTCGCCGGCGAGGTTGAAGGCCATGCGATCGAGATCCCACGCGGCGCGGTAGGCCTCGAGCATGTTTTTCGGAGTGAGGTTTTTCAACACCTCCTGGAGCCGGCGGTAGTCCTCCTCGTAGCCGACATAGACCGAGTGGGTGATGATCGATTCGGCGAGATTTTCGGCCAGCGTGCCCGGGTCGATGACCGGCGCCTGCTCGACCATGTGCTGGAGCAACGACATGAGACGCCGCCGAAGCTGGTCGATCTCGCGTTGCTCGAAACCGCGCTCGTAGGTCGAGCGCACGACCTGGTCGAGCGCGAGCAGGCCGTGCTGCCAGTTCTGGCCCGAGACCATGACCATCGCCTGCGCCGTGTCGTAGCCGAGCAGCGTGTCGAAGGTCGCGTTCCCGCCTCCGGCGTCGGGGATCGAGTTGTTGATGCGATCGGCGAGCAGGCTCATCGCGAATCCGCGGCGCAGCCGGTCGAGATCCTGCTCGCGCGTCTCCGGTCCGCGCGCCAGCGGAGCGACAGAGGCGACGGTGGCCGCGACGGAGCCGATGTCGGTGATCTTGAAGAGGCCGGCGCGCAGGTTGCGGCTGTTGTCGAGCCTGCCCTCTTCCCGCGCCGGGACCGGCACGGATGGCTTCTCGATCGGGCCGAGGATCTCCTTCACGTGCGCCGCCATCGCCTCCACGTCGAAATCGCCCGCCGCCACGAGGATCATCAAATCGGGCCGGTAGCCGCGCCGGTAGAAACCAAGGAAATCGTCCCGCGTGACGGTGCGGATGCTCCGCTCCGTGCCCACCGGGATGCGTTGCGGAAAGTGCAGCCCGCGGTAGATGACGGGAAACGACGCCATGCCCTGCCGCGAAGCGATGCCATCGCGCGTACGCAGCTCGCTCAGGATCACACCGCGCTCCTTCTCGATGAACGCCGGATCGAAGGTGACGCCGTCCGCGAAGTTGCGAAACAGCCGCAACCCCTCGCGCAGCAACCCGGGGTTGTTGTCGCGGTATTCGAGCATGTACGAGGTGTGGTCGAACGTCGTGATGGCGTTGACGTCGCTGCCGTACTCCATGCCCAGCTTGTGAAAGAAGCCGTTCATCTCCGAGTACTGAAAATCCCGCGTCCCGCGGAAACACATGTGCTCGGTGAAGTGGGCGATCCCCAGCTCGTTTTCCCGCTCGTCCATCGAGCCCGTGAGGACGACGAGGCGCATCGACACCCGCTCCGGCACACCCTGGTGCGGCAGCAGGGCGTAACGCAGGCCGTTGTCGAGCCGCCCCCAGACCACCCGCTCGTCGGGCCGGACCGCGCTTTCCTCGTGCGCCCACACTCCCGCCCGCGCTCCGGTCTGCGCCGCCGCCGGCAGAAACGCCGCCGGCCCGGCCAGGAGCAAAAGGGAAAAGAGGAGGCGGGGGCGCCGGGAACCGGCGAGGGATCGGAGCAAAGGCATGTGGGGTCAGGTCGTCTGGTGAAAAAGCGGACGTGAAGGCAAAGCCGCCAGCGCCAGCGAAATGAAGTTGCGCCGCCGGTCCGAAGGCCGACCAACCTTGCCCGGCCCCGGCGGCAATTCAACCGAATCCCTCGATTTGGCCGGAGCACAAGCCCGGTCGGGAGCGAAGGCCGCAACGAGCAAAACCAGTTTTTTGTAACGTACGCGACAGTGTTCGGGCTTTTGCTTCGGTTACAGCGGAGTGTCGAGCGGGTGGCATTTGACGCGAAGCGCGCCTGCGCCACGCTTCGCGTCAACCCCTTGTCGCCGCGCTCGCGCGGCGGTTGCCCGCCCATGCACTCCCGACTTGTTCTCGCGTTTCTCATGATCAGCGCGCCGATTTCCGCCATGGACCAAACGCTCGGCGTCTTCAGCCGGCACGGCGATGTCGGCGCTCCCAGGCTCGCCGGCTCGGCCGCGCACGACGCGGCGACCGACACCTACACGATCACCGGCGCGGGCGCCAACATGTGGGCGGACGAGGATCAGTTTCACTTCGTGCATAGACGCATGAAGGGCGACTTCATCGTGCGCGCGCGGATGGAGTTTGTCGGCCGGGGCGTCGATCCGCACCGCAAGATCGGCTGGATCGCGCGGGAATCGCTCGAAGCGGATTCGAAGCATGCCAACGCCTGCCTGCACGGCGACGGTTTGATTTCGCTGCAATACCGCGGAACCACCGGCGGCGACACGGAAGAGACACGATCCCCGAACACCGCCCCGGACGTCGTCCAGCTCGAGCGGCGCGGCGGCGCGTTCATCATGTCCACCGCGAAGTTCGGCGAGACCTTCACCTCCGTCGAGGTTGCCGATCTGGGCTTGGGCGAGGAGTTGTATGTCGGAATCTATATGTGCTCGCACAATCCCGACGTGTCGGAAACGGCGCGCTTCCACAACGCGCGCATCGTTCGTCCGGCCCCGGCGGATCTCGTTCCCTATCGGCAATATATCGGCAGCCGCCTCGAAGTGCTCGACGTCGAAACGGGCCTCCGCGAAGTCGTTCACACCACCACCGACTCGATGCAGGCGCCGAACTGGACGCCGGATGGCCGGCATCTCATCTACAACCGCAACGGATTGCTCTATCGCTTCGACCTGGAGACCCGCGACATCGAGCCAATCGACACCGGCTTCGCCGTGCGCAACAACAACGACCACGTCCTCTCCTTCGACGGGAGGCAGATCGGAATCAGCCATCACGCCGGGGACGCGGAAGGAAGATCGGTCATCTACACGCTCCCCGCGGGCGGCGGTGAGCCGAGGCGTGTGACGCCGAACGCGCCCTCCTACCTTCACGGCTGGTCGCCCGACGGAAAATTCCTCGTCTTCACCGGAGGTCGCGACGGCTCCTACGACATCTACAAGATCCCGGTGGAGGGTGGAGACGAGATTCAGCTCACGCATACGCCGACCCTCGACGACGGCCCGGAGTATTCGCCTGACGGAAAGTATATTTATTTCAACTCCGTCCGCGCCGGGCTCATGCAGCTTTGGCGCATGAACCCGGACGGCAGCGGACAGGAGCAGTTGACGGACGACGCGTTCAACAACTGGTTTCCACATCCGTCTCCGGACGGAAGGTGGATTGTTTTTATTTCCTTCGGGCAGGATGTCGATCCGTCGGACCATCCCTTTTACAAGCATGTCTATATCCGCCGCATGCCGGCGG
>CAZFCY010000235.1:5251-5877 GCA_964517665.1 uncultured Opitutaceae bacterium | reverse complement strand
GCCGATGACGCGAGAGTGCAGGTCCTTCTCGAGGTTGAGGAGTTTCTCGGTTTCCTTCTTCTCGAGCCGGTTGAGCGGGATCTTGGTCCAGTCGGAGACGACCTTCAGCATCTCGTCCTCGTCGATCGTCACGCGGGTTTCCTCGCGCGACTTCTTCCAGGTTTCGAGCACCTGCTCCTGCTTGGTGCGCAGTTGCTTCTCGAGGTCGCGATGTTTCGCGGCCTCCTCGAAGTGCTGCTTGCTGATGGACTCCTCCTTCTTGGCGCAGATTTCCTCGATCTTCTTGGCGAGTTCCTCGATTTCCGGCGGCCGGTTGAGCGAGGCGATGCGGGCGCGCGAGCCGGCCTCGTCCATCACGTCGATCGCCTTGTCGGGCAGGTAGCGGCTGGTGATGTAGCGGTCGGACAACTTCGCCGCGGCCTCGAGGGATTTGTCGGTGAAGACCGCCTTGTGGTGGTCCTCGTATTTGCCGCGAATGCCCTTGAGGATGAGGATCGTGTCGTCGATCGAGGGCGCCTCGACCATCACGCTCTGGAAACGACGGTCGAGCGCGCTGTCCTTCTCGATGTACTTGCGGTACTCGTTGAGCGTGGTGGCGCCGATGCACTGCAGCTCCCCGCGCGCGA
>CAZFCY010000235.1:3614-5241 GCA_964517665.1 uncultured Opitutaceae bacterium | reverse complement strand
CATCTCGTCGATGAAGATGATGACGTTGCGCGCGCGCTTGATCTCGTCCATCACGGCCTTGATGCGCTCCTCGAACTGGCCGCGGTATTTCGTGCCGGCGACCATGAGGGCGAGGTCGAGCGTGATCACGCGCTTGTCGGCGAGGATCTCGGGGACGACGCCGTTGGCGATCTCCTGGGCGAGGCCTTCGACGATGGCGGTCTTGCCGACGCCGGCCTCGCCGATGAGGACGGGATTGTTCTTCGTGCGGCGGCAGAGAATCTGGACGACGCGGCGAATTTCCTGTTTGCGGCCGATCACGGGATCAAGTTCGCCCTTGCGCGCCAGTTCGGTGAGGTCGCGACCGAAGGCCTTGAGCGCGGGTGTCTTCAGCTCCTTCTTTTCTTCGGAGGACTGGGCGCGGGCCGATTGCGCGGCGCCGGCCTCCTCGGGCTCGCCGGAGAACTGCGGATCGAGTTCGCGGAGGATCTCGTTGCGCGTGCGCTCGATGTCGACGTCGAGTGATTTCAACACCCGGGCGGCGACGCCTTCGCCTTCGCGCAGCAGGCCGAGGAGGATGTGCTCGGTGCCGACGTAGCTGTGGTTGAGCGCCTTGGCTTCCTTGCCCGCGAGGGCGAGGACCTTTTTCACCCGCGGCGTGTAGGGAATGCTGCCGGCGGTCTTGCCCTCGGGGCCGGTGCCGACCTGTTTTTCAACCGCGGCGCGCACGGTCTCGAGGTCGAGCCCCATCTTTTGCAGAACACTGACGGCGACCCCCTGGCCGAGTTTGATCAAACCGAGCAGGAGATGCTCGGTGCCCACGTAGTTGTGGTGAAAGCGATCCGCCTCCTTTCGCGCGAGTGCCAGAACCTGTTGCGCGCGGGGAGTGAAGTTGTTCATGGGTTCCATGTGGAAAGGGCAGGTGGGAGGTTAAGAGGAAGGGTTTGGTTCGTTGTTGTCGTTGGCGGAAGTAAACACCGGGCTTGCGACTTTCTCAAATTCGGACCTCAGGAGCTGGGCGCGGAGCCCATCCCGCTCCGCAGAATCTATCGGCTTCTTCGCGGCGTACTGGACGTGTCCCGGCTGACATTCGATGAAGAGGCGATCGACCACGCCGCGCAGTTCCTTCGGGAGCATTTTCAGGTCCACGCCGAGGCGGACGAGCGAGAGCATGTTCATCGCTTCGCCCGAGCTGAGCATGTAGGCGTTGCGGACGATGCCGTAGGCGCGGCCGATCTTGTCGAAGACCTTGGCCGGCTCGGTCTCGAGCAGCCGGGCGCGCATGTTGTTTTCCTGCTCGATGACTGTGTTGAGCACCGCGGTGAGGCGCTTGAGGATTTCCTCCTCGCCCTCGCCGAGCGTGGTCTGGTTGGAGATCTGGAAAATGCTGCCGGTGGCGTCCGAGCCTTCGCCGAAGAGCCCGCGCACGGCGATGCCGAGCTGGTTGACGGCGCGCACGACCTTGTCCATCTGGCCCGCGATGACGAGGGCCGGGAGATGCATCATGGCCGAGGCGCGCATGGCGGTGCCGACGTTGGTCGGGCAGGCGGTGAGGAAGCCGAGGGTGGGCGAGAAGGCGTAGTCGAGCGTTTCTTCGAGCGAGCCGTCGATGCCGTTGAGGACGTTCCATGCCTTGCGGAAATGGAAG
>CAZFCY010000235.1:1014-3604 GCA_964517665.1 uncultured Opitutaceae bacterium | reverse complement strand
AGCCGGCCTTGATCACCTGGATGCGGAGGTGGTCCTCCTCGTTGATCATGACGGCGCAGGACTGGTCGCGGCTGATCACGAAGCCCGAGCCGGCCTTCATGCCCATCAGCTCGCGCGAGATGAGGTGGCGTTCGAAGAGGATCTGGCGCTCGAGATCGTCGAGATCGCTCATTTCCGCGCTGATGCCTTTTTTCATCTCCTTCAGGCCGGCCACGGCGGACAGGCAATTCGCGAAAACCTCGCGGCGCTGCGCCTCTTTGGCCCAACCGGGAAACGACTGGCGCGCCAGATTGCGCGCGAAACGGATGCGCGTCATGAGCACGACGGAGCCGCGCGCATTGCTGCTGTCGCCGAAATCGGCGCGGGATTCGAGCAGGGGAGCGATGATCATGGTCGTGGGTTTCAGGCGGTCGCGGGCTTCGCCGCCATGGCCTCCTTCATGGCCGTGATTTCGTCGCGCAGGCGCGCGGCGTCCTCGTAACGCTCCGCCCGGACGGCGTCGGTCAAATCCTTTTCGAGCCGCTCGATCCGCTCCTGCAGCGTGCGCCGCTCGATGGAGCGCGCGGGCACTTTGCCGAGGTGCGTCACGCCCTTGTGCATGTTGGCCAGGACGGGGTCGAGAATGGGCTTGAACCGCTCGTAGCACGAGGGACAGCCGAGCCGCCCGAGCTTCTTGAAATCGGCCTGGGTGAACCCGCAGTGCTCGCACACGAGATGGGCGGTTCCGCTTTCGGAGGCGGAGGGTTTGTTGACCAGCAGGTCGGCGAGCGAAAACCCCGTCGGGTCGGTCACGCCCTTGGCCGCCGCGCATTCCTCGCACAGATCCAGCTTATGGATCTGGTTGTTGACGATTTGTGTCAGGTGCACGGTCGCCGGCTTGCCGCAAAGATCGCATTTGAGGGATTCGCCCATGGTATTTAGATCTGCTCTGATATTCGGCAAACGAGTGGATATTGCAAGCGGCTCACATCTCGAACACTTGCAAAGCTCGTGCCAGCGCGCGAGGCGAGGTCGCGCGCGGTGAAAATCCACCGAAGCCGTGGGAGCGGCTTCAGCCGCGATTCGAAAGCCGCAAAGAGCGATCGCATCGCGGCTGAAGCCGCTCCTACGTCAAACCGGCCGCCTACAGCTTCGTGCCGTCGTGCGCCACGCGGCTGTGAAACGCCTCGAGCAGCCGGCCCGTGATTTCGCCCGGCCTGCCGTCGCCGATCGCGCGGCCGTCCACCGACACGACCGGGACGACCTCCGCCGCCGTGCCCGTGAGGAAGACCTCGTCGGCCGTCCAGACGTCGTAGCGCGTGAGGTTTTTCTCCACGACCTTCAGATCGCGCTCCGCGCAGAGATCGAGGATCGTCTGGCGCGTGACTCCCTTCAACGCGCCGCTCGCCGCGTCCGGGGTGTAGAGCGCGCCCTTGTGGACGAGGAAGAGATTGTCGCCCGTGCACTCGGAGACGTAGCCCTGATCGTTGAGCATGATCGCCTCGAGCGCGCCCTGCTGGCTGGCCTCGATCTTGGCCATGACGTTGTTGAGGTAGTTCAGCGATTTGATCGCGGGATTGAGCGCGGCCGGGTTCATCCGGCGCGTCGGCACGGTGACGATCGACAGGCCCTGGGTGTAGATCTCCGGCGGGTAGAGCTGGATCTTGTCGGCGATGATGATGACCGTCGGCCGCTTGCACGAGGCGGCGGAGAGCCCGAGGTTGCCGACGCCGCGGGTGACGATGAGGCGGATGTAACCGTCGGTCAGATTGTTGCGCCGGCACGATTCGCAGACCGCCCCGGCCATCTCCGGGCGCGAGAGCGGGAGCTGCAGGAGGAGCGCCTTGGCGGAGTACTCGAGCCGCTCGAGATGTTCGTCGAGCCGGAAGACGCAGCGCTGGTAAAGCCGGATGCCCTCGAATACACCGTCGCCGTACAAAAGTCCGTGATCGAAGACCGAGATCTTCGCCTCTTCCTTCGGGACAAAAGCACCGTCGATGTAAACGTACATGGCCCTCGCAACTGAGCCGATGTGCCGGGGGTTGTCCAGTCGGTTAAGCGGCCGGGCTCGAGCGCGCGTTGCCGGGCGGCCGACTGACGCTCGACGAGAAGTCGTTCCGAAGAGCGATCTCCGTCGACCGCCCACCGCATGCTCCCGACTTTCGACCTTCGACCTTCCGACCTTCGACCACCGGGCTCTCCGGCCCGGTAGGGGAAACCCCGATACAAAATACCGGCACTTTTCAGGTGCGATCGGGCCAGCTATGCCTTGCTTGCGGACGGACTTGGAGGCTTCTTTTACCCCAACAAGTCACACGAACGGGACAAATCTCAGCCCGACCCGACCATGAATTCCTACAATCATCGATTTCAGAAGCAACGAGGCTTCACCCTGATCGAACTCCTCACGGTCATCGCGATCATCGGCATCCTGGCGGCGATTCTGATTCCGACCGTCGGGCGCGTGCGGGAGACGGCGCGAAGGACGGCAGATGCGAGCGCGGTGCGGCAGATTGCTCAGGCTGCGTTGATCTACTCGAACGACAATAATGGACGGATGCCGGGAACCAACCAAACCGAGCTGAATACCACGGGCGAGATCATTGTCGGT
>CAZFCY010000235.1:0-1004 GCA_964517665.1 uncultured Opitutaceae bacterium | reverse complement strand
CGCTGGTGCCACGGGCGGTGCCGTTACCATTCAAGCGTATGCGGGGGCACTGGCGCGCCAAGGTGGCTTGAATGACGCGGCCATTTGGATTTCGAATAGCGACCAAGCTGCGTTGGTTACCAACCTAACCCTGACGACAGTACTAGAAAGCACTGCGCCGGGGAGTGACTTTGGCGTGAATTTTGACAGTGCGGTCCTCAGCTACGTCCCGATTGCAGGTCTTACTACGAACCGCCCGTCGACGACTCCTGTTGTGTTTACGCGAGGGTTGACCGACACTGGTACGTGGGCTCCAAGCGGTCCAACTGCTGCGGGCGGTGTTTACGGCGAGGATGGTGGACACATTGCCTTTTTAGGTGGAAATGTCAGTTTCTTCAGCAACCTTACGGGAGCAGTGAAGCTGGCAGCGATAGATGGTACTCAGACGTCCGACATCCTCGAAACGCTGCTTCCATCAGAGGCGGTGGTGGATGCAGGAGATGCGCCTCTTTCAGGAGATATTGGTACCGGCGGTACGCCCTGATCTACTTACCATCTTGCAAAAGCGGTCCAGCGCCCTCGGCGCTTGACCGCTTTTTTGTTTCGGCGGACTGTCCGCGCCGACTCGTCCTTACTCTTTCTCCTCCATGGCCAACGCCACCAATCCGACCTACATCATCGGCCACCGCAATCCGGATGCGGATGCGATTTGCTCGGCGATCGCGTATGCCAGTTTCAAGGCCGCGGCCGGCCAGCAGGGCTTCACGGCGGCGCGTTGCGGGAACAGCAATGCGCGCATCGATGCGATCCTCAGCCGGTTTCACCAGCCGCTGCCGCTCTTCCTCGCCGACGTCACGCCGCGCGTGCGCGACATCATGATCGGCGACGTGATCAAGGCCGAGCGCGGCGCGACTTGCGCCGAGTGCCTCGAGCTGATCGATCGTCACGACATCCGCAGCCTGCCGCTGGTCGATGAGGACGAGCGCGTGCTCGGCTTCATCTCCGTCTTCCAGCTTGGCGGTTAC
>CAZFCY010000234.1:0-5894 GCA_964517665.1 uncultured Opitutaceae bacterium | reverse complement strand
GCCCGCGCGAGTCCCCTGGGCATCCGGGTTGCGAGGCCGTTCGCCTCTCCGCGCGCGTTGACACCGCCGCGGTCGGCTTCGTTGGGTTGCATCATGAAAATCCCTCGCATTTTCGGGCGGGCGCGGCTCGCGATCGTTTCCATCGGCGTCGGGCTGTTGCTCTGCGCGCCGGCATTGCCCGCGCAGGCGCAGGCGGACGACGAAACGCAGGAGGCCGGCGCCGGCTTCGCGCGGGAGGCAGAGGTTCTTCGCGATCCGGAGATGGTCGAAGAACTCGTCGATCGCGCGCTGCGCCTGGCGCATCAGCCTGCGGCCGGGAATACGCCGGCGCATTTTGCGATCGCGGCGGCGTTCGTGCTGTTCGCTCTTCTCGTGCGCAGCGTGGGTGTCCGGTTCGTCTTCGGGCTCTTCCAGCGCCTGGCGAATCGGACGGCATCGGAACTCGACAACCGGGTGCTGCGCGCGGTCGAGGGGTCGGTGAAGGCGCTCGTCATCGTCGTCGGGCTGGTGTGCGCGCTGATGGTCCTGAAGCTCCCGCCCGCGGCGGATCGGGCGCTTCGATGGGGTTACCTGCTCGCGGTCGCGGTTGTCGTCCTGCTCTTTTTCTACCGGCTGGTGGGCGCGTTGCTGGATCACGCCGAGACGAGGGCCCGGGAGCGGCATCTGAATGTCGTGCCGTTTCTCCCGTGGATCAAACGCGTGGTGCTGACGGTGGTCTTTGTTTTCGGCGTGCTCCTGATCGCGCAATCGCTGGGCGCGGACGTGCGGGCGTTTCTCGCCGGCCTGGGCATCGGCGGGCTGGCGGTGGCGCTCGCGGCCCAGGACACGCTGGCGAACGTCTTCGGGTCGATCGTGGTGACGGTTGACCAGCCGTTCCGGATGGGCGAGTTCGTCAAGATCGGCGCGCACTCGGGCGCGGTCGAGGAGATCGGGCTGCGCTCCACGCGCCTGCGCACGGCGCAGAAGAATATCGTCACGATCCCGAACAAGACCGTGGCGGCCGAGGCGATCGAGAACCTCACGCGCATCGCGCAGCGGCGCGTCGAGCAGACGATCGGGCTGACCTACGATGCCACGCCCGCGCAGATGACCGGGCTGGTCGAGGACATCCGCGCGATCATCCTCGCCGAGGAGGAGGTGGACAAACCGTCGGTGACCGCGCAGTTCACGAATTTCGGCGCCTCGTCGCTCGATATCTGGTTTGTTTACAACACCCGCGATCCCGACTTCGCGCGGCACCTGAAGCTGAAACAACGCATCAACATCGCGATCATGGAGGCGGTCGCGGCGCGGGGCATGTCGTTCGCGTTTCCGACCCAGACGCTTCACGTGGCCAGCGTGCCGCCCGCCGGGCCGCGAACGATCGAAGGCGACGCAGGCGTTTGAGGCGGATCGACGCCTCGCCGCGGCCGCGCGGCGTCCGGATGTTTTTCTCGAATAAGCAATAATAAGGTTGCCCAATGGCGTTGCGTGACGAACATGCATCCTATAGGTTGCACTATGAACACGGACTTCATCGAGAAAAGGATCGAACTGAAAGCGCCGGTCTCACGAGTCTGGCGGGCCCTCACCGACCACGAGGAATTCGGCCAGTGGTTTCGAGTGAAGCTGGACGGGCCTTTTGCTCCGGGGCGGGTGAGCCGCGGAAGGATCGCCTACCCGGGCTTCGAGCATGTGAAATGGGAGGCGACCGTTCAGGTCATGGAGCCGGAGCGGCTCTTCTCCTTCACATGGCATCCCTACGCGATCGACCCGAAGGTGGATTACTCGACGGAGCCGCCGACGCTCGTGGAGTTCCGGCTCGCGCCAAGCGCAACCGGCACGTTGCTGGTTGTGCGCGAATCCGGCTTCGACAAGGTTCCCGCGGCCCGGCGTTCGGAGGCGTTCCGGATGAACGACGCCGGTTGGGCGGAGCAGATGCAAAACATCGAAAGCCATGTCGCTCAGGGCTAGGCCGTTGGCCGGGGCGTCCGCGCGGGCGCCCGTGTCGGTATTTGCCGCCTTGGGCGATCGCACCCGGCTGCGTCTCGTCGAAACCCTCGCGCGGGGCGCGCCCCATTCCATCTCGCGGCTGACCGAAGGCTCTCCGCTCACACGCCAGGCCGTGACGAAGCATCTTCGCGTCCTGGAGGACGCGGGCCTGGTGAAAAGCGAGCGGCGCGGGCGCGAGATTCTTTTCGCGTTCGCGCCGGCGCCGATCGAGGACGCGCGCCGGTTTCTGGACGAGGTGTCGCGGCAATGGGGCGACGCCCTCGGCCGCCTCGAGTCATTCCTCGAATCCGAATCGACCGATCAGCCGGGCCTGAGCGCGGACTCTCCGGGGCTGTTGTGACGGATGCCGGGGCGGGCGCGGATCCCGGCGCGCGAGTTGGATCGAAACTCGCATTGCCTTTCCGTTCTTCGCTTCCGACGTTTGGCTCCCGTCGTGGACGACCTCCTGCTCAGACTCAAGACGACCTTTGGCTACAGCGCCTTTCGCCCGCTTCAGCGCGAGATCATCGAGGCCTCGCTCGCCGGGCGCGATGTCTTCGCGCTTCTCCCGACCGGCGGCGGCAAGTCCATGTGCTTTCAACTCCCCGCGCTCGAGCGGCCCGGGCTCACGGTGGTCGTCTCGCCGTTGATCGCGTTGATGAAGGATCAGGTCGATCAACTCCAGGCGGCCGGCGTCGCCGCGACCTTTCTCAACTCCACGCTCTCGGCCGCGGAATCGCGCGCGCGCCTGGCCGGTCTGCACCGAAACGAGTGGCGGCTGCTCTACGCCGCGCCCGAGCGGCTCATGCTCGACGGCTGGCAGGAAAACCTGCGCAAGTGGGACACGCGGGCGATCGCGATCGACGAGGCGCATTGCATCAGCGAATGGGGGCACGACTTCCGCCCCGAGTACCGCCAGCTCGCGAAACTAAGGGAAACACTGCCGGAAGTGCCCGTCATGGCGCTCACCGCCACCGCGACCACGCGGGTGCGCACGGACATCGTCGAGCGCTTGAAGCTGCGCGATCCCGGCATCTTCGTCGCCTCCTTCAACCGCCCGAACCTGACCTATCGCGTCGTCGCGAAGGACCAGCCGCAACGGCAGCTCATCGACTTCATCCGCAGGCGCGAGGGCGAGAGCGGCATCGTTTATTGCGCCTCGCGCGCCGCCACCGAGCGCGTGGCCGAGGCGCTGGCCGACAGCGGGCATCGCGCCCGCCCCTACCACGCGGGATTGAGCGGCGAGGAGCGGCATCGCAACCAGGAGGCGTTCCTGCGCGACGAGGTCACGATCATCTGCGCGACCATCGCCTTCGGCATGGGCATCAACAAGCCCAACGTCCGCTGGATCGTGCACTACGATCTCCCCAAAAACCTCGAGGGCTATTACCAGGAAACCGGGCGCGCCGGGCGCGACGGCCTGCCCGGCGACTGCCTCCTGCTCTACTCCGCGGGCGACGTCGCCAAGCAACTGCACTTCATCGGCGAGATGAGCGATCCGGAGGAGCAGCGGGTCGCGCGCCGCCAGCTCGGCACGATGCTGCAATACGCCGAGACCGCCGGCTGCCGCCGCAGGGAGGTGCTCGCCTACTTCGGCGAAGCGTATCCAGAAAATGGATGCGGATCGTGCGACAACTGCCTCGAGCCGCGCGAGACCATCGACGGCACCGTGCACGCGCAGAAGTTCATGTCGTGCATCGTCCGCGTCGCGCAGGCGAGCCGCTTCAGCGTGGGC
This sequence comes from uncultured Opitutaceae bacterium, assembly GCA_964517665.1. Classification (GTDB taxonomy): domain Bacteria; phylum Verrucomicrobiota; class Verrucomicrobiia; order Opitutales; family Opitutaceae; genus Congregicoccus. Next base: position 2,188 of record CAZFCY010000234.1, on the reverse strand, counting down.
ATGAACCACATCATCGAAGTGCTCACCGGCGCGGACACCGAGAAGATCCGGCGCTGGGGCCACGACCGGCTCACGACCTATGGCATCGGCAGCGATCTCTCGCGCCGCGAGTGGTCGGGCATCGGCCGCGAATTGCTCCGGCTCGGCCTCGTGGCCGTGGACGAGGGCCGGTTCTCCACGCTCGCGCTCACCGCGGCCGGAGCCGAGGCGCTGCGCGAGCGCCGCCCGATCACCCTGACCAAGGCCATGGAGCGCCCCGCGCGCCGCGCCGTCGGGCGGCCGCCGGCGCGCGGGCCGCAGCGGCGAGGTCGAGTGCGACGAGATTCTCTTCGCCGAGCTGCGCAAGCTCCGCAAACGCCTCGCCGATGAGCGCGGCGTGGCGGCGTATATCGTTTTTGGAGACGTGACCCTGCGCGAGATGGCGCGCGAGTATCCGATCGAACTCGACCAGCTCGAGGGCATCACGGGCGTCGGCGCGCGCAAGCTGGAGGAATACGGCGCGATCTTCGTCGCCACGATCTCGGAATACCTCGGCTCGAACAGCCGGCTGGAGTTCCGTCGCTGATCCCGGCGGGAAGGTGGCCGGGGGCGTCCCTGCCCGCGCAACGTTTTCGCGCGCAGGGACGCCCGCGACCGGCCACTTCTGGCACGCCGGCGGCTCACCTCCCGGCGCGCGGCGAATGGCGCGAGCGGCAGCCCGGCGGAAGGACGCCGGGGTCGCTTGGCCGTTTGCAGCGCGCGCGCCAGCCCTCCATCGCAATCTGCAATCCCTCCCATGACTCAACCCGCACCGAGCCCGGATCAGGACAACAAACAGGAAACCCCGGCCAACATCGGCCGCCCGTACCCACAGGGCGCGACCTGGGATGGGAAGGGCGTCAACTTCGCGCTCTTCTCCGAAGAGTCCGAATCCGTCGAGCTTTGTCTTTTCGATTCGCCCGGCGCCGCGCGCGAGTCGCGCCGCATCCGCCTGCGGGAGCGCACGCACGGCGTGTGGCACGGCTACCTGCCCGGCATCGGTCCGGGCCAGCTTTACGGCTATCGCGTCCACGGCCCATACGAGCCGCGAGCCGGGCTGCGCTTCAACGCGAACAAGATGCTCCTCGATCCCTACGCGAAGGCCATCGGGCGGCTCACGCGCTGGGACGATTCACTTTTTGGATACACCGTCGGGCATCCCGAGGCCGACCTTTCCTTCGACGAGCGCGACAGCGCGGCCTTCGCTCCGCTGGCCGCCGTGTCCGACGAGACGTTCGACTGGAGCGATGAAAAACGGCCCGCCCACGAATGGCACGACACCGTCATCTACGAGGCGCACGTGAAGGGATTGACCAGGCTCCACCCCGACGTGCCGGAGGAGCTGCGCGGCTCCTACGCCGGGCTGGCCACGCCCCCGGTCATCGAGCACCTGCAAAAACTCGGCATCACCGCGATCGAGCTGATGCCGATCCACCATTTTCTCCAGGACCGCCATCTCCTGGAAAAGGGCCTGCGCAACTACTGGGGCTATAACACGCTCGCCTTCTTCGCCCCGGAGCCCGAATACGCCGCGCGCCGCGCGTCGCCCCGCGATGTCGGGCGCGAGTTCAAGGAGATGGTCAAGGCCCTGCACAACGCGGGCATCGAGGTGATTCTCGACGTCGTCTATAATCACACGGCCGAGGGCAACCAGTTGGGCTCGACCCTCTCCTTCCGCGGCATCGACAACCGCGCCTATTATCGAACGGCGCCCGACGACCGGCGGCATTATATGGATTTCACCGGCTGCGGAAACACCCTCAACCTCGTGCACCCGCACTCGCTGCGCATCGTCATGGACAGCCTGCGCTACTGGGTCACGGAGATGCACATCGACGGCTTCCGCTTCGACCTCGCCTCGGCCCTCGCGCGCGAACTGCACGAGGTCGATCGCCTCGGCGCGTTCTTCGACACGATCTATCAGGATCCGGTCCTCTCCGGCGTGAAGCTCATCGCCGAGCCGTGGGATCTCGGGCAGGGCGGCTATCAGGTCGGGAACTTCCCGGTGCTCTGGACGGAGTGGAACGCCCGCTATCGCGACTCGGTCCGGCAGTTCTGGATCGGCGGCAAGCACGCCGTCGGCATCCTGGCCCAGAGCATCGGCGGCGGCGGCGGGCTCGCACGGGTCCTCTCGGCCTCCCGGTCGCCGGGGTTGCCGTCCCGGTCGCCC
>CAZFCY010000233.1:0-5901 GCA_964517665.1 uncultured Opitutaceae bacterium | reverse complement strand
TGAGTGCGTTTGGCCGCGTCAGGACGAGCGTGCCCGGACCGAGCTTGGCGAGGCCCTGGTTGCCGCCGACCGGGACGGCGAGTGTCGCGCACGCGTCGATGCCGAGCGGATTCACCGTGACGGTCGGTCCGCCGGCGAGCGTAGCGAGCGTGAGCGTGTTGGCGGCGTTGCCGTTGTCGTCGACGAGCCAGTTCGCGGCCGAGCCGATGTCGGAGTCGCCAAAGATCAGATTGCCGACCGTGCGGGGCGAGTCGAGGCGCACGATATTGTCATCGGTCAACTCGAGCGTGTTGAAGTCGGCCGTGCTGCCGGCGTTGTCGGCGACCACGCCGTTTTCCCAGTTCGCGTTGTCGCCCCACAAGCCGCCGCTCTCGCCGCGAATCCACACGCCGTCGCCGACAAGCGCGCGCGTGTAGGTTTGCCCGGCGGTGAAATCGGCCGCGAGCGGATTCCCGGCCGGATCGGCGATGGCGGAACCGGCGGCAAGAATATCGAGCCGCGCGATCCCCTCTCCGATCAAATCGAGCGTGACATCGAAAACGCCATCGCCCCCGGATGATATATCGACGATCGCTCCACCGAGCCCGGCGACGAACACCGGCGTGAAGGCCCCGGCGACGACGCCTTCGACCGGCTCGTCGAACGTGACGCGGAAGGTGACGCTTTCCGCCGTGCTGATCGGCGCGGAAGGATTCAGTCGTGTGATCGATTCGACCGCCGGCGCGACTGTATCAATCGTCACCAGGAACGACGGCGACGAAAAACTCGTGCCGCTCGTGTTGCTGGCCGCGGCGGAAAAGGCATAAAGCCCGTCCGCCAGCGCCGTGCCGGAGTGATCGACACTCCATGCCCCGCCGCCGCTCGCGACTGTCGCGCCGATCACGGCGCCGCCGACCTCGCGCAATGTGACCGTGTCGCCGGCGCCGGCCGTGCCGTTGAAGACGAGCGTCGGATCCGCCGTGATGCCGTCGTTCGCGGAAGACCCCGTGTCATTCGCGATCGCGGCAATGACCGGCGTCGTGATGGTGGTGTTCACACTGGAGGGCGTGGAGGCGGGACCGGTGTTGCCCGCGACATCGTCCGACGCCGCCGTGAAGACATGCGCGCCCGGGCTGAGCGGCGGGCCGGAATACGCGAGCGTCCACGTGCCGTCGGCGTTCGCGACGGCCGAGCCGAGCGCCGTGCTTCCGTCCGCAACCACGCTGACGACGCTGCCCGCCTCGGCCGTGCCGACGAACACAAGCGAGCCTCCTTCATCGGCGACATCCGTGATGACCGGCGCCGGGGGCGCGGATATATCGATTTCAACGACAAACGGCGGGTTCGTCGGCGCGCCGGTGACGCCGTCGCCATCCGTGGCGGTGGCGCTGAAGAGCGCGAAGCCCTCCGGCAGGGCCGTGCCGGTGTAGTCGAGGCTCCAGTTGCCCGCGCTGTCGGAGGTCGTCGTGCCCGCCACGCCGACGCCGAGATGCGTCACGGTGATGGTCGCGCCGGCCTCGGCCGTGCCGTGGAGGATCAGGGTTTGATCGCTCGTGATCTGGTCGTCGGGCAGGATGCCGGTATCGGCCGACACGCCCGTGAAGACGGGCGCGGCGGGCCCGAGCAGGACATCGAGCGAGGTGACGATGTTCGCGGCGGGCGCGGGAGCCATGCCGTCGCCCAGATAGAAACTCGGATGCGGCGGTTGATTATAGCCGACATTCTGCCGCGCGATCGCCTGGCGGTACTGGCGGTCGTGCATCAACGTGTGGAAGCGGTGCGGCGTGGGGATTGTTGTCGTATAGATGCGAACGGCGTCGTTGCCGCTCTCGCGCCAGATCACCTCCTCGCGCCAGTCGCCGAGGATGTCCGCCTGCAGGGATGGGTTCGACTTGGTGCCGTTGTTGGACAGGATCCCGGACGGCTCGAAGATCGGGGTCTCGATCTCGAGGTCCCAGTCCCACTTGCGAATCGATATATTGTCGAGCAGCTCGCGCAGCAGGTCGCCATCCCACCAGACGACATGGTTGATCGAGCCGGGCTTGTTCGACGACACCGGCGCGCCGCGCGGGCCGAGCACGGCGTTGGGCGCGATATGTTGCGCGTTATACAGGCCGGGGGTCGCGCTCGTGCCCCACATCTCGAAGCCCCGGAAGCGCGGGTCGATGTCCGCCGCCACGCCGCGGCCGACATCGCCGCTGCCCTGCACGCCGAGGACGAGCGCGCCGGTCGCGCCGTTGTCGAGCGAGAGCGCGTTCGGGCCATACGAGGAGGGCGACTCGTGCGGCATGAAAACCATTTGCTCCGGCTTGTCCGGATCCATCTGCGACACGTGCAGCGCGTCGCCGTGGCCCCAATCCTCGCGCTCGATCAAGACGCCGTCGTGCCGCGCCCAGACCTGGCCGTAAACGATGTCGTCGAGCCCGTCGCCGTTCAGATCGGCCACGGCCGAGGTGTGGCCACCCGAACCGCCGACCGTCGCGACCTGCCACAACGGCGTGATTGCTCCGTCGCGGAAATTCCACGCCGCGAGGGCCACGCGTCCCGGATGGCCCGACTGTCCGCCGGCGTAGCCGCGGCCCATCACGATGCTCGGGCGCTGGCCGTCGAGATACGCCACTCCGGGCGAATAGTGGCGGCCCTGGCGATTGCCGAAATTGTCGCCCCAGATGTCGAAGAGTTGCTGCGGCGTCGGAAAATCCGTGTCGGGGTGCCGCGCGGGTTGATATTTCGTCGAGGCGAGTTCGGCGCCGGTCAGGCCGTTGAAGATGGTGAGAAATTCCGGGCCGACGAGCGCGCGCCCGTTGCTCGGATAGCCGCGGTAGTCGGCGTTGTGATCGAACGGCTCGCTCGGAAACGGCCCCTGAAACTTCGCGGGATCGGCGACGAAGTTGCCCACGCCGTCGCGCGTGCCCGCCGAGGTGCGCATGAAAACCTCCGCGCGCCCGTCGCCATCGAGGTCATAGACAAAAAACGGTGTGTCGTGCGGCCCCGCCCGGACATTGATGCCGAGGTCGATCCGCCACAGCATCGTGCCATCGAGCCGGTAGGCGTCGATGTAGGTGTCGCCGGTGAAGCCGTCGTTGGAGCTGTCGCGCGCATTCGACGGCTCCCATTTGATCACAAGCTCGTATTCGCCGTCGCCGTCGAGATCGCCGACGCTCGCGTCGTTTGGACTGTAGGAATGCGGGCCCGCCGGCGAGGTTCCATCCGCGGGCCGCTGCAACGGCACGCGAAGGTACTGTTGCGCGGGCGCGTTTGCCGGCAGCGCGAAGCTCGCGCTCGGATCCTGCTCCACGCCGAAAAAGATCGGCCGGACGAAATAACTGTTTCCCTGCGCCAGATCCGCGCCGGTGTCGGTGAAGATGGTCGCGCCCGTGATCGGCGCGGCATTGAGCAGCGCCGCGGCGGCTCCGCCGGTGGAGCGATAGAGGTTGAACGATACATCGATCGGGTCCGTGCCCAGCACGCGCCACGATATATAAACGTCGGTCGCGCTTGTGCGCACGGCCACGACGCCGCGGCCCAGGTTTTCCATCAGGGACGGGCTGCTGGCGGCGCGCGCGCCGCAGATGAGCAGCACGGAAGCGGAAAGGGCGAAAAAGCAGGCAGGCAGACGAATCATCCGGAATGGGTTCATGGTCGATTGCGATGAGCAGCTTCGAAGGTTGAGGTAAGGAAGGAAGAACGCACGGCGCGCCTCGCGCGGGCCGCGAAACCGGATCGGCTCCGCGGCCCGCGCGAGGCGGGAAGAAGACGGTGGGGATTCGGATGCGACAGGCATGGCCGGAGCCGCTGGCGAATCGGATTTCGAGAGGTTCCAGGGGTTGGGGTTGAAGCGACAATGCGCGCGCCACACAGCGAGCGCGTTCGCGTCGAGACCGGATATTTATATCAAAGGTTCCGCGGAAACGCAATTGATATGGGCTGACAGTCAACCTTGTGAGCCAGAAGCAGGGCGCGGCAAGAGTGCCGCGGTGGACGCGCGCGCCGGGCCGCGTCATTCCTTCGCGTATTGTAATATTCGATGCGATCCACCCGGATTTTGACACTTGATTTACATCCGGGGCGGAGCCCGATCTCCGAAGCGGATTGCTGCTGCGCGCGTCTGGCACGCCGCGCCGGGCGTTGACCTCGCGCGCCGACGCGTCTGTCTTGAATCATGACTCTGAGCTTGCGTCCGATCCCGGCCCTCCTCGCGGCGGGCGCGCCGCTGCTCCTGCTCACGGCATGCGCCGTCGCCCCAGGGGAGACAGCCGAATCACCGGCCCCCCGGCCGAACATCATCCTCATCGTCGCGGACGACATGGGCCCGGCCGATCTCGGCTGTTATGGCGCGAACGACATCGCCACGCCGACGCTCGACCGGCTCGCCGCGCAGGGCGTGCGCTTCACGCAGTTCTATGCCAACGGCCCCGAGTGCACGCCGACGCGCGCGGCCCTGCTCACCGGCCGGTATCAGCAACGCGTCGGCGGCCTCGAGTGCGCCATCGGGTTCGGCGGTGTGGGGCGCTACGACGATGCCATCCGGCTCGCCGCGAAAGGCGAACTCGGCCTGCCCGTGAGCGAGACCACGATCGCGCGGATGCTGAAGACGGCAGGCTATGCCACCGCGATGGCCGGGAAGTGGCATCTCGGATATGAAGAGAAGTTTTCGCCGAACCGACACGGTTTCGACCATGCGTTCTACTCGCTCGGCGGCGGCATGGAGTATTTTTATCACGTGGAGGATCCGCCGGGCGGCATGCATGTTTTGCGGCTCAATGAGGAATCGATAAAGCGGCCGGGATATTTCACCGAACTCATCGCCGACGAGGCGGCGCGCTGGCTGGACGCGCATGGCGCCAGCGCGCCCGAACAACCCTACTTTCTCTATCTGCCCTTCACCGCGCCGCACAGTCCCTATCAGGCTCCCGACGAGGCGAGCCCGGAACCGCTGCCTCCGGATTCGCGCCGCTGGCGCCAGGGTGAAAGCCCGCCGGAGATCTATGCGGCGATGATCGAAAGCATGGACGAGGCGATCGGCCGCGTGCTCGCGACAGTGGACAAGCAAAAGGCCGCGAACCACACGCTCGTGATCTTCGCGAGCGACAACGGCGGCACGACCAGCGCCCGGCCCACCGGTCTCCGCGGCCGGAAGGGCGACACGTTCGAAGGCGGCATTCGCGTGCCCGCGATCGCGCGCTGGCCCGGCGTGCTGCCGGCCGGCATCGACCATGCGCTGCCCGCGATGACGCTCGATCTCACCGCCTCGATCGCCCGCGCCGCGGGGGTGAAGCCGGCCGAAGATCGGCCGTTCGACGGCATCGACATCCTGCATGATATAGAGACAGGCGCGCCGCCGCCGGAACGCGCCCTGTTCTGGCGCGGCCGGCGCGGTGAGCGCGTCTGGCGCGGCGTGCGCGAAGGCGAGCTGAAATACGTTTCGCTCCAGGAGGGAGCCAGCACGGAAAAGTGGCTTTTCAATATCAACGCCGACCCGGCCGAGCAGAACAATCTGCTCGCCGGCCACGCGGCCGATGCCGCACGGCTCGAGGCAAAACTCGAGGCATGGGAAGCCGAAGTGAGACCGACGCGATAGCGCCGGCAGGCCCATCCCCCATCAGACCCGGCGGCCCGGTCCCGAAATCACTCCCCTTTTCCCGAGCCGGAGGCCTCGACCGCCGGCTTCGCGCGTCCAAATCGCGCCACGATCAGGCCGGCGACGAGGATCGCGATCGTGCCGAAGACGATGGTGAGAAAACCATGGAACGGGCTGCGCCATGCCTCCGGCACGCCCGTCCAGCGCGGCGAAAGGCTCATCCAGAGGATGACGACCACGCCCGCCGCCACGCCGACCAGGCCGGCGCGGCCATCGGCGCGTTTCGACAGGCGGCCGAGAAGAAACAACCCGAGCATGCCTCCGCCGAAGATCCCCGCGAG
>CAZFCY010000232.1:0-5999 GCA_964517665.1 uncultured Opitutaceae bacterium | reverse complement strand
ACAGGCGATTGCGCGAAAGACTCGTGTCGCACGAACCACAGACCGGGAAGCGTTGTCGCCGATCGCGCGTCGTCCCACGCAGCGCAAGAGAAGTGGCCGCGCGCTTCCCTCTCTCCACCGCGGAGCGGCGGTCGTGATTATTCTATCCCTGCAGGACGACGGTCTCGTTTGTATCGAGTGGATTGGCTGTTCTACAGTTCCGCGATCTCTGTGAAGCGCAATTCGCGGACCGCATGGTCCGGCCAGAAACTGAACTGCCAGTCGCCGAGCTGGCCGGGATGCTCCGAAATCTGGAAGATCAGCGCGATGAGCTTCTTCTGCCTGGTTTTCGAGACTCCAATGAGGAACGACGAAGCCTTGCCCGAGAGGACCGGCTCGTATGCAGACCCGCTAGGCATGCCCAAGTTGCTTCGCCAAATCCTCGAGCCGGACTTTCCCGCCGGCATCCATCTCCTTCATCGTCCGCGTGGCTTCACGCCGACCGGCGGGCGATTCGTGCTTCAGGCGGAGCAAGTACGCGGCGACCATGCGGCGGTCCGCTTCCGAAAGCTTTGAAAGCCTTTGCTTGAGTTCAAGAATCGCCGACGCAGTCATGGCTGAAGAGCAAAGCGGCCGACCGGCTGGTCAAGAGAGCCCTTCCCAGGCTGACGCACACAAATGCGAGACCGAGCGCGAGGCTGGTCAGGTTGAATGTAATTCCCCCACCCATCGGCGCACGCGCAACCTCACTCCACCGCCCGCAGCGCGAGCCGGAAGCCGAGGTCGTTCCAGGAATGGCGCGCGGCGAACATGAGGCGGTTGGCCGAACGACAATGGGCGCCTTCGCTGGCCCAGCCGCCGCCGCGGGCGACTCGATAGACCCCGCCCGCCGGGGCCGTCGGATCGCCGACAGTGCCGCCCGGAAGCTGTTCGCCATATACATCGGCGCACCATTCCCAGACGTTGCCGTGCATATCATACAGGCCGAGGGCGTTGGCGGAGAAGGATCCCGTCTGCATCGTCGTCTGGCGATTCGCGCCCGGTTTGGCGCGCGCGCCGTACGGTTGCGTGCCGTCGAAGTTCGCCTGCGTGGCCTCGAGCGAATCGCCGAAGGCGAATGCGGTCGTCGTCCCGGCGCGGCAGGCGAATTCCCATTGCGCCTCGGTCGGAAGCCCATAGGCGAAGCCATCGGGAAGGCGCCCGATCGCGCGTTCACGCTCGTTGAGCCGGCGACAGAACTCGACGGCGTCGTCCCATGAAACCTGCTCGACCGGCGCGCGCGGGCCGGCGGAGGCGAACGCGCTCGGATTGTTTCCCATGATCGCCTGCCACTCGTCCTGCGCGACCTCCGCCTTTCCGATCCAGAAACCCTGCGTGAAGCGCACGATCGTGGCCGGCCCCTCGTCGGCATCGCGGTCGACCTCGCCGGCGGGACTGCCCATCGCGAACTCGCCCGGCGGCGCCCAGACCATCGTCAAGCCGAGGTCGGGCACGGTCCACGGCCGGCCGCGCTCCGGCTGGGGGATCTTCAGCTCGACGCTCCACGTTTCGCGGGCGTTGGGCGCGAGGTTGAAACTGCGCGAGGTGTCGGGCGCGCCCGGCGCGCGCAGAGTCACCCAGACAGCCTCGCCGGGCGGAAGCGAGAAACGACCGTCCTCGGGCCGGGCGGCGACTCCGTCGACGAGCACCTCGAAGCTTTTCACGCCGCTCACCGCCAGCGCGAGCGTCGCCGGCAACGGCGCGAGCGCGGCCTCGATGCGCGTGACTTCGCCGTCGCGAATGGTCGCCGCGCCGCTCCACGATTCGTGATCGCGACGGCGGATCTCGAGCCGGTGTTCTCCCGGCTCCACTCCCTCGATGCGCCAGGTTTCGCCGCCCCAGACCGGGCGTGCCGGACGCGCATCGAGAAACACCTCGAAATTCGCGACGCCATCCGCGGCCCCCGCGAGCGTGAAGTCGATCGCCCCCGCTTCGGCCGCGAGCGTGCCGGCGTTCAAGGTGCGAACTTCGCCGGGCGCAAGGGACAGCTCCATCTCGCCCGGACGGTAGCCGGCGCGCGCCACCCGCACCCGGACCGGCTGGCCGACGGGCACGTTCTCCACCGTCGTCGGCGTGAAGCCCACCGGATCGTCATTGAGAAACACTTCCGCGCCGGAGGGCACGCTGACGACACGGATCCGCCCCGGCTGCGGATCGAGCAGGTGGCGCACATGCGCCGTGCGTCCGACGGCGAGTTCCACCGGGAGCTCCGCGCCGATGCGGTTCTCCGCCTCGAGCCGCAAGGTGTAGCGGCCGACCCGCAGTGTGTTGTCGCTCACGAGCCGGCCTTGCGCATCCGCCGTGCCCACATCCACCGGCCGGCCGCGATCGTCCACCACGGTGGCGCGCGCGCCCGGCGAAGTGACGATCTCCAGCCGCCCGCGCAACGGCACGAGACGCACTTCCTGATCGCGATCATCTCCCACGACACGGATGCGGGTGACAACGGGCTGAAAACCCTCGGCCTGGACAACGACTTCGTAATCCCCGTCCGCGAGTTCCGCGAAGCGCACGACACCATCCTCGGGCTGCATGCCTTCAGAACGTCCGATCCAGACATGAAGGTTGGGCGCATCCGGCGGATCGACGCGCAAGATGAACGGCCGCGCCGGGGCTTCCGCGGACGCGGACGCCGGCACAGACGCGGAGGCTCCGGAAGAAACGGGAGGGCCTTCGATCGTTCCGGCGGCAGGAGCGCGCTCCGACCACAGCCATGCGATCCCGGCGGCGGCGAGGCACGCGGTCGCGGCGCCCGCGAGGAGCGGCCAGCGCCGCTTGCGCCCCGATTCGACGGCGGGGCGGTCGGGCAGGCCGACAGGTTGGTCAGCCGGCGGTCCGACGGTTCCGCTCGCCGGCACTGGCGCGCCTGCAACATCGACGACTGCCGCGGCCTCCGCGCCCGATTCCGATGGCGGCGGTTCTGCAAGAACGACCGCAGGCGCCCGCATTTCGACGGCGGTGGCGGGCGCGGCCTCCGTCAACCGTCGGGCCACTTCACCAGCAGAGGACGGCCGCGCGCCCGGATCCTTCGAGAGGCAGTCGGCGATCGTTCGCTCCCAGTTTTCCGGAATCCCTCCCGCGCGCACGCCGAGTTCGCGGCGGCGCGCGGCCAGCGTCGCAGGCACGATCGACTGGACCTGCAACGGGATGTTCCCCGAGTGAAACGGCGGACGGCCCGTGACGAGTTCGTAGAGCGTGGCGCCGAGCGAGTACACATCGTCCGACGCGGCGGGCGCGCCGCCGAGCATCTGTTGCGGGCTCATGTAAGGCGGCGAGCCGGAGCTGGAAACGATGCGGCTGAGCCGTGTAACCGTGTCGGAAACGGACGCCGAGATGCCGAAGTCGGAGATCTTCAGGTCGCCACGGCTGTTGATCAGAAGGTTCGACGGCTTGAGGTCGCGATGCACCACGCGGGCCAGCTCGTGCGCGTAGTCGAGCGCGGCGCAAAGCTGTTTCACCCACGGAATCAACCGCGCGGGTTCGAAAACCGCGCCGGGCTGTTCGAGGCGCAAGCCGGTGAGCGTCGGCCCATCGATATACTCCATCGAGATCGCCGCCATGCGCTCGTCGCGGTGAAAATCATAGACGCGCACGATGTGGTGATGCGCGAGTTCACGGGCGCGGCGCGTCTCGTGCGCGAGATCCGCCACGGCCGCCTCGTCGAGCCCGACCGCCTCGGGCAGGAATTTCAACGCCACCTCGATCTCGAGCGAACGATCGCGCGCGAGCCAGACCAGGCCCATGCCGCCGCGACCGAGGAGACGCGCGAGCCTGAAACGATCGAATACATCGACGCCGGCCGCGAGGTTGCGGACAGTGGCGCCGAACTCGATTCCCGGGGTGGAGGCCATCGTGTCGGCTCCATCTCGTCGCGGCGCGGGCAGGGCTGTCAACGCCGGGCGCAGAGTGTTGTTGCCCGAAAGCCGCCAGCCGCGCATAACTGCAGCTCCCTAACGCTCTGAACCCATCTTCGAGAATCATCATGAAAGTTTCCCTGCGCTCTGTTTTCGCGCTGTGCTCTCTCGGCCTGCTCTCCGGCAACGTCGCTCTCCACGCCGACGACGTGACCGAGACGATCGAGGAGGCGGTCAAAGCCTACAACGACGGCGATTTTGTCATGGCGGCGCAGTCCCTCGAGACCGCGACCCAACTGATCAAACAGAAGCGGGCCGAAAGTCTGACGGAGTTTCTCCCCAAGCCCCCAAGCGGCTGGGAAGCGGCGGACGCGACTTCGCAGGCGGCGGCCGCGGGCTTTTTCGGCGGCGGCGTCACGGCCGAGCGCGAATACAGCAAGGGCGACTCCACGGTCACGATCAAAATCCTCACCGACTCCCCGATGATGCAGGGCGTGATGATGATGATGGGCAACCCGATGTTCGCGAACGCCGACGGAGGGAAACTCATCCGCCTCAAGGGCCAGCGCGCGATGGTGAAATACAACGCCCCGGACAAGAGCGGCTCCGTCAAGGTCGTCGTTGGCGGGGCGATCCTCGTCGAGATCGAGGGCAGCGAGTGCGCCGAGGAGGACCTGATGGTCTTCGCCAACGCGATCGACTATCCCGGCCTGGCCGGCGCGCTCTGAGCGGCGCGCTTTAAACAGCGAAACATGCGCAGCCGGCCGCTCGATGAGCGCCGGCTGTTTTGTTTCCGTGTTCGGCAAACGAGCACAAGCGCGACCTTCGACGCGGTTCCAAAGTCCAGAGAGGCTTCCCTCCGGAACGGTTCGGAGGCGCAACGAGTTCGACTGCCGCGACTGATCCGGAAGGCTTCGCGCTACAGCAGCGGCGCGGGCTCCAGGGCCTTCGCCGCGGGAAACTTCCGCGTCCACGCGCGCACGGCCGCGACAAACGCATCGACCTGCGCGGGCGCGGCGCCGACGAAGCGTTTGCCGTCGCCGAGGATCGCGCCGAGCTGCGGCCTGGTCAGCCCGAGGCGCCGGTCGCCCGCGAGGCGGTCGAGCATGGCGCCGTCGCCCGAGCCCTCACGCATGGCGTGGGCCGCGGCGAGCGCGTGTTCCTTGATCGCGGCGTGCGCCGTCTCGCGGCCCGCGCCGCGTTTCACCGCCTCCATGAGGATCGTAGTCGTGGCGAGGAAGGGAAGCTGGCGCTCGTTCTCCGCCCGGATCGCGGCGGGGAAAACCTCGAACTGATCGAGCACGGTGAGGAAGGTTTCCAGCAATCCGTCGATCGCGAAGAACGCGTCGGGCAACACGACGCGGCGCACGACCGAGCAGGAAACATCGCCTTCGTTCCACTGGTCGCCGGCGAGCCCGGCCGCCATCGTCACGTGCCCGGCGAGAATCGTGAGGAACCCGTGGATGCGCTCGCAGTTGCGGCAGTTGACCTTGTGCGGCATGGCCGAGGAGCCGACCTGGCCCTTCTTGAAACCCTCCGTCATGAGCCCGTAACCGGCCATGAGGCGCACGGTCGTGGCGAAACTGCCGGCGCCGGCGCCGAGTTGGTGCAACGCCGAGACGACATCGAAATCGAGGCTGCGCGGATAGACCTGTCCGACCGCGCCCGCGACGCGCCCGAGCCCGAGGTGTTTCATCAGGCGCTGCTCGAGCTCCGCCGCCTTCGCCGTGTCGCCGTCGAACAACGTCGTCTGATCGAGCTGCGTGCCGACCGCGCCCTTCAATCCGCGGGCCGGATATCGCGCGAGGAGCTGGTCGAGCCGCTCGACGGCGATGAGCAGTTCCTCGCCGAACATCGCGAGCCGCTTGCCGAAGGTCGTCGGCTGGGCCGGGACATTGTGCGTGCGGCCGGTGATCATGAGCGCGCGCGTCTGCTTCGCGCGGGCGGCCAGCCGGGCCAGCGCCGCCACCGCCTTCACGCGCAACAACTCGAGCCCGCGCGCGACCTGGAGCTGCTCGACGTTTTCCGTGAGATCGCGGCTGGTCATGCCGAGGTGGATGAACTCGCGGCCGGCGAGCGCGTTGAACTCCTCGATGCGCGCCTTCACATCGTGGAGCAGCGCGCGCT
>CAZFCY010000231.1:1125-6009 GCA_964517665.1 uncultured Opitutaceae bacterium | reverse complement strand
ACGCCGGCCGGAGGCCGGCATCCACCTTGCTCGAGCATCTGCCCGGTAAACAGCTTGTGACTGCCTCGAGGCTCCCGAATCGCGCGAGGCGCGTCCTCACTGCCGCGCATGTCGGCGCTTCCGTGGGATTCGCGTCCAGCCTTCTGGCCGGCGCCTGGAGCGGCTGGCTCGGCGGAGGTTTTCAGGTCGCGGCTTGGGGCATCGTCGTTTCCTCCCTGGCGCTGCTGGGCGCGGCCGCGGCGGGTTTCATCAATCAAGTGTGTCGCGGGCTGCGCGCCGCCGGCCTGCGACGCTCGCGCAGCGCCCGTTTCGGCCTGCTCGGGCTCGCGATCGTCACGGCCGGAATCGGTCTGTGGACGATGCAACACCGCCTCGCGCCGGGGGAGAATCTACTGGGGAATCACGATCAAGGCATGTACCTCGGCGCGGCGATCCACCTCGCGAAAACCGGCCGGTTTCGCGTCGCCCTGCCTGAGTTCGATCGCTTCCCGCCCGAGTCGAAGAACCTGCTTCTGCGCCGCGAACCGGTGCAGTTTACGCGCGGCTCCGAGGAGGGGCGCGCGGCGTTTCTCGGGATCTCGCCCGGCCTTACGCTCGCCGACCAGACCACGCCAGCCGGCCCGGCCGTGCCGCATTTTCCGGCGGGAGTGGCGACGTTTTTCGGGGCGGGCTTTGCCATCGGAGGATGGTCCTGGATGCAGGGAATGAACTGGGGCGCGACGCTTCTCGGCATTCTGTCGCTCGGCTGGCTGGCGGCGCGACGCCTCGGCGCCGTCGTGGGCCTCGCCGTCGTCCTCCTGCTCGTCCTGCATCCGCTGACCGCCTGGGCCGCGAACCGGCACTACGCGGAGCCGCTGCTGTTTGCGCTCTGGACAACCGGCCTCTGCCTGCTCGGATCCGCGGCGCGCGGGCGATTCGTCGCGGGTCTGGCGGCCGGCCTGATTTTCTCCGCAGCGCTGTCCGTGAAGTTCGACGCTCTCGTCATCGTCGCCGCGACGCCAGCCGCGCTGCTCTTTGCCCGCATGAATCGCGCCGCCCTGAGGGGACTTGTCCTCGGCGGCCTCGTCGGGGCGGCTGCGGCCGGCGTCCTGATCTCACAACAATCGGGCGCGTATCTGCTCGGAAACATTCGCTCCCTCGCATCGGACCCCGCCGTGGTGGCGGGCGTGGTCGCCGCGGCCATCGCACTGGCGGTGGCGGGCTGGCTGCGAGTGCGGTTGGGACTGGTGGCAGCGACGGATCGAAGTTCGGAGTCCCGGCTTCCGCCGGTCTGGACACGGGAGTCGCGCCAATCGAAACCGCCTGAAGGCGGAACCCCAAACTCGCGTCTTCGCAACTTGCGGCGCGCTTGGTGGACGCTGGTCGCAGGCGCAACCCTCGCGGCCCTGTGGCTGTATTTATTTCGCGCGGATCCCTCGTCTCCCGACACCTATTTTCACGCCGGGCTCGGACGTGAGATTCGCAGCTTCCGGGAAGAGACCTTGCGCCGGCTCGACTGGTATTGGATGCCGCTCGGTTTCCTGCCGGCCCTCGCCGGGGCGTGTGTGCTGAGCCGGCGCCAGCACGCTCCCGAGATCGCCGCGATGGCGGTCGCGGGATTCGGGACGCTCGTGGTTTTCGGCTGCGATCTCTTCTGCAATCCCGTCCAGCCTTACGCGATGCGCCGGCTTTTCGTTTATACGCTTCCCTTCCTTGTTGTCGGGCTGGCGTTTCTGCTTCGCCTCCGTCGGCCGATCGCCTGGTCAACAGTACCGCGCACGAGGCGCTGCGTCCATGGTCTTCGTTGGAGGGACCGGCTCTGTCCGGTCCGCGGACGACACGGAGGTCGTCCCTCCAGTCATGCATATTTATTTATTGCCACGTGTATGGTAATCGGCGGACAGGCCGCTGGCGAAACATTCGCGCAGCGAACACTTGGAAACGTGCCGGAGCACGCCGGCACATGGGATTTTTGCAACCGCCTCATCGCGCACATTCCACCCGATGCTGTCGTGCTTGTATCCGATCGTTCCGCTTTTTCCGCGCTGGCCATGGCCATCCGCTTCGCGGGCGGTCGCGAGGTGTGGATCGTGCGATTCGACAAAGGCAAAACCGCCAACATGGCGCCATTGAGCGACCTCGTCGCGCAATGGATGAAGGAGGGCAAACGAGTCATGCTGCTCGGCGGCGAGAGCATCGAAGCACGGCTGCCCGCCCACACTCCGACCATCGTCGCCCGGGAACGCTGGCAAACGCGCTGGCAGCCCGGGTCGCCCGATCGCCTGAACATGCCCGTGCGCAAGCTGGACGCGGTTTGTCATATCCGGGAACTGCTGCCTGCGCGCGATCCCTGAAACCCGTAGCGCAGCACGACCCTGAACAAGCGCAACGTATCGACCACCGGACCGAACTTGCTGCTGCTTCCCGGCGCGCGGGGTCGATAGCGGATGGGAACAAACAACACCCGCTGCTTCCGGCATAGCGCCGCCAGCGTCGCGGTCGACGTGCAGGAAAAGCCGTCGGGCAGTTCCCCGCTCCACGCCGCGAGACAACTTCTCCTGATGATGCGCAGCCCGCTGTTCAGGTCGGGTATCGGCGTCCGCAACAGCGCGGAGGCGAGCGAGCGCGCAAAGGTCTTTGCCGCCCGGCGAAGCCGTTTCCACCGGCCGTGCTCGTCGCTTCGGACGCCGATCACCTGATCGCAGCCCCCGGTCTCCGCGTGCCGCAACAAGTCCTCGAGATCCCGTGGATCATAAGTGCCGTCGGCATCGATCCAGGCAACCCACTCGCCCCGCGCCCGCGCGCTTCCGGTTCTGCGCGCCGCGCCCGAGCCGACGCGCCGCGGATGGCGCAGCGCGATCACCCGTTCGCCTTCCTCATGCTGATCGAGAAACGTCGAGCCGCCATCGTCCGAGCCGTCATCGACAAAAACAACCTCCCACCGCCCGCCGGGCAGCGCGCCGCGCAGGGCCTTCAACAGTTCCGGGACGAACACGCGCAACGCGATCGATTCGTTATAGACCGGCACGACGACCGACAAATGGAGCGATGACGATTCGCTCTCTGTAGCAGCCGAGGTCACGAGGCTGGCGCCATCAACCGCGCGCCCGTCATGAACCGGCTCGCTCGAATCGAATATCGTCGACCCAGACCGTCCCCCTGCCCTGCCAGACAAACAGCATCGGGACCACCGCCGCCACGCCGTTTGGAATGACGACCTCCGCCTCCAGCCTGGTCCATGCGTCCTCATCGTCGGAGGGCGGAGCGGGCGGCTCCCAGCGGAGGCCATCGGGAGAATCCGCCACGTCGCCGCTTAAACCGACATATCTGTGCCCTCCGGAAAAATCCGAGCCGCCGCGATCGAACAGCGTCAATCGGGCGAGGACGCCGGGCGTGCCTTCGGCCACAACGAAATCGGGACCGATCCGAACCCACGTGGATAGTCTGTATCGTTCGCCGGCTCTGACGGAAATGGTGATCCCTTTGAACCGAACGCCAAAGCGGGCGAACGCCGGCGCATGCAATCTCGCGGATGCCGAGCCGGCGCGCGCCACGGAAAGATCCTGAACGACAACGCATTCCGCCTCCACGCTTTCGGGCGGCACAAACGCGGCCCAGGTCGTCATCGCGGGCGTTTCGAAGTCGAGAATCCGAACCTTCGAGTGGCCCGCGGCATCGCTCCAGCCGCCCGAACCACCGGCCAACGCCAGCAAAGAAACGAATTTAAGCCAACAACAAGACATCGCCATGAATCGGAATCGCGCCCGCAGCGGCGAGTCAAAGCGGAAGCGCGACGCATCCGCTATTTCGTCAGCGCTTCGATTGCCGCCTCGAGGACGGGATCGTTCTCCGACGCGGGTTCGGCGCTCCACTCGACACGGCTATCGGGCGCGATGCCCCGGCCTTCCAGCGCCGCTCCATCGGGATCGCGCGTTTCCCACGTCGGGATGAATGCGATCACTCCGTTCCCCAAGTCGAACGGCTTCGGAGCGCCGGAACTCCCGCCGGAATTCTGTCCGATCAACATCGCCCGCGCGCCATGGCGCATCATCAGAAGAAAAGACTCGGTCGCCGAAAGGGAACGCGGCCCGGACAGGACGACAATCCGGCCCTCGAACCGCCTCGCTCCATCGCCGGGCGGCGACGCGGGCGCGATCACACGGTTTCGCCATCGTCCCCACCCATCCGGCGCCCGGCGGTCACGAAACCTGTGCCGCGCATAGGTCGTTTGCTCGCGGACGAGGTGGGACGCGAAACACCGCGCGGTCGCCTCGGCGCCGCCCGCGTTGTCGCGCACGTCGACAATGAGCCGCTCGATTCCCCGTCCGGCCAGGCTGTATATAAACGCGACGGCCGGCTCCACGCTCGTGGCGTCGGCGGGCCAGGCGGACAACGCCATATAAGCGATCGGAGGCAGCCCCTCCCGCGCGATCACCGCCGAACACATATCGTCGCTCAGGGCCTTCGCACCCGGCACGGAGGCGCGCGGCAGCGTTTCGTCGCGGTTGCCGGCGCGACCGATCGGGCATGTTTCCACTTTCCGCCCCTCGACCCGCAGCCACAAATGGACGTCGCGCGCGCCGGCCAGCACATCGGCCGCGACCGCGGCAAACACGGTTGAAGATTCTGCCTGCACGGCGGCGGCACGAAACCCGGCAAAGCGCCCGGGCCAATCGCGCGCCACGCGATCGCGATGGGAATAGTCGTTGAGAATCGCATCCAGAAGCGCGTCCCAGGCCGCGGCGTTTGCCCCGGCCTGCCAGGCATCGGATGGCGAGGCAGACGCAACGCGCGATTCCGCCGCATCCGACAATCCAGCGGCGGCAAGTAAAGATCCCCGGGGCAAGCCCCGCGTCATTGGAGAATCCACCTCCCTGTGGACCGCTTCGCCTGCGGACGACACGG
>CAZFCY010000231.1:0-1115 GCA_964517665.1 uncultured Opitutaceae bacterium | reverse complement strand
GCCCCTCCAAGAAATCCAAGCCGAAGCAAGCTTCGGGGTATCCGACCCAAAGCAAACGAAACCACCAGAGCCACGCCGATCTGAATGAGGACTCCCCGCGCCATATCGATTGATGTGTGGCTGGCGCTCATCGGCTGCAAGAGTCGCCTCGGTCCCTGCCCTCCCGCAAGTCTGCGGGAGCCTCTGGCCTGCCGCGGGAGCAGCGGGATCCGGGCGCCAACAGGAAAAGGCGACACCGTCCCCGCGTCTTCGACTCGGAAACGGGCCACCGTCCGGGCAGTCGACAATGCGCGCGCCGCGCGGTTTGAAAACAGCGCGCGGCGAGCCTCGAATCGGATCAGCTTCGCGAGCGGTCAGCCGTCCGCGAGACTGCCTGCTGCTCTGTCCGACCCTCGCCCCCCCGACATTCCCACGCTCCAGCATCCGGCGGGGGCCCATCACGTTCCAGTCTCCCCTCCGTCTACGAACGAAGAACCCAATCAAATCCCATACGCTCATCCAAACCCCATCAGATATCAAAGCCTGGCGGGTCCGCTTCCGCCCGCGCCTGCACGTTCGCCCCGCCGCCTCTGCTTCCCGCCTCATCGGTGATCGCCCAGACGACATCCGCCGCGGCGCCATCACGGACCCGAAGTCGATAAGCCAATGGCGCAAGAAATATCAATCGATGCATCATATCAATCGATGCATCATTGGATGGACGACCTCCGTGTCGTCCGGCGCCCGTGCCGCTGACCGACGCGCATCGAGCCGGCTCCACGGCGCGCATCCTGCTGTTTTCTCGATTTGTCGCTGGGCGCAGCGCAGCGCTCGTCGAAAGGCGCGCAAACCTCAAGACGATGTCTGCGCCCGATCAAGCTCAGGATGCAGATGAAACAACATCGAGAACAGATAGATGCTGACAAGACCATCCTGTTAACCTATTCAAAGTCTGTCTCATAGATGCCTGGTCTACGACTGCTGTTCCGCGCCCTCCAAACGTCGGTGCGCCCGCCTTATCCTCACCCCTTTCGCGACGGCCTCGAGATGCTCGAAGGCGTCGCGGCAAAACCAAAGCCATTGAACCCCTGGACCAAATGAAAACACTAGATGCAACCCGCCGGCTGCTTTCCCTT
>CAZFCY010000230.1:0-6013 GCA_964517665.1 uncultured Opitutaceae bacterium | reverse complement strand
AGCCACGGCAACTCCATCGCCACCGCCGCGCTGCACTCCGGAGCGATGCGTGTGGGCGAAACCGCCGTCGTGCGCCTGACCTACGGCGCGCCCTTCACCGAGGTGGTTCCGTCGGTCGAACAAAACGGCGTCAAATCGAGCCAGGGCACGTATCGCGCGAACAACACGATTCCCACGTTCACCGTCGAGCGCGTGAAACTCGATTGAGTTCGGGCGCCGCCGCGCCGCGCGGCGCATAAGTCGCGCGGCGTTGACCTGCGTCAAGGCGCGCGCGGGCGGGGTGGGGTAAAGGGTTGGGTGTCATGCGCGTCCGCTCACGTTTTGCTTTCTTCCCGCTCGCCGCGGTTGTGATTTCCGGCGCGTGGTTTCTTTCGGCGTGCGGCCGGCAGGCCGCGCCGGCGGCGGACGCGAGCGCGGCGGCGGAACGCCAGTTCGTCGTCACCGGCATCGTGCGCGAGCCGGTGACCGCGGGACAGATCGTGATCGAACACGACGCGATCCCGGGGTTCATGCCGGCGATGACGATGCCGTTTTATGTCGCCGACGAATCGGTGGCGGACGGGCTTGCGCCTAGGGATCGCGTGCGTTTCCGGTTCGTGGTCGGCGAGCGTTCGCGCGCCGATCGATTCGAGGTGATCGGACGTGAAACTTCCGCGAACGCGGCGGCGGCTCCCGATCCGTCTCCGGCGCGCGTGGCGACGATCCGGCGGCTGAAGGTCGGCGACATCGTGCCGGAGTTCGCGCTGGTGGATCATCTTGGCCGGACGCTGACCGGAAGCGAGATCGACGGGCGGCTCACCGTCGTGACGTTTATCTTCACGCGTTGTCCCGTGCCGGAGTTTTGCCCGGCGATGACGTTCCGGTTTGCCGAACTGCAGGAGCGGATCCTGGAGAACGAGACCTTGCGGGAGCGCGCGCGTCTGCTCGGCGTGACGCTCGATCCGGAATTCGACCGGCCCGAGATTTTGCGCGACTACGCGGAGGCGACCGGCGTCGATCCGGATGTGTGGCGGCTGGCGACGGGCGAGCCGGCGGAAGTGCGGGCGTTCGTGAAGGCGTTTTCCGTGCATGCGGAGGCGCGCTCCGGCACGCTCGACCACACGCTCTGCACCGCGCTCATCGGACCCGATCGGCGCGTGCTCGAAATCTGGCGCGGCAATGCCTGGAAAACCAGCGAGGTGTTCGCGGCGCTCGAGACGGCGGGGGCGGTCGAGGCGCGATGACCGGACGCGATTTCCGGGCGCGCCGATCAGCGTCGGAAAATGATGGTCCACGCGCCCTCGTCCGTGCGCGAGGCCTCGTGGGCGAAGCCTTGTTTGCCGAGGAGGTTGTAGAGCGGGACGGGCTCGAACGGCGTGATCACGCGCAACGCCTGGCCGGGCGCGAGGCGGCTCGCGGCATCGAGGATCGCGTTCAGCGGAGGTTGTTTCGCTTCGAGCAGCGGACGGACATCGAGATCGAGAAAAGCGGGATCGGACATGGCGTTACTCTGGCAGGGAAGCCATGTTGTGTCGTTGACCGGAATCAATTTTCACGGAACTCGTTCGCGATGCCGTGCCGCGCTTCAGGCTTTTTCCTCATATGAATCCAACCGACGCAGATCAACCACGCGATGCCGGCAGCGGCGGCGCCATGTCCGCGCGGGAAGGGACGTTGTATCAACGCCTCGGCGGTCGAGAGCGCCTGAACGTCCTTTTGCGCCGTTTCTACGCGGACGTGCGGCAGCAGAATCTCATCGGCCCCATCTTCAACCGGCAGATCGACGACTGGCCGGCGCATCTCGAGAAGATCGCGGACTTCTGGTCGAACGTCACGGGCGGGCCGGTTCGTTATTCCGGGCCGATGCCTTTCAAGCACGTCCCGCTCGGGCTCGATCTCGAACACTTCGATGCGTGGCTCGGCTTGTGGCGGCGGCACTGCCGCGCGCACATCGGCGGCCCGGAGGCGGAGGAGTTGATCGCCGCCGCGGAGATGATCGGCGAGCGCATCCGCTGGGTCATCGCCCGCCACGGCCCGGCCGCAAGCGAGCGGGACGAAGGAACAGAGTAACGACGCGCGCGTGGGCGGAATCGCGGCTGAAGCCGCTCCTACCTGTCTACCTGTGCTCTGAAGAGCCTCGTTTGCGCGCCCGCGGTGACGCCGCCGATTGATCAAGGATGTCTTTGTTGCCTTTGTTTTCTTCTGTGAACCAGGTTTTTTATCTCTACCGAATGCGTCCCTTCAAGTTTTCGGCGGTAAATGGACCCGGCTCGGCGATCAACTGGCGCGCGGCTTCCACTTTTTCCCACACATTCCAAAGCAGCACGCCGCGGACCCGGCCGTTCTGCAGGTAATAGACCACGCCTTCCTCGTTGGGGCGTTTCCAGTCGGCAAACGTTTCCAGGCGTGAGTCCAGGTCGCCGACCGCCTCGTATCCCATCTCGAACAGATCGGAATAGAAGAATGGCAGATGATGATAAGGCTCGTTCGCCCCGGCCATGTTTCTTCCGGCCTGGCGTCCCATCGCATTGGCGTTGTCTTCATGTTCGACGCGGATGCGCTTCCCCAATGCGGGGTTGTTGAACGAGGCGACATCCCCGGCGGCATATATGTCGGGCCGGCCGGCGCCGAGGAACTCGTCCACGAGGATGCCGTTGTCGAGCTTCAGCCCGAGGGATTGGGCGAGGGCGACGTTGGGCTCGATGCCGATCCCCGCGACCACGCCGTCGACCTCGATCTCCCGGCCGGTTGCGGTTTTCAAGACGCGCCGGCTGCCGCGTCTTTCGAGGCCGACGGCCTTTTCTCCGGCCAGCAGATCGATCCCTTTTTGTTTATAGACGTTGGAAACATGACGGGACAGCGCGCGCGGGAAAACACGCTCGCAAACATCCTCCCCTGGGAAAAGCATGACCACTTCCTTCCCGTTCATGGCCAGAGCGGCCGCGAGTTCCGAGCCGATGAATCCGCCGCCGATGACGGCGAATTGTTTCCCTGTTTCCGCGAGGGCGCGCAGCCGCCGGTAGTCCGAAAGCGCGCGAAAGTAGATGATCTGATCGTCGCCGAATGGCAGCCGCCGCGGCTTCCCGCCTGTTGCGAGCAGGAGTTTTTGATAGGCGAAGAACCCGCCTTTCCCGTCCACGACCCGTTTCTGGTCGGGAATGATCTCATGGATCGCGCGGCCGGGATGGAACTCGACCGACGCTTGATCCATCTTTCGCCAGATCGCGTCCAACGGCTCGCCTTTCCAGAGCGCTTTCGAGAGCGGGGGACGGTTGTAGGGCGCATCCGTTTCCTCGCTGAACAGGCCGATGGCGCCGGTTTTATCGACTTCGCGGATGCCTTCCACCGCAGCCGCCGCGGTCATGCCTCCACCGATGATCAGGTATGGGTAGCTCGTCATGATACAACTTCTTCGGGTTTTTGTGTTTCCTCGCGCGGGTCGAATCGGCCTCGCGAGTGCAAATAAAGCATCGTAATACGATATGATCAATCCCGCTCGATCGATCGTGCGGCGCGCGCGCGAAAACGCGCAGAGAGACCTGCGCGTCCACCCATCACCTCCCCAATCCCATCCCGTTGTCCGGGCGGGCGAGTAATGACGTTGAAGAGTTCGGGATTGCCGACAGAAATGCGGCGCATGGCGGGATTGGCAGAATCGGTCCGGGGCATGCGCAAGGTCGCGATCATGGCCGCATTGCGGGAGTGCCGGCTTTTCTCGAGCCTGCCGACCGACGATCTCGAGGCCGTGATCGAAGGTTGCGCGCTTCGAAACCTCGCGCGCGACGAAACCCTGTTCCGTGAAGGCGATCGGGTGGAGGGCTTCTACGTCATGCGCGCGGGCGCGGTGAGCGTGTTTCGCGTCACGCCCGACGGCCGCGAGCAGATCATCTGGGTTTTTCGTCCGCCGGAGAGTTTTGCCGAGGCGACGCTCGCGACTTTCGAGACGTATCCGGCGAACGCCGTCGCGCTCGAGCCTTCGCAGGTGATCATGATTCGGCGCGCGCCGTTTCGCGATCTGATCCAGCGCAAGCCGGAGCTGTCGTTGCTCATGCTCGGTTCGATGAGCCAGCACCTGAAACACCTCGTGCAGACGATCCAGGATCTCAAGGGCAGGCAGGTCGATACGCGGCTCGCGGAATGGTTGCTGCGCCAGAGCCCGGCCGCGGCGGCGGGATGCCCGGCGGTGGTGGAACTGGCCGGCTCGAAACGCCTGCTCGCAGGCCAGCTCGGCACGACGAGCGAGACGCTTTCCCGCGTCTTCGCGCGCCTGAGCAAGAAGGGAATCATCCGCGTCTCCGGACGCTGTCTCACCATCCTCGACGGCGTCGCGCTTCGCGCGCTCAGCCGGGGTGACGGCTGAATTTCCTGCAAAGCCGTGCCGTTCCAGCTCAGCGCGCGAGATCGAGTTTCAACCAAAGGGTGCGGCCGGGTTCGTTGATGCGGGTGGTTTGCGTGTAGCCCGGGATCATCGCGCCGGCGCGGCTGATGTGCTCGGCGTAGGTCCGGTCGAAGAGGTTGTCGATGCCGGCCGAGAGGCGCGCGAAGGGGGAGACGCGCCAGCTTGCGTTGAGCGAAAACACCGCGAAACCGGACGACGCGCCGATGTCCTGCCCGACGATGTTTCCCTGGTCGACCGCGACGCGATCCTGCGCGGCGACGAGGCGCGCGAGCACGCCCGCGGACCAGCGCGAGGCGCGATAGGTGAGCGAGGTGCGGCTCTCGAGCGGCGGCGCCTGCGCGAGCGGGCGATCGTCGGTCTCGTTTTCGCCGCGCACCCAGGCGAGGCTCGTGTCGAGCAGCCAGCCTTCGGTGAAGCGCCATGCGAGGGCGGCCTCGCCGCCCCAGGTCGCGGCGTCGATGTTGCGCGCGATGGTGGCGCGGCGCGGCATCATGCCCGGTTTCGGGACGTTGCTTTCGATCAGGATGAAGTCGTCGATTTCGCTGTAGAATGCGGCGATGGAAATCGTGACGCCGTTCCAGGTCCGGCTGCCGCCGACGTCGAGTTGGGTGGTCGCTTCCGGCTTCGTTTCAAATGCCGTGACGCTGCCGCGCGATTCCTTGCTGAAGAGTTCCCAGTAGTCCGGAAAACGTTCCGAACGGCCGAGCCCGGCGTAGAGCATTCCGGCGGCGGCGAGGTCGCGCTCGTAGCGCACGAAGCCGCTGGCGAGATCCTCTCCGCGGACCGCGCGCGCGCCGGGATTCGGCACGGTGGACATCATGCCGGTGGCGATGTGCTCGCGGTGATCGCGGGCGCGCCAGCGATCGACGCGAAGTCCCGCGATGATCCGGCCGGCTTGCGCGAGATCGCGCGCGGCCTCGCCGTAGAGGCCGCTTTGGCGAAACGACGCGTCGCGCTCGCGCGGCTGCGCCGTGTGGGGCGCGAGCGTTTCGTTCGAGCTTCCACGGATGTCGTGGCGGTTGTCCTGATGATCGAAGCCGAGCGCGAGATCGAGATGCTCCGCGGGCGTGAGCCTCGCGGTGAGCCGCGCGCCGGTGGTGCGTCGCGAAGGATTGGATGCCATGCGCTCGGGCATCATCGCCGATGGCGTGAAGTCGCGCAGGCTGAAGTTGTCCATCACGTGATCCACGTGGTTGTAGAACATCTGCCCGTCGATGCTTTGCATCCACCCGGAGTGGATCTGGCGGCGGAAGCGCAGGCCGAGGTTGTCGCGGTCGAATTTTGCGCCGTCCATCATCCGGTCGGCGTAAGCCGCCTTGCCGTCGCTGCGCGCGCCCGTGAGTTCCACCAGCGTTTGCGCGTCGGGCGTCCAGCCGAGCGCGGCGTTCGCGCTCCAGCGTTCGTACCCGGCGTGGACGTCACGGCCGTCGCCGTCGGTGAAGTCTCCGGATTCCGAATACGTCACCGCGGCGCGCGCGAAACCCGTGGGATGATCGAGGCGGCCGTCAAACATGACATCCCGGCGGCCGAAGCTGCCGATGGTCAGCGCCGTATGGCCGCTCGCGCCGATCCGCGGCGCGCGGGACGGATCGCGCTCGAACAAGACCACGCCGGCCGAGTTTCCCGGACCGTGCA
>CAZFCY010000229.1:0-6458 GCA_964517665.1 uncultured Opitutaceae bacterium | reverse complement strand
AGAAAACGCAGGAGCGGCTTCAGTCGCGATGCGCAAGCGTTGCATGGACGCAACGCGGCTGAAGCCGCTCCTACTCCTTTGACGAAGCAAGCATCCGGAATGAACCCCGCAAGCCCGTCTTCGACGCTCACCTCGAAGATGAACCGGCGGAGTAACCGCTTCCGGCATTCACCCGTTTTTCGCTGACGCCTTTGCTGTCTTCGTTTCCTTTTGTGACGACGATCCGGTCGATCACGACGCCGGCATCGATGCCGTAAACACGCAACACGTGCCTGCCCGGCTGCGCCACGTGGATCGGCATGCGGACCTTGCGAACCGCCTCGAGCACGCCCTGCGCCCACGCGGGCTTTCCATCCTCGACCGCAAGCTCGACCAATTCCGGCGCGACGCCGTCGAGCGCGAAGGCGAGGCGCAGCGTGTCCCCGGAAAGGGGATGCGTGGGTAGAAGATGCGCCACGATTTCGTGCGCGCCCGCCTCCTCGAGCACGAATGCGTAATCGACCGCGGGCGCGGCGTCGCGCGCCTCTTCGATCCCCACGCCGGCGGCGTTCATCGGGAACACGGTGATCGCGCCACCGCTGTGGCCGAGCCCGGGGATCACCTGCCATGCGCAACCATCGCGACCAGGACGTGAATCCGAAAACGACCCGGCCTCGATCACGACGGAGCGGTAAACATCGCCCTCCTCGATCCCGGACGAAAACTGCGGCGGCTCCCAGGACGCGATGCGCATGGAACTCCACTGGCCGTCGGCCGGCTCGAGGCTCATGACACCGTTCCATTTTCCGCCCGCGATCTCCTCGTTGTAGCGCCGGGTCAGCTCGACGAGTTGCGCCGAAGCCTCCATCGCCCCGTCGCGCATTCGCCGCGCCGCGTCAGCGTCGCTCCACGCTGCGATCGCGGCCTCTTCGCCGAGGAAATAGCGCCGGTTCGCCAGCGCGGATCCAAGAACTGGATACGCGACGAGCTGGAAGAACGCGTCCGCGTCCTCCCGGTCGATCCGCGGTTCGACGCGACCGACCGCCTCGACGAGCCGTTCGAAGGCCTCGAGCCGCGCCGATCGTTCGCGCGCCGTGAGCGAACTCGGGCGCGGATCCTCGCGCGGCAGCCACCATTGCAGGTGCTCCGGCTTCCGCTGGAAGTTCAATTGATGGTAATCCGCCAGAATCGAGGCGACCGGCCCGGCGGCCTCGGGGCCGAACTCGCGCGCCGCCCATTGCTCCAGAAAATCGGGAAGGTTCTCCCGGTCCCAGCGCGAGATGTCCCACGCCATTTGCAGGAAGAACTCCGTGCCGATCGCGGCCGGTTTGATGTCGCCCACATTGACGATCCAGATGCGATCCGCGCCGTGATCATGGGCCTTCCGCATCTCCTCCCAGATCAGCGCCGGCGGAGTCGTGTTCAACCAGAGATAAGCGAGCGGCCGGCCGAGATACGAGATGTGATAATAAACGCCGAATCCGCCCGCGCGGTCGCGCTCTCCGGCCTGCGCGAAGTTGCGGATGTAGCCGAAATTGTCGTCCGGCCAGACGATCGTGACGTCGTCCGGCACGTCCAGTCCCTGCCGGTAGAGATCCAGCACCTCCTTGTAGGCGCAAAACATCTGCGGCGCCTCCCCGACTTCCGGCCCCACGTGCTCCGCGATCAAGCCGCGCTGATCCCGGAAGATGCGCTCGAGGGTCTGGATGCGCTCCTCGTCCGTGCGCGGCCCCACCATGTTCGAATCGTGGATGCCGCGCATGCCGAGCGTGTAGATGTTTTCATATTCGCCGTTGGAGCGCATGCGCTCGTCCCAGTAGCCGAGCACGCCGTCCCGATTCGCGATGTAGTTGTAATCCGAATGCGGCGCGCTCCACTCGCCGACATTGTTGCGCAGCATCGGCTCGGCGTGCGACGAACCCATCACGATCCCGTATTCGTCGGCCAGCCGCGCGTTTTCGGGAAACGCGTTGAAAGGCTGCGTGCACGCGTGCATCGCGGGCCAGAGCGTGTTCGCCTTCAGGCGCAAAAGCAGCTCGAAGACCCGGCGGTAGACTTTCGGGCCGATGCCACCCTCCTCTGGCGCGAAGGTCGTCGCGGCCCACGGCTGCAACCCCCAGTCCTCGTCGTTGATGAAAATGCCCCGATACTTGACCGACGGAGGTCCGAAAACGCGCGTGCCGGCGACCACGTGGAGTTCCCGTTTCCTCTCCGGCGCGACGTCGGCCCACCAATGCCACGGCGAAACACCGATCGCCTGCGCGAGTTCATAGACGCCGAAGGCGGTCCCGCGACGATCGCTGCCGGCGATGACGAGCGCGCGCCCGATGCCAGGAGCGGGATGATCGATCGTGGCGATGGCAAAGGTTTCCCATTTCCCCGCCAGTTTCGCGCCGTCGATCCGGCCCTCGTCGATGAGCCGGTCGATGACGGCGTTGCGACCGACTGTTCCGACGATGATCGCGCCTTCCGTATCCGGGCCGGGCGACGTCCGCACCGGCGGCGCCACGCCGGTCACGCTTTCGATGTCCGCCGCGAGGTCGCGCGCCGCGATGCGCGCGATTTCGTGATCGCTCTCTGAAACAATGATCGCCGCCGCGACGCCGTCGCGCGCGAGAGCGATGGAGCCCGGCTCGGGCGCCGACACGATCCAATCTGGAGCGGCGTCCCGCGCATGCGCGCAGGCAAGCGCAAAGGCGCAGAGGGTCGCAAGGGCGAGGCGAACGATTTCGTGGGAACGCACGGCCATAACCCGAAAAAGAAGATCTCGGGACTCAACGCGCGAATCCTCCGAACGTAAGAAACGGGAAAGAACCTCGCACGCCTTTCGACGCCGGAGGCCACGGATTCGCGGGCATGCCCCGGCGCAGGGAAACGCCCCGACATTGGATTTCCCGGTTGGGGTATCGGGGAATCCCGGATGGGCATTCGCAAGTTGCTCGTGGTTAAATAATTGGGACGCATGAAACGCCGGTTACCCCGGATAAGAGCGGCCTTGACGAGGCACACCCCTAAGGGATTCTACACCGCGTGGCCCTAGAGGATGACCGGGAACCCCGATTCGTGCCTTCCGGCGGCGCATGGGTGGAGCACTCATGCCGCCCCTGATGGGAAACGAACAAGGGCTCTGGTAACTTCTACGCATGCCAGGAGGAGCCTTGCGGACACTGACGGACGCAAGCCCCGCCACGCATCGGTTTTCGACACATCTCCAACATGAATCCTACCACCCTTCGCAATTACCTGCTGTTCTTCGCAGCCCTCCTCTTCGGCATCGCCTCGGCGCAGGCCCAGAGCATCACGGTCGTGGACACAACAGTCACCTACGATGGCACGCCGAAACAGGCGACGGTCATAACCGACCCGTCTGACTTGGCTACGACCGTTTTATACGGCATCAGCACAACGCCACCTACGAATGCGGGCGTCTATAATGTGCAGGCATTCTTGTCTCCGCCAAATGTGGGTAGTGACAGCGGCACGCTGACGATCAGCAAGGCGACTGCGACGGTCTCGCTCGATGCCGCCACGCTTATCCGGCAATACGACGGCACCCCAAAGGTGGTGACTGCCACGACTGTTCCGGCCGGCCTCCAAGTCAACATCACCTACGCGGGAAACGCCAACCCGCCTTCTGAAACCGGGTTCTACGCCATCGTGGCGACAGTCAGCGACACGAACTACGTCGGAACCGCGAGCGGCACCATGGCCATCGCACTCGCCCAGGACAACACCATCGCCTTCGCGGAGATCCCGAACTATCATTACGAGGCGAAACCCATTTCGCTGAACGCCACCGCCAGCTCCGGTCTTCCGGTGGCGTTCGAGGTGGTTGGGGGACCGGCGACGCTGACGGTCGATGGCAAAATCACCCTGACCGGCCCCCTCCTTCCAAACGCCGCGCCGCAACTCGTGACGATTCGCGCCACGCAGTCAGGCAACGAAAACTTTGCCGCCGCGACTCCCGTCGAGCGGAGTTTCTTCGCGCAGCCCCGCCGCAAGCACATCCTCACGATCGGCGACTCGTTCACCCAGGGTGGAAGCGGTCGCACGGGATATCGCGAACCCCTGATCCGCATGCTCCGCGGCCAGAAGATCAACGGCGTCGGAACGAGTTCCGACCGTTTCACCAGCGGTCCGACGGGCCTGCCGACGGTGGAGTTTCTCGGCAGCATGAACACGTTCTTCGGGAACAATCCGGCGAACGCGGATTACCCGGCAAGCCTTGCCCTCGCCCCCAATCACGAAGGCCACTATGGCTGGTCCGCCCACGACATTCTCTATGGAAATCCCGATCCGGATTCCGGCACCGGCTCCGGCAAGCTGGCCGACTGGCTGGCCGCATACGACTACCTGCCCCACATTGTCCTGCTTCACATCGGAACCGTGGATGCCCTCAGGGAGGCGGATCCAAACACCCCGCCCACGCCCGGTTTTGCCGCAAGCGTGCGAGAGGACATCGAAGGCATCATCGCCGTCCTCGCCGACGCGAATCCGAGCGTGCACGTCTTTGTCGCGAAGATTCCCCCAGGAAACTTCACAGGCGGCGTCTATGGCCAGACCTGGACCACGGCGACCAACGCCATCAACGCGATGGTTGACGACCTCGCCTTACGCCAGAGGAACACGGGCAAGTTTGTCTGGAGTGTCGATCAGTTTGCCGGATTCGACCCCGTGACCATGCTCGACTCCGACGGCCTCCACCCGAGCAAGGCCGGCGAGGAGTTCATCGCCGTCAATTTCTTCAAGGCCTTCGAATGGTCGCTCAATGGACAAAGCAATCCTCCGAACCCGCCCGCCTACACGGGCGCGCCGCGCATCCTCGCGATCGGAGACGCGATCACGCAGGGCGGCGGCGGACGGCACTCCTACCGCGAACCGCTGCTGCGTTTGTTCAATGGCGAAACCATCAACGGCGCCAATCCGAGCGGGGTGACGACTGACGTCGCATTCATCGGCTCGATGGAAACGACCTACAACTTCAGTCCATCGACCGCCAACTACTCGCCCGCGATGAAGGCCAATCCCCGGCACGAAGGCCACAGCGGCTGGAGAGCCGGCGACATCCTCGACGGCCCCGCCGCCGACGTGAACTATCTCAGCAACGGTTCCGGAAATCTCTTCGAATGGCTCGCGGGCTATACGCCGGACATCGTCCTGATGCATCTCGGCACCGAGGATGCCCGAACCGAAAGAGATATTCCGGGCTGGGAGGTGACGACCAAGCACGAGATCGGCTACGCCATGGAAACGATCAAGGGCGACAATCCCAACGCCGTCATATTCCTCGCAAAGATCATCCCCGGAACGTCGAACTTCAACAACGCGGTCAACCTCCTCAACACCCAGATCGAGGCCATCGCGGCCGAGTTGAATGCCAGCCGCGGCTTCCCCTGGATCTTCATCGTCGACCAGAACACTGGCTTCGACCCGGCCACGATGTTGACCAGCTACTTCCCGAACGCCGCCGGCGAGGCCTTCATGGCCGCCAACTGGTATAACGCCGTCACCTCCTACCTCACGACCAACAAGGGCCCGGCCTCAGTCACGCTCAGCGGATTGACGGCGACCTACAATGGCACACCGAAACCTGTCACGGCCACGGTGATTCCGGGGAATCTCGGCCTGACCATCACCTACGATGGCAGCGCGACCGCCCCGACAAACGCCGGCTCCTATCAGGTCGTCGCCACGGTAAACGAGAATCCCAACTACGTCGGCTCGGCCACCGGAACACTCGTCATCGAGAAAGCTCCGGCGACGATCACCCTCGGCAACCTCGCGGTCGGCTACACGGGGCAGGCGCCCGTATTGACGGCAACAACCGTCCCCGCGGGCCTCAACGTGGACTTCTCCTTCGGAGGAGGCGGCACGCCGGCGGCGGTGGGCACGTATCCCGTCACCGCCACGATCGTGGACGCCAACTATGCCGGCACGGCGACGGGGTCTCTCGTGATTTCGAAAGCGGAACAGACGATCGACTTCCCCGCGATCCAGGACATCACGCTCAACCTCCCGAATCTGGTCTTGAACGCGACCGCGACTTCCGGCCTGCCGATCACGTTCACGCGCCTCAGCGGGCCCGCCACGGTGACCGCGAACGGCGTGCTCACTCCTGGCGGCCTGGGAGAAGTGGTTGTTCGTGCCTTCCAGGGGGGCGATGGCAATTACGAGCCCGCCACACCGGTCGAGCGCACCCTGCGCATCGTCGAGGCCACGGCGAGCATCGCGCTCGCGAACCTGCAAACCACCTACGACGGCAGCCCGAAATCGGTCGGCGTGAGCACGAACCCGGGCGGGCTGCAAGTCACCGTGACCTACGCGGGCAGCACCAACGCTCCGGTCAACGCCGGATCGTATCCCGTGCTCGCCACGATCAGCAGCGGCGGCTTCGCCGGCAGCGCCAGCGACACGCTCGTGATCAACAAGGCCGCCGCGACCGTCAACCTCGCGGGCCTCACGCACAAGTTCGACGGCGC
>CAZFCY010000228.1:0-6515 GCA_964517665.1 uncultured Opitutaceae bacterium | reverse complement strand
ATGTGCCCTTATGCCAATGCGCAAATCAAGGGCTTCACGCCTTTCGCCGGCTCGTCCATCCCGTATCCACTGCTCAACTACATGCGCGCGGGTGTCCGCGTCACGGCAAACACCGACAACACCGGCATCTCGGCCGCCTCGCTCGCCGACAACCTTCTGCTCGCCGCCCGCCTGTGTCCGGGAATCACCCGGCTCGAAGTCCTCCGTCTCCAGCGAAACGCGCTCGAGGCGGCGTTCGTCTCGCCGGATGCGCGGCGGGCCTTGGTCGCGGCGGTCGCATCCCGGCTTCCTCAGCGATGAACCCGTCCCCCTCCGCCCTCATCCAGCTCGTCAGCGAGCAGACCATGCCCAACGTGCTCGCCGCCCTCGCGCTCGAGCCCGCGCACATCACCCTCCTGCACACGCCCCGCACCGCGCCGCAGGCCGGGTGGATCAACGACGCGCTGCGGCGCGCCGGACTGCGTTTCGAGATCGATCTGCGCGCGCTCTCCGCCGCTCCCGAGGTGAACGAGACGGGCGCGCGCGTCCGCGCCGCCTGTGAGGATCTCTCCGCGGCCGGACTGCGACCCGTGGTCAACATCACGGGCGGCACGAAACTGATGAGCCTCGGAGCCTTTGCCGCCACGCATTCGCATGGCTGGGCGTCGCTTTACGTGGACAGCGACAACCGCCGGTTCCAGCAGGTCGGCAACCATGCGCTTCCCGAACCCCTGCGCGACGGCTGGGCCGCCCTCTCTCGCGCCGAGGCCCGGCTGGACGTCGATGTCGCCGCCACCGCCCATGGCTGCGCGCAGGTGTCCGCCGGCGAGGATCCCGCGCCGTTTCTCGAACTGGCGGAGCATCTGCGCACGCACCTCGCGGACGAGCGCGCGTGCCACGACGTGTTCAAAGACATCAAGACGCGCGGCAAATCCGCGGAGCTGCTCGCGCTGCTCGACAGCCCGCTGCCGCCACTGCCCCCGGCGGCCTGCGAACTCGCGCTCGCCGCCGGGCTGCTGGAGTCGCGTGGCGGCCGGTTGTTTCTCTCCTGCCCGACGCGCGCGGACCTCGAGCGCGCCGGCCGCCAATACGTGTCTCGCGGCGAGTACTTCGCCGCCACGCGCCCGCTCCAGTTTGCGCAGGGGTTTCTTTCCGGCGGCTGGTGGGAGGTGTGCGTCTGGGATGCCGCTCGAAAAAGCGGAGCGTTTCGCGACCTGCGGTGGTCGGTGCGCTTCGGCTCGGACGACGATCACATGGAGGAGGACATCGTCGGCGTATCCGGCCTCAACCTCGCCGTCTTTTCCTGCAAGCGCGGCGGCACAGGCGATCGCTTGAACCGCGCGTTCGAGGAATTCGTCGCCGCGTCGAACCGGCTCGGCGGCACGTTTGCGGCCCGGTTCTTTTGTATCGCGGAGCCGATCAAGGAAGCGCGCTTCGCGATCCTTCGCGCTGAAGCTGCTCGCACCCGCGCCCGGCTGATCGGACCCGCCAGCCGCCTTTCCCCCGGGAGTTTCACTCCCTTCCCGTGACTCTGGGCATCTGAAAGATTCTCCGCCTTGCCATGAACATCCACTCGCAGCAGGCTTTCCCCATGGCCGCTCGCGCCATCAAACGGAAGCTCCACGATCCTTCGGACCGGGCGCGTTTCTGGGCCACACAGAGCCCCACGCAGCGTCTCGCCGCGGTCGAGGCGATCCGGCTGACAACGCCCGATTCTCCCCATGTTCAACAGGCATTTCCGCGAGTTTCTCGGATTACTCGCAAGGCACGACGTTGAGCATCTGGTCGTCGGCGGTTACGCCGTGGGTCTCCATGGGTTTCCCCGTTACACCGGCGATCTCGATCTCTTTGTGGCGGTGAACCGCGGCAATGCGGATCGCTTGCTGGCCGTTTTCAGGGAGTTCGGTTTCGAGTCCCTCGGCCTCACGCCGGAAGATTTCCTCGAGCCCGATGTCGTGGTGGAGATCGGTCGCGAACCCATGAAAATCCAGGTGCTCACCGGCATCGATGGGGTCACCTTCGAGCGCTGCCTTCGCGACCGTGTGCTGGTGGATGTCGATGGCCTGCAGGTTCCGTTCATCGGATTCGACTCTCTGCTCGCGAACAAGGCCGCATCGCCCCGGCCCAAGGACAGGATCGATCTGGAGGAGCTGCG
This sequence comes from uncultured Opitutaceae bacterium, assembly GCA_964517665.1. GTDB lineage: Bacteria > Verrucomicrobiota > Verrucomicrobiia > Opitutales > Opitutaceae > Congregicoccus. Next base: position 4,381 of record CAZFCY010000228.1, on the reverse strand, counting down.
CCGCGTGCGCGACGAACAGGACCGGCGCCGCTGAGCGCCGCGCATTCCTCCGCGAATCTTCAGCCCTTGCGCGCCCGCCGCTTCATCCTGTCCGACATGCCTGCGATCAAGATTCCCGCGTCGCCGCCCCTCCTCGCCTGACCTCTCGTTTCGATCTTCTGAAATCCTCCTTCCACCCATGCCTCCGCGCAAAAGATCCATTCGCCCCACGCCATCGGGCCGCGCCCGCTTCACCGGCCCGCGCACGGTCCTGGTCGCGATCGTGGGCCTTTCCCCCGCGGTCCTCACCGAGACGATCTGGGCGCTCGCCCGCCAGCCCAAACCGGTGGTTCCGGATCGCATTGTCGTGCTCACGACCGAGGCCGGGCGCGTCGCCATCACCAACCAGCTTTTCGGGCGGGACGAGTTGTGGCTGTCCTTGCGCGCGCGCATTCTCGGGCGGCGGCACGCCGCGGATCCACGGCTGGATTTCGACTGCACCCCCGATCGCATCCACGTCTTTCATCGGCGCGTGGGCTCGCGACGGGTTCCGATCTTCGAGATTGCGGACGGCGCCGACCATGCGGCCATCGCCGACGCCATGGTCGACGTGCTTTGGAGTTACACCAGCCAGCCGGACACACGGGTGATCGCCTCGCTGGCCGGCGGCTACAAAACGATGAGCGCGCTTATGCTCTCCGTCATGCAGCTTCTGGCCAACCCGGGCGACCGTGTCACTCACGTGCTCATCTCCGGAGGATTTGAAGCCGCGAAGCCCGGGTTCTATTTCCCAGAACAACCTTCGCAGGATCTGATCGGCCCGGCCGGCCGCCTCCGCGCGATGGACGCCGGCAATTCGATCAAACTGATCGACGTTCCGGTTATTCCACTCCGTCGATGGTTCGAGGATGTGCTCAATACCAGGCCGCCGGCTTACGACGTGCTCGTGAACCAGGGAGCCGCCGCTTTGCAAGCCGCGAGGACGGCTGACCTTCAGCTGGAACTCGGCCCTGTCGCCCCGGCTGGCCGAACCCGCCACCATGCCCGGATCAATGGGATCCGCCTCGAATTGAGCCCTCATCAATTCGCATATCTGCGCTTCTTCGCCGGTCATCGCCATGCCGGCGAGTCGCCGTTCGATTGCGGCCTCGACGCAGCGGAAAGCCTGGCCGAGTGGGTGAATGCGGCCTACGAACGCGAACCGCGCTTTTACACCATGAAGGAGGCTGTCAATGAAGCGGCCTTCACGGGCGAGAAACTCGGCAAACGCCTCTACGATCTCGGCGCCTTTCTCACGCGAGCCTGCGAACCGGGTCGCCGGCTCGCGCCTTTGCTGCCCGGCAAAGGTTGCTGGTCCCTGCAATTGCCGCCCGAGGCCATCACTCTGCACGACTGATCCGCATGCATACAGACGACAAGTCGTCGTGGCAGACGAAGTCACGAGGCTGTCCCGATCAGCTCACCGAATGTCCAGGCTCTGACGTTGGCTGCCACTTCCGACCGCGCGAGGATTGAAGCGAGGGGATTGAAAGCCGCGGGCTTGGTCCGCGTCTGGCGTCTCCGGCTCGCCCGCCCGTCGGATTTCCGCGGAAGTCCGATGACGTGCGCGCGGCGCGGCGCGCGGCACGATCGCGGGCATGGTTGCCTCCGCCCGCTTCAATACCCTGCTTCCCCGCCGCAGCCCGGCTCGCTTCGCCCCTCATCACAACATCGCCGTCTGCCGGGGCGCACGCGCCGCCATCGATCTCGCCGACGCCAGCCTTCGCGTCCTTCTCACGCGCCACGCCCGACACGACGCCGGCCTTCTCTCACCCGGCCAACAGATCGACACCTCGCCCGAAGGCCGCCCGGCCGGCGACGCCCGCTGCAGTCTCTTCATCCTCTCCACTGGCGCCCGCCTGCTCTTCTCCACCGTCCCGGGCTCGGGCCTCACCTGCGTCACGCTCCTGCGCGACACGATCCCCTCTCGCTGTCCACCGTCTTCCGTCTCCCACGGCCCCGCCAGCCTGACCGATATCCTGCCCCCATCAGCCCTTATCGATTCCCTCCCCGTCACCCCATAACCTCGTGTCTCTCGATCCATCTCTCTCGATGCTTTCGCTCCTCAACCAACTCACCCGCTGGCTCGACAATGGCGACATCGATCTCGAAATCCTCGACGCCCCTTCCCGGCTGCGTTTTCAGGCGACTCTCGAACACGCCGTCGTCGATGTCGTCGCCCTTCCGCTTTCGTCGCGCCGGCTGCATCTCGTCTGCTGGCTCCCGGTCCGCGCGCCCTGTCGCCAGCGTCCCGCCTTGGGTGAATACCTTCATCGCCTCAACCTGACTCTTCAGCATCTCCACTGGCTTCTGGACCCCGACAACGGCGCCATCGCCTGCCGCCACATCGTCGAAATACCGGCCAGCGATCAAACAGCCGAAACCGTCTTCCACCACGAACTCGGCCGCCTCCTCGTCGGCGTCGATGGCATGGTCCCCGCCACCCTCGGCGTCTGCGGCGGCGGCCTGCGCCCTGCGGTCGCCGTCGATCAGGCTCATGCCGCGCTCGCGGAATTCGCCCGTGGCTCCGACAACCCGACCCGTTGACAATCCCAACCCTCGACTCGATATGCCGGTCCTCTACCTGACCACCCCAGGCTCGCGCGCCTCGCTCGTTTCCGAACGCATCCGCGTCGAGTTCTCCTCTTCCTCCAACGGCTCCTCCGAACCGCCGGCCGCGCGCGACGTTCACCTCCACGACATCGAACATGTCGTCGTCGACGCCCGCGCCGCCATCACCCCCGCCGCCATGGCTGAATGCCTTCGCCGCGGCATCCCCCTCGTCGTCGTCTCCGGCAGCAGCGAAGTGCTCGGCCTCTGCCAGGCTCCCTCCCTCCACGGCCGCCTGCGCTGCTCCCAATACCGCCGCATGGCCGACCCCGCCTTCGGCCTCGCGATCGCCGCCGCCTGCGTCGAGGCGAAAATAGCCAACAGCCGCCGCGTGCTCCAGCGCCTCGCCTCCAATCGCGAGGCCGCCGGCCCGCAGCACACGCTCGCCGTCCTCGAAAATCTCCGCGCCTCGACCCTCGGCGCCACATCGGTCGAAACACTCCGCGGCTACGAAGGCACCGCTGCCGGCAGATACTACGAAGCGCTTGCCGGCTTCTTCCCGGAAAACGCTCCTTTCGAACGCCGCTCCCGCCGGCCCCCTCACAACGCGGCCAACGCCCTCCTCTCCTACGCCTACACCCTGCTCGCCGGCGAAGCCGCCGCCGCCATCCATGCCTCGGGGCTCGACGGCGCCCTCGGCTTCCTCCACGAGCCCGACGACGGCCGCCCCTCCCTCGCCCTCGACCTCATCGAACCCTTCCGCGCTCCGGTGGGAGACGCCCTCGCCCTCGATCTGCTCAACCACGCCGTCATCAAACCGCCCCAGCACACCGAGAGGCGCGAAGGCGGCATCTTTCTCAACACGGAGGGCCGCCGGCGCTTTTTCACCGCCTACGAACGCAGGATGGAGCGCCCCTTCTCCAGCGAACAAACCGGCCAGCGCGCCACCCTCCGTGGCGAGATCGCCCGCCAGGTCGTCAGCCTCAAACGAGCCATCGCCGACAGCGAACCCTTCGAGCCCTTCCTCATGAACTGAGTCCGCGGCCGAGCCGAGCCGCCCCCGCCACATGCAATCGAAACCTCCTCTGCCCCCCGCCCGCTTCCGGCTTTCCCACCCCCGCTCGCGCCTTTCCGATGATTGGTGGACGGGCGCCTTCAACCTCAGACCCACCGCCAGCGAACTCGCCGGCCACCGTTGCGGCCAACACCAGATGCTCACCCTCATCGCCTACGACATCGCCGACCACAAACGCCTCGCCCGCATCGCCAAGACCTGCGAAGACTGGGGCGTGCGCGTGCAATACTCCGTCTTCGAATGCCGCCTCGAAGCCGCCTCTTTCGACGACTTCTGGGAAAACCTCCAGGAGCAGATCGACCCGAAGGCGGACCGCCTTGTCGCCTACCCGGTGTGCCTGCGTTGCGCTCGCGACATCCGCTGCGCCGGGACCATGGTCTCGAGCGAAAAAGTCGTCGCCTATGTCTGCTGACACCACCCGCGGCAACCCGGTCCAGGTCGGCGCTGCTCTTCGGGCCAAAACACCGGCCCGCCGACCTGGAACGCTACCCCTTGGCGCCCAGCCCCTTGCGGCTTCCCTGCCCTGCTTCTGCCCGTCCAACCCGCCCCCTCCCCCCCATGTCAACCCCCTCTGCCGACCTGAGCCCGATTTCGACAATTGATCACCAACGACTTCAGGATTGACTGACCGAATACACACACCCGCCGAAAGGCATTGGTGACTGTTCTCGCCGCACCAGTCGCGCCGGCGCGACCGGATGACCGAATCCACACACCCGCCGAAAGGCATTGGTGACA
>CAZFCY010000227.1:0-6552 GCA_964517665.1 uncultured Opitutaceae bacterium | reverse complement strand
CGCGCTCGCGACCGGAGTCGACGCCAACGTGAAGGCCGTCGCCCCCGCCTTGCAGACGGCGGAGGACGCGCTCATCGGCACGATCAGCGGCCTCGGCGCGCTGCAGGGGCGCATCGAGGTCGATCTCAAGCAGAACAGCATGCGCTTCTCCGATCTGGCCGAGAAGATCTCGCGCGAGGCCGACGTCGATCTCGCCCAGGCCATCGTGCAGTTGACCCAGAATCAGAACGCCTATCAGGCCGCCTTGATGAGCGCCAGCAAGGTGCTGGACAAGTCGCTCCTCGATTACCTCTGAAAACCCTTCGTCCGCGCAACGTCACCGAATCATGAGCATGAAAGTCGCAGTTGGATCCACCGTCGAACAGGAACAATGGCTCAAGCCCGCAGAGTTCAACATGCCGGCCGGGATCATTGGTTTTCCCGACGCCCGAAACATCGAGCTTCTCTACAACCCCGGGGAGCTGCCCTTCATGTGGCTCCGTTGCGTCGAGAATCCCGCCCTCAACTTCATCGTGATCGAGCCGCAAAGCGCGCTGCCCGATTACACCTTCGAGCTCTCCGATGAGGATGCCGCCGGCCTCGACATCGACACGCCGGACGACGCCTTCGTCCTCAACATCGTCACCTTCCGGCCCAGCGACCCGGAGGCCGCCACGGTGAACCTCATCGGCCCGATCGTGATCAACCGCCGCACCTGCGTCGGGCGGCAGATCGTGATCGCAAACTTCGGCGAATACTCCGCCCGCCACCCCCTGCTCCAGGCGCAGACAACCGGCGCCTGATCCGAACGGAGAACACCGCCATGCTCATCCTCTCTCGCAAAGTCAACGAATCGATCCTCATCGGGGACGACATCGAGATCCGCATCACCCGTGTCGAGGGCGACACGGTGAAGATCGGCATCAACGCCCCGCGCGAAGTCGCGATCGTGCGCAAGGAACTCTTCGACCAGATCCGCCAGTCGAATCGCGAAGCCGCCCTCGCCCCCGCGCCCGCCGATGCGGACGCGCTGCGCAAGCTGCGCCTCACCGGGCTCGCAGGAGCCCTTTCCTCGAAGAACAAGCATTCAAGTCAGGCTGCAGGGGATGCCCGGTCGGCCGCCGTCAAGTAACACACCCACACACGCTGGAAATCCGCCATGGTCATCAACACCAACATCAACGCCATCAACGCGACGCGCAACCTGAACGAAAGTCAGGCCATGCTCAGCCGATCGCTCGCCCGGCTCAGCTCGGGCTCGAAAATCGTGAAGCCGTCCGACGACGCCGCGGGCCTCGCCGTATCGGAAAAGCTCGCCGCCCAGAACGCCCGCATCAACGCCGCGCGCACGAACACGCAGAACGCGATGTCCTACGTGCAGACCGCCGACGGGTTCATGAAGAGCATGAACAAGCTCCTCACCCGCATGAGCGAACTCACCGCGATGGCGAAGGACGTCACGAAAAACAGCAGCGACATCGACCTCTACGACGCCGAGTTTCAGGCCTTGAAACAACAGTTGTCGGACACGGTCGGCGACGGCGTGACCACCCCGCTCGGCTCCTTCAACGGCATCTCGCTCTTCGGCCCGAATGTCACCGGCCTGGCCGTCACCATCGGCGAGTCGCCCGACCAGACGATGACGATCGGCGACATCAATCTGCGCGACGCCGCCGGCTTCCTCGGCCAGCTTGTCGATCCCGCGATGGATGTGACCAATGCCGGCGACACCGTCGTGGGCGCGATCCAGCAGGTCGCCACCGAGCGCGCGACCCTCGGCTCGTCGCAATCGCGCCTCGAGGTCGCCGCCGCGCAGTTGCAGGTGCAGTTCGAAAATCTCGAGGCCGCCATCTCGCGCATCCGCGACGTGGACGTGGCCGAGGAGGCGACCGCCATGGCCAAGGCCCAGATTCTGGTCCAGTCCGGCACGGCCATGCTCTCCCAGGCCAACAGCATTCCGCAGTCCGTGCTCCGGTTGCTCCAGAGCTGAGCAAGTTTCAAGAGCGCAAGGGCATAAGGGCGCAAGGGGCGGAAGCCGTCTTTTCTTTTCTCTGATGCGATGGAGCCGAGGGAGCCAGCCGCGCAACCTATCGCAGGCCGGCAGAACAGGCGGCCGTTTCTCGGCGTCCAGTTCGTCACGTGCCGCGCCTACGGGCGTCTCTACCTGGACAACGAGGGAACCGCCTACGCCGGCCGCTGCCCGCGTTGCGGCGCTCCCGTGCGCGTGCCTGTTGGCGAGGGAGGCACCTCGCAGAGGTTCTTTCACGCGGTCTGCCCGTGATGGCGGAGCGGGGTTGAGGTTGGATGTTAAGCTCAACGACCCCCGTCGTCTTTCCGCATGCTTCAGCGCTTCAACTTGAACTTGGAACTTAAACTTCGCTTGTGAAAATCGCGTTTCAGATCCCCCTGAAAAGCCACCCCAGCACGCGGGTGCCGAACAAGAACTTCCGCGACCTGAACGGAAAGCCGCTCTGCCGCTGGCTGGTCGATGAGCTGCTCTGGGAACTCCCGCCGGAACACGAGTTGTGGATCGACAGCGAGGACGAGCGCGTGATGGAGCGCTTCGCGGACGTGCCGGGCGATCGCCTGCGCTTCCACAAGCGCCTCGACTGGTTCGCCAGCGATCGCGCGAACGGCAACCACCTCATGAACCAGTTCGGGCTCGCGCATCCCGAATACGACTTCTTCGCGCAGGTCTATGTCACCGCCGTGACCTTGCGCGGCGATATCGTGCGCGAGGCGATGGAGACGTTTCTCGCCCAGGCCGACCGGCACGATTCGATGTTCCTCGTCACCGAGGAAACCGGCTGGATCTGGCATCGTGGCCGGGCGGTCAACTACGACCCCGCCACCCTCGACGGGCTCCCGCGCTCGCAGGACGCGGTCTATCTGAAGGAGACGACCGGCCTCTACGCGATCAGCCGCGAGGCGCTCTTCCGCACGGGCTGCCGCGTGGGGCGCTCGCCGCTGCTCCATCCCGTGCCGCGCGAGTTCGCGTTCGACATCGACACGATGGAGGATTTCCACGAGGCCGAAGAACGGCTCGGCCGGGCCGCGCGCGAGCGGCTCGCCGGGGCCCGGCTGCGCGTGTCGTGAGCGCGTTCCTGCTCGAGCAGACTTCGCCCGAGGCCTCCGGCGCGATCGTCGTCGGGCGGCTGGAGGCGGGCGTGTCGTTGAAAAACGGATACAAGTCCGTCCTCTGGTTCGTCGACGCGGAGGGCGCGCGGGCGGCGCCGGCCGGCGTGGATCGCGAGGCGCTCGTTCCTGTCGTGCTCGAGCAGACGGATGCCTCGGCGCTCGAGCCGCTGTTGGAAAACTTTGCCTTGCGGGATGGCCGCGCGCTGCCGGACATCTTCGTCACGCCCGACATCACCGCGCGCTTCACCGGGGGTTACGAGATCGTCGTCGGCGCGATCCACGATGTATTCGAAATCCTGAGACGCGCGCGGCTCACGCGCCAGGAGGAGGGCTTTCTCTGGCAGAGGCATTTTCTGTTGAACCTTCCCGATTTTGTCCGGCGGCGCGTGCCGGCCGCTTGGAAAAACGCCCTCGCCGGCATGCCCGCCATCGTCTGCGGGGCCGGGCCCTCGCTCGATGTTTCGGCTCCGGCGCTGGCCGCCGCGGCCGCGGATGCGGTCGTGTTCGCGGCCGACTCGGCCCTGCGCGCGCTCGCGCGCCACGGCGTCCAGGCCGATTTCGCGATCTCGGTCGACGCGGCGAAGACACCCGGGAAATGCCTCCCGGAGGATTGCGCGCCGGCGCGCGTCGTGTTGTCCGCGATCAGTCCGCCGGCCTGGCGCGACTTCGAGGCGGATTTCCGGCTGCACTATCTTTCCTGCAACAACCTCGCGGAGCAGTTGCTCGCCTCCTTCGGCGTGGCCCCGACGCCGGTGAAGGTGGTGGAAAACTGCGGCATCACCGCCTTCGAACTCGCGCGCTTCATGGGTTGCGCGCCCATCCATCTCTTCGGCATGGACCTCGCGGCGGACGCGGCCGATCCCGCGCGCCGGCACACGGCCGATTCGGATCCGACGATCGAGCGCGGCAGCGGTTTCGCCACGCAACAACAGATGCCGGTCGTGCCCGGAAACTATCTCGAGCGCGTGCCGACATTTCTCCACGGCGAGCTTCGGGCTTTCAACAAGCGCCTCGACGAACTGCCGCCGGGGCTCGTGGTGAACGTGAACGATCGCGGCGCGCGCCTCGCCAACGCCACGCTGGCCCGCCCGGACTCGTTTGTCCTGCCCGCGCTTGCGGAACCGAAACGCAGGCGCTTGTCGCCGCTCGCCGCGCCATCCGTGCCCGACGCGGAAAACGTGCGCGCGGGCCTCGCCGAAATCGGAGCGCAGGGCGCGCGCGGCTGCCGCGAGATTTCCGAACTGCGCGCGCATTTGCGCGAAGGCCGCGCGATGGAATGCGTCGCGCGGATGCGGCGGCTTTTCTCCAACGAGAACTTCGGCCGCGCGATGGGCTCGTTTGCGCTCAAGATCATGCCCCACCTCGCCTCCGGCGCGAGCGGCGACGCGGAGTTTTACGGCAGCCTCGTAGACGAACTCGAGGAACTCTGCTGCCTCGCCGGCGGCCTCTACGAAACACCGGCGCGCTGAGCTGGAGTTTCAAGTTGAAGTGGCGGCGATTCGCGCGGGGATCCTCCGCTGGCCGCGGACGGTTTGACTTCGACTTCAACTTGAAACTTCAACCCCGGACGGGTCACCTTGGCGCTCGCCCTTGGGGCGGAAGACTGTTCAGTGGTTGCCCGATACCTCTTACACTGTGAACTATCATATCGCACGCGACGGTCAGCAAATCGGCGTCTTCCCGCGAGAGGACGCGCTCGTCAGAATCCAGCAAGGTTCCATCAAGGCCACCGATCTTGTGTGGACGGAAGGCATGGCGGATTGGAAACCTGCCTCGGAGGTTTTTGCCGATGTGTTCGCGGCTCCCGCGCAGCCCGTGTTGCCGGCCCCGGTGGTGTCGCCACCGATGGCCGCGGCGGCGTCCGCCGGTCCCGTGGCCGGCGCGTCCGCGGGCCTTCCGCCGAAGCCGGAAAACTATCTGGTCTGGGCGATCCTTGCCACGATCCTTTGCTGTCTTCCGCTGGGCATCGTCTCGATCATCTTCGCGGCCCAGGTCGATTCTAAATATCAAGCCGGAGACTACGCCGGCGCGGCCGAGTCCTCGCGCAAGGCGAAGGTCTTTGCGTGGTGGGCGCTTGGCGTCGGCTTGTTCTTCATGGTCGTCTGGGTCGCCGTCCAGGGTCTGGCCATCGCGGGCGCGGCCGCCGGCAGTTACTGAGCCGCATCCGGCCGGGTGGACTTGGGAGTGACAGTTTTTTCGGGTTTCCCCGGAAGCGCCGGGCACTTTCGATCTCGCGTCGCCCGGCCCGGCAGGGCCGCGGAGGGAGCATGAGCCTGGCCAGGTCGTGGAAAACCCCGCGCGCTCTCGCATGGGCGGCGCTTTGCGCCGTCGTCGTCGCGCTCTGTGTTGCCTGGTCGCTGGGAAATGCTCCTCCCGGATGGTATCCGGTCTGTGTTTTTCACGAGATGACAAATCTGCACTGCCCGGGTTGCGGCGCCGCCCGGGCGGCGCATGCCGCGCTTCATGGCGAGTGGAGGGAGGCGCTGGATTCGAACGCGTTGCTTTTTGTCTTCGCGCCTTTTCTCGCGGCGTGGGCGGCGCGCGCGTGGTGGATCGGCATCCGGCGAAACCAGTTGCCGCCGGCGCCGCCCCCCGGGCTCGCCTCGTTGTCGTTGTGGCTCGTCCTCGCTTTCGGCATCGCGCGCAACCTGCCGTGGCAGCCCTTCGCCTGGCTGGCGCCGGGACCGTAGGAAGGGCTACGACTTCGTGTCCGGGAAGAACGAGGCTTCGCGATAGCGCGCCATGAGGAGCCGGTCTTCCCAATCTTCGCAGCGGCCGGGAGAAACTCCGCGGATATATTCATCAATCAACCACGCGGTGAAACACCCGCCGGCGCGGTGCGCGAGCGGGTAGCCGCCGCCGAAGCGCGGGTTGATGTCGGTGACGAGCGCGCTCCGGCTTTCGTCGTCCCAGAAGAGCTGGATGTTCAGCGGGCCGCGCGCGCCGGGCAGGGTTTCGCTGATCCGCCGCGCGAGCGCCATGATCGCGGGATGACGCCAGGTTCTTGCGCGCAGGACTTCGCCGTCGCTGACGAGCAGGCGCTCGTGCGGGATCTCGCAGGCGCAACGGCCCGCGCGATCGACGTAGGTGTTGACGGTGACTTCGATGCCCGGAGCGAACGCTTGAAGTATCCAATCCGTGGGTACGCTTGCGAGATCATCGGCGCGCGCCAGCTTCGCCACGCGCCGGCTGCCGCTGCTCTTCGGATGCTTGGCGATCAGGGGAAAGTTTCCCGCCAGCGGTGATCGCCCCCATTCGGCCGGTGTGGTGTGCGGCGGAGTTGGAAAACCATGAGCGCGGAGCCAGGCCGAAAGGTCGCGCTTGTCGAGCGCGAGGGCGACGGTGTCGAGGGATGAAACGACAATCGAAACACCCGCCTCCTCGAAGCGGGCGCGATGCCGGGCGAGGGTGGGGAGGTCGTCGTGTCGCGTGGGC
>CAZFCY010000226.1:0-6761 GCA_964517665.1 uncultured Opitutaceae bacterium | reverse complement strand
GCTCCTGCCACAGAGGCGAAGCAAGCTTCGGGGAATGAACCCGCAAGGGATTCAACACGTCCGGCCACCCGGTTCGCGTTCGACTCTCAGCGCGGGCTTGGCATGAAGGGCGCGAATCCTAAAGTGGCGCCTCCCCTCCCACCTCCGCCTTCCCCCAATGCTTGCCGCCATCGTTCTCCTCACATGTGTTTTAATCGCGATCGCCTACCGCTTTTACGGCGCGTTCCTCGTCCGCCGCTGCGGGCTGGATGACGCCCGGAAAACGCCGGCCCATACCCTGCGCGACGGCGTCGATTACGTCCCCAGCCGCGCGAGCGTGGTTTTCGGCCATCACTTTTCGTCGATCGCCGGCACCGGCCCGATCGTGGGCCCGATCCTCGCCGCGCTCTACTTCGGCTGGGGTCCGGCCTGGCTGTGGATCATCGTGGGAACCGTCTTCATCGGTGGCGTGCACGACTTCGGCAGCATGTTCATGAGCATCCGCAACAACGGCTGCTCCATCGCCCAGACCAGCCGCCAGCTCATCGGCCAGAAGACGGGGCGGTTGTTCATCGTCTTCGTGCTGATCGCGCTCGTTTACGTGATCGTCGTCTTTGCCGATCTGACGGCGGAAACGTTCACCAATTCCGGAGTCGTCGCGACGGCTTCGGGATGGTTTGTCGTCACGGCGATCGCCTTCGGTTTCCTCGTCGCCAAAACACGATTCTCGTTCGCGCGGGCGGTCTGGATTTTCGTGCCGCTGACGATGGTCGGCCTGCTTCTCGGCCAATACCTCCCCGCGCCCGCGCTCTCGAAAAACACGTGGCTCACGATCGTGCTCGTCTATTGCGCCATCGCGGCCGTCGCCCCCGTTCACTACCTGCTGCAACCGCGCGACTTTCTCAGCTCGTTCTTCCTCTACGCGGTGCTCATCGCCGGGGTCATCGGCGTGGTCGTCGCCGCGCCCGCGATCGAGGGGCAGTTTTTCGTCGGCTTCACCAATCCGGCGGCGAGCCCGGCCTACATCGTGCCGGCGCTGTTCATCACGATCGCGTGCGGCGCGTGCAGCGGGTTTCACAGCATCGTGGCGAGCGGCACGACATCGAAGCAGCTCGACAAGGAAACGGACATCCGGCGCGTCGGTTACGGCGGCATGCTGATCGAGGGCGTCCTGGCCACGCTCTCGATGGGCACGATCATCGTGCTGAGCACGAGCGAGATCGCCGCGGTCGGCGGCAACCCCGTGCGCGTGTTTGCCGCGGGACTCTCGAAGATCCTCGCGCCGCTCGGCGTGCCGGCCTCGTTCGGGACGGACTTCGCGCTGCTCGCGATCAACACGTTTCTGCTCACCACGCTCGACACGTGCACGCGCCTCTGCCGGTTCCTGCTCGAGGAATTGTTCGACTGGCACAGCCAGGCGAGCCGCTACCTCGGGACGATCATCGTCCTCGTGCTGCCCGCGCTCTTCGTCTTTCGCACCTTCGATGGCCAGCCCGCCTGGCGGGTCACATGGCCGCTTTTCGGCTCGACCAACCAGTTGCTCGCCGCGCTCGCGCTGCTGACCTTCGCGGTCTATCTCAAGGTCAACCGCATCAAGTCCGGCTTCGCGATCTATCCGACAATCGTGATGCTCGTGATGCCGCTCGCCGCGCTCGCCTTGATGGTATTCGAATTCTGGGGACGCAGCCCGATGCTCGTCTGGCCGAGCGTCGCGATGTTCATCCTCGGCGTCTACGTCGCCTGGCGCGCGTTCCTCGTGCTCATGCGGCCGGTGGAACAGCTCCCGGGCACGGGCGAGCCGGCCGTGGTCGAACCGGCAAAAAGTTGACGGTTCGGCGATCAGTGACGACTTGTCGTCCGGCCGCGCACGTCGACATGTCATCCGATCCGGACAGCCACCAACTGCTCACGACCAACCGCAAGGCGCTCGTCATCAATCTCGACGCGAGCCGCTACGGAACCTTCGCCGAAATCGGCGCGGGCCAGGAGGTGGCGCGGCATTTCTTCCAGGCCGGCGGCGCCTCGGGAACGATCGCGAAGACGATGTCGGCCTACGACATGGAATTCAGCGACGCGATCTACGGCCGCTCCCGGCGCTACGTCTCGGAGGCGCGGTTGCGCACGATGCTCGATCACGAGTATGCGTTGCTCGAGGACCGCCTCGCCCCCGCCCGCGGCGCGACCACGCGTTTCTTCGTCTTTGCCGACACGGTCGCCGCGCGCGCCTACCGCGGTGACAACGAATGCCATGGCTGGCTCGGCGTTCGCTTTCAAATCGACCCCGGCGGACCCGCCTGCGACATCCTCGCGCACGTCCGGCTCTGGGACCGCGAAAACCTCCAGCAGCAGGTCGCGATCGGCATGCTCGGCGTCAACCTGCTCTACGGCGCCTTCTTTCTCCATCAGGAGCCGGACAAGCTCATCCGCTCGCTCATCGACAACCTCTCGACCGACCGGATCGAGATCGACGTGATCCGCTTCGAAGGCCCCGAACTCGCGCACGCCGACAACCGGCTTCTCGCGCTCGAACTCGTCCAGGGCGGATTGACCGACGCCATTCTCTATTCGCCCGAAGGCGCCGCGCTCCAGCCCTCCGAGGCGTTCTACAAAAAGGCCGTGCTCGTGCAGCGCGGGAGTTTTCACCCCGTGACGCGCGTGAACGTGGACATGATCGAATGCGCCCGGCGGCGCTTCCTCGAGGAGCCGGCCGTCGCGGGCAGGAACATCCTTCCGCTCTTCGAGCTGAGCATGTCGAAACTGCAGGCGGCGAACACGATCGACCCGCGCGACTTCCTCGATCGCGTCGACTCGCTCGCCGCCGCCGGCATGCACGTGCTCGTTTCCAACGACCTCCCCTACTTCCGCCTCACCGCCTACTTCCGGCGCTACACCCCGGAGATGATTGGATACACCATGGGCGCGCGGGCGATGATGGCGCTGTTCGACGAAAAACACTTCGAGTATCTCGACGGCGGCATCCTCGAGGCCTTCGGCCGGCTCTTCAAATCGAACGTGCGCCTCTACGTCTATCCCCGGCTCCAGCCGTCGCCCGGCGGAGGCCCCGGCGAGCTGATCGACGGCAGCCGCCTGCCGGTATCCGAAAACCTGATACACCTCCGCGCGCACCTGCTCGGAAACGGCCTGATCGAAACCCTGGCCGGCTACGACGCCGGCGTGCTCGGCATCCGCGCGCGCGACGCGCTCGAACTCATCCAGGCCGGCGAGCCCGGCTGGGAGGACATGGTCCCCGCCACGGCCGCGAAGGTGATCCGCGAGCGCCGGCTCTTCGGCTTCAAGGAAGAGGTTTGAGTCCGGGAAGGATCACCGCGCGGCGCGGCAGATTCGCCATCGCCGGGCCCCAAAAGTCTCCGCTCCACGAGTCTTCCCCCTCTCGTTCCCTGTTTGCCACGACTCCCTGAGTTCGTGGTCCAACACATCCATGGCGGATGCCCGCGGGCCGTTCCCTCCCTGCGCGCTTGCCCCGGAGCGCGCCGTGCCGATAGATAAGGGCCCCCCTCATCCGGCATGAGCAGCGCATCCGAAAATCCGGTCGATCTTCTGCCCGCGCGCATGCTCAACGAGTTCGTCTATTGCCCGCGGCTCTTTTATTACGAACACGTGCTCGGCGTGTTTGCCCACAACGCGGACACCTTGCGCGGCGCGGCGCAACACGCGCGCGTCGATTCCGGCAAGGGCGCGCTTCCAAAGCCTGGCGGAAGAAAAAAACAGGCGAAGGGCCGGGAAGACGAATCCGGCCTGCCCACAAAGGAAGAAACAGGCGAAAACGAAACCGCCAGCCCGGCCGGATCGTCCGACACGAAAGCCTCCGATCCAGCGTCCGGCGCGCCGGACGCGGCGCCCGGGGAAGTCATCCACTCGCGAGCCGTCACGCTCGGCAGCCCGAGGCTCGGCGTCATCGCGAAACTCGACCTCGTGGAGGTTCGCCGCGAAGAGGGCGGCGACCTCTTCGTCAACCTGCGCGTATGTCCCGTCGAATACAAATCCGGCGCGCCGCGCGAAGGAGACGACGGCCGCGAGTTGTGGGATGCGGATCGAATCCAGCTCGGCCTGCAAATCCTCCTCCTGCGCGAGAACGGCTACCTTTGCGACGAAGGCATCGTGTTTTACCGGCAGACGCGCCAGCGCGTGCGCTATAACATGACCGTGGAGGACGAGGCATGGATCCAGCGCACCATCGCCGCCGCGCGCTTCGCCTCCAGCAGGCCCATGCCGCCCCCGCTCGACGCCTCGCCCAAGTGCCCGCGCTGTTCCCTCGTCTCCATCTGCCTTCCAGACGAAACCAACTTTCTCCATCCCCCGCCCGACGCGGAGGCCGCGCCCGATCATCAACTCGCCCTGCCATTCGACCCCGCGGGAATGGAAACGGCGGACCCGGAAGGCAACGAGGAAATCACTCCCGACTTCTCCCTCTTTGATATTCCGGATCCGCGCCTGCCTTCGCTCAAGCCCGCGAGCCCCGTCCGCCGCCTCGTGACGCCCGACAGGGAAACACGCGCGATCTATATCAACAGCACCGGCGCGTGGGTCTCGAAGAAGGGAGAGACCATCGTCGTGAAGGAGCGCGACAAAATCCTGGGCGAATATCGCCTCAAGGACATTCACCATCTCGCGCTCTTCGGCCCCGTCCAGTTGTCCACCGCGCTCGTCCAGTCGCTCTGCGAAAAGGAAATCCCCATCTCCTACTTCAGCATGGGAGGCTGGTTTTTCGGCATGACGCACGGCCATGGCCTGACGAACGTCATGACGCGCATCGAGCAATTCAGGATCGCGGGCGACGCGGATCGCGCGCTCTGGCTCGCCCGGCTCTTCATCTACGGCAAGATCCGCAACCAGCGCACACTGCTCATGCGCAACCATGTCGAGGCGCCGCCGCTGGCGATGCGTGTGTTAAAGCACGCCGCCTCGGCCGCCCTGGCCGCCAACAGCGTCGCCACGCTCCTCGGCATCGAAGGCGCGGCGGCCCTCCAGTATTTCCGTCATTTCAGCGGCATGGTGAAGGCCGGCTCCGACGAGCCCGATGCTCCGGAAACAAAGCCGGTCGCGCCAGGCCAGTTGCAATTCACATTCGACTTCTCCAGGCGCAACCGTCGGCCCCCCACCGATCCGGTCAACGCCTTGTTGTCCTTTGGTTACAGCCTCCTCGCGCGCGAATGCGCGATGGCCGCGCGCGTCGTGGGCTTCGACCCGTATGTCGGCTTCCTCCATCAGCCGCGCTTCGGCCGAACCGCGCTCGCTCTGGACATCATGGAGGAATTCCGGCCGCTGCTCGCCGATTCGGTCGTCCTCTCCCTCATCAACAACCGCATGCTCGCCCCCGCCGACTTCGTCCGGGCCGGCGACGCCGTCAATCTCTCGACCGCTGGAAGAAAGACGTTCCTCCTCGCCTGGGAAAAACGCTTGAGCGACGTCGTCACCCATCCCGTCTTCGAATACAAGGTCAGCTACCGACGCGCGATCGAACTGCAGTTCCGGCTGCTCGCCAAAACGATCACGGGCGAGATCGAGCAATATGTGCCGTTCATGACGCGATAAATACAGGAGCGGAGACCGAATGGAAACATCAACCGCGCCGCGCGTATGCTCAATCCACGCCGCAAGCGAAGCCGCCCGCCCCCCCCGGCCCATCGGAGCCCGCCTCCCCACCGCCGCCCGTGTCCCTGCTTGTTTCACTCCGTGCCCGCCCGACGCGCCCGGGCATCGCCGGCGCGTTCCTCGCCGCTCACAGCCCGCCGCCCTCTGCCCATTGTTTCCGTCATGACCCGCGCCAACTACATCGTGACCTACGACATCTGTGATCCGAAACGGCTTCGGCGGGTTTTTCGGATCTGCAAGGACCATGGGCTGCATCTGCAGCTCTCCGTCTTCGAGTGCGACCTCACCCCGATGGAGAAGATCGAGTTCGAGGGGAAACTCGCAGCGATCATCAACCACGACGAGGATCAGGTGCTGTTCATCGACCTCGGCCCGGCCGTGGGGCGCGGCGAACGGACCATCACTTCGATCGGCCAGAGCTACATCCGGATCGACCCGCCGTGCTACGTCGTGTAGCCATCGAACAACGCCCGCGGCCGGGCCCGCTCTTTGAACGCCGCTGCGAGCGGTCCGGCGCCGCCGCCCCCGCCGGACCCTCTCGCGGCCCTTGAAAATCAAATGGTTTCGAAGAAGAAGCCCTTGCCTGACGCCCCAACTCCGGTATGAAAACGTCGTCCGCCCACCCCCGCTCGCAAACCACTCCGCCGAACCCTTTCAGTGAAGCGGTTGCGCGAGCGGCGCCTCCGCACGTGAAAGCGTGCGGCTCCGTTGAAGCTGCAGCTTCGCGGGCTGTCGTGACGATGAGATTGTGTGCCTCCGCACGTGAAAGCGTGCGGCTCCGTTGAAGCGAGCTTGGTGACATGGCCGAAGAATTGAGGGTTCAGACGCCTCCGCACGTGAAAGCGTGCGGCTCCGTTGAAGCATCATGCTGCCTCCTTCATGAATACGAGCCGGTGAGCCTCCGCACGTGAAAGCGTGCGGCTCCGTTGAAGCGCGCAGGTTGCCGCCAGCAGTGACGGCTGTATCCTCGCCTCCGCACGTGAAAGCGTGCGGCTCCGTTGAAGCCCCAGATCCGGTGGCCCCGCCGGACGAGAAACTTTGCGGCCTCCGCACGTGAAAGCGTGCGGCTCCGTTGAAGCTTCGGTGATGGCGGCGGAGAGCGCGGCTTGGATCGCGCCTCCGCACGTGAAAGCGTGCGGCTCCGTTGAAGCCGGTAGGTCTGGAGCTCC
>CAZFCY010000225.1:0-6787 GCA_964517665.1 uncultured Opitutaceae bacterium | reverse complement strand
GCTACTGGAGTTCGTAAACCTCGACCAGGGCGATGCCCGGGGAATTCTCCCCGCCGGTCGCCTGCGCGGTGTAAACACCGGGGGCGAGCCAAAGCACGAGCGCGGCGCTTTTCGAGCCGGGAGCGAGCGCAAAAGCGCCTGTTGTTTTCGCCGCGGCCGAAGTCGCGGCGGCGTCCGAACCCCAGTCGTCGTTCGAGGCGATGACGGTTTCCCGCTCGTTGTCGCGCTGGAAGACGGTCAGGACCGGGTCGGCAAGCACATTGGCAACGTCGAACGCGGCCAGCTCCGGCCCGACGGCCCGGATAAGCACCTGTTTCGGCACGGCGCCGCTCACAACAAAACCCGCCACGACCGCGGCGTCTCCTTCGCCGGCCACGCCACGCATGGAGATGTTCGCGAGGCGCGTGTTTGTGGGCGGCTCTTTCGGATCGTCCGCGTCGTAAACCTCCACGATCGCCGCTCCCATGCCGCCGTCGACGCCGGCGACGTGCGCGGTGTACGCGCCCGACGGCAGCGCCAGCAGCACGGCCGCGTCGCGACTCCCCCGCGGGAGCGCGAAGGCCCCGAGCCGGGCGCCCACATCCGCGATCGCGGCCGCGTCGAGCGAGGTTTCCCAATCATTGTTGGAGGCGATCGGCGGCGTTCCAACCGGATCGTTGCTTCGGAAGACGCTGATCACGGGATCGGTCAGCACGCCGCTCACGCCAAACTCCGTCAGCGTCGGACCGACAGCGCGGACAAGGACCGACTTCGCGCCTTCTCCGGCAATGACGAAGCCGGCGACCATCAACTCGCTCCCCTGCCCCGCGTGCGCGCGGATCGATGTGTTGGAAAGCTTCCGGTTCGGCGACGCGGTCGCCGGGATCGCGCTCACGGTCATGGACTGGCCGGACATGCTGAATGTCCCGGTGAGCAGCTTCCGCGACGCTTCGATCTCGAGGTGAAGCGCCCAGCCCTCGGACGAGTTGAGCGCGAGCGCGCCATCCGGGCCGTACTCGATCATCGCCGCTTCGGCCGCGCCCCCCCGTTGCACGAGGGCGAGCGCGTTTCCATTCCGGCCGGCCAGCACGAGGATCTCGCCGTCCGAACTGTTCAGGACGACGCCCCGGTAGAAGCCCGCGAGTTGCGACGTCGCGCCGACGCCCCCTTCCTCGAAACCGGCGAATGACAGCCCCAGGGCGTCGAACTCCCCGGAGGCGACGCCATCGCGAATGAGTCCGCTGACAGGCCCCGCATCCCCGGCATCGAAGCGGAAACTCCCATCAGCGGCGATGCCGAAGCCGGCGGCATGGACCGGACGCCCGTCCGGCAGCGCGCCCAACATCCTGGCCGTGTCATCGCTCTCGACGAGCAGGGCAAACGCCGCCGCGCCGGCGCCGGTCGAGTAGAATTGCGCGCGCCTGTTTACCGTGATCGTTGCGGCGTCGCTGTCCACAACCGCGCCGCCACCGGCCGTCACCCGCGCCCAATAAACACCGCTCTCGCTCAGCGCCGGAGTGATATAGGTCGCCGAGGTCGCGCCGCTGATCGGCTCCCGGATGTCGCCGCTTGCTCCTTTGTGCCACTGATAGTGGAGCGCGCCGCCGCCGGCCGCCTCGACGCTCAAGGCCGCGGTGAACCATCGCAGGATGGCCTGGTCCCGGGGCTGTGTCGTGATCGTCAACGACGTGTTGATCGACAAAGTCGCCTCATGGCTGGTGGCGCTGCCCGCGCTGTTGACGGCCACCACCGAATAGCTGCCGGCATGGCCGGCCTGCGCCGAATCGATCGCGTAGACGGCCGCGGTCGCGCCGGCTATATCAGTTCCATTGAATCGCCACTGGTAGGCGGGCGCCGGATGGCCCGTCGCGTTGACGACAAACGTCGCGGACTCACCCGCCTGAACGGAAAGACTGGCGGGATGCGACGCGATCACCGGCGCCACCGGGGAACCGGCCACGCTCCTGTTCACGGTCAGAAGAAACACTTCGCTGGCGGACAGCGAACCATCGCTCACCGTCACCGTGATCGTGGCCGATCCGCTTCGATCGGGCGCGGGAGTTATTGTCACCGTTCGCATCGAACCGCTGCCCCCCAGAACAATCCCGCTCTCGGGCGCCAGGATCGTGTTCGATGAGCTTGCCGTCACGACCAGGCTGCCCGCCGCCGTCTCGGCATCCGAAACCGTGAACGTCAGCGGCCCGGTGGACACCTCCTCGCCGATGGTCTGGTTGCCGATGCCGCCGATCGAGGGAGGCGTGTTGGCCGACGCGACTTCCCCGGTGGCGATGTTCGAATGATCGGAATCGCCCGCGTCGTTATAAGCGCGCACGCGATACGAATAGGATGCGCCACCGGCCAGGCCGACATCGGTATAGCTGGTGACATTCGCCGCGAGCGTGGCGATCTGGACGAAGCCCGAGCCGTTGATCGAACGCTCGAGCTTGAAACCGGTCTCGTTGTCCGAGTTGTCGTCCCAATGCAGGGTCAACTGGCCGGCTTCGAGACCGGCGGCGGCCAGCGCAAAGACACCAGGCAAACATGCGGTCAGCAGTCCGCGGGCGGAAACGCCACAGACCGCCGCAACACCTCTCCACAGCCAGAGCAGGGAGGAGGCATTGGAAATGCCGGGGGGGCGCGCAGGCTCCTCCGCGCGTTGTTCGATGCGCGTGGAGTCTGTCCGCCCACGAACTGCGGGCAGAGAGACCTGCCCGACCACCTCCGCGGCAAACCACCCCCAGGACCGGGATGACGCGCGAGAAATCCTCGACGCGATGGAGGCGGCGGCGTGGTTGCGGACGGCACGGAGGTCGTCCCTCCAGCGGGTCCAAACCGAAGCGGGCTTCGAGGCATTGGGACCAAGGAAAGCGCAACCATCCGCCTGGCGAAGACTCGAAGTTTTCCCCTGCATGCTCAGGGTGCGACTTCGCCTTCATCGGTTGTCTCCTTGAGATGACCGGAAGCCTCCCTTGGCCTCCGTTCTCCATTTCACCAGTAATTTGATCCCCGAGCGATGTCCCCAGAGGGCGCGCGCGTACTTTCCTCTACGCGTGGCCTCGTGGAGGTTCGAATCGTTCAGACCAAACAAAAAGCGCCGGCTGGCCAGCCGGCGCTTTTTGTTTGGTCTGCCGGGAAGAGGCAGCCCGGTGGAGGTAAAAATCATCGAGGCATCGAAGGGTCAGCCTCCGCGTGGGCATTAACCTGAACACTTCGAGAGGAGGAGAGGAGAAATGGCCACATAAGGCTCACAAAGCACACAAGGGAATTCACTGCTTCGGGTCGAAGGCTTCGTTGAAAGTAAAGATCCCCGGAGCAAGCTCCGGGGCATTGGAGGGACCGGCTCCGTCCGGTCCGCGAATACCCCCGGCTCTCGTTTCTCCAACCGGACGACACGGCGTCGTCCCTCCAGGGAGATGAGGACAAGGTTTGAAATGGAGGGACCAGCTCTGTCTGGTCCGGTCCGGGATCGGCGGACGACACGGAGGTCGCCCCTCCACCAACCAAGCCGAAGCAAGCTTCGGGGTATTCAACCCAAAGGGAATGAACTTCTTGACCAACAGGGCCGCGCTCCAGTCGGGATGCCGCAAGCACCCGAGCATCACCATTCTGAGCCTTCTGAGCCTTTTGTGGCCATCTGCTTCCTGGAGATTTGGAACGGTCTGAAGCGGCGCCTCGTTAAGTTAACGCTTATGGTCCGCCTCTGTGTGGACGGTTTTGGCGCGGGGGCGTCCTCTGTTCCAATAAAGGGCCAGACTCCGTCTGGTCCGTGAGAGGCGGACGACACGGAGATCGTCCCTCCAGCCGCGCACGTCCCGGTGCGCGACTCCAGAGGTCTCGCCCGAGCCAACGCGCGCAGGGACGCGCGCAGCCACCCCGGGAGGCCATTTCGCCGGCTAATGCGCGTTCCGGTTCTTCAGGAACGTCGCGGCGATGCAATAAAGGTCCAGAAGCAGACTCCAGTTTTCGACGTAATAGATATCGTACTCGATCCGCTTGCGCAGGTCGGTGTCGCCACGGAGCCCGTGCACGGCCGCCCACCCCGTGACGCCCGCGCGGGTGGAATGGCGCACGTTGTAGTTCGGAATCTCGTCCTTGAAGCGCTCGATCAACTCCGGGCGCTCGGGCCGCGGGCCCACGAGGCTCATGTCGCCCTTGAGCACGTTCCAGAACTGGGGAAGCTCATCGATGTTCATCCGGCGCATGAAGGCGCCGATCCTCAGCCGCCGCGGATCCTCCCTCGTGCACCAGACGGCGCCCGTGCCGCTTTCGGCGTCGGGCCTCATGCTGCGGATCTTGTAGATCGTGAACGTGCGGCCGCCGCGCGTGGTACGTTTCTGCCGGTAGATGATCGGGCCGGGCGATTCGAGGCGGACGAGCGCGCCGAAGACAGCGATGAGCGGGATCGAAAAGGCGAGGCCGACGAGCGCTCCAGCGACATCGAAGCCGCGCTTGAGCACCCGGTTCAAGCCGGAGTCGAGCGGCACATGACTGACTCCGAGCAGGGGCACGCCGCTGACCGCGTTGGCTTCGAGCCGGGAACCGAGGACGGGAAAATACTCCGGCACGAGGTGGAAGGTCAGGTACTCGCGCTGGCAGAAGTCGATCAGCCGCCGGATCTCGGCCGCCGGCATGTTCACGTCGGCCAGGATGATGCCATCCACAAAGAGCGCGCCGGCGAGTTCCGGAAGATCGGAGAAATCGCCGAGCACATTGACTCCCTTCGGGAGCGGACCGCGGAGCCGTCCCCCGGGAGTCGGGACGCAACCCAGAACCTCGCGCAGTTGCCCCATGTCCGAACGCATGGCTTCGCGGAGGTGGGTGGCCTTCTCGTTCCACCCCACGACAACCAGTCGCGCGCGCGTCGCCTGCCGCACGCGCGGGCGCATGAGGACACCGAGGGCGAGAAAGCGCGAGAGGAACGTCGCCAACGCGAGCGTGCCCGCGCAGTAGAGGACGCCGAGCCGCGGAGCGAGGATGTTGTAGTCGACCAGGCCAATGATCGCGAGCATGGCGAGCGGCCAGAGGATCGAACTCTTGACGATGTTCCGCACGAGAAAGTGCATCCGATACAGATTGGACGGCTCGTACGTGCGGAAAATCGCGAGCAGCACCGCGTAAAGCGTGCCTCCGCCGAAGACCCAGAGCGCGGCGGGGGAAAAACTCTCGGTGAAACTCGAGAGGAAACGATCGAGTTCATGGCGCTGGGAGACACGAAAGACGAGGCCGGCGAAAATCGCGAGGCACGCGACCGCCCAGTCGAGAACCGCCAGCCCCGCTGCGAGATGGAAAAGCCGATCCTTGACGTTTCTCATCATCCGGTCGCTGGGGATTGAAGGCAGCGGCCGCGCCTCGGAGGCGGGTTTCAAATCCCGATCAACCCGCGGCCCGGGGCCAAGCGGCCGGGGCTTCTTCGGGTTCAGATCGAGCGATGCGACATTCATGGATGGCGCGCGCCATGCGCGCAGGTCGATGAGAAAATCAGGAGACGGGAGGCATATGACCGGAGACGGGGGTCAGGAGGCAGGTGACAGAGGCCAGGAGCCAGAGGACGAGATGGGAATCAGGAGGCGGGCGGCAGCAGCTTCCGCTCTTGCCATAACCGCTTTCGTTCTCGTCCTCTTACACGCCGTCCTCCTTTCCCGAAGTGGGACGGACAGTCTTGGACACGGCAAAAAATCAAGCAAGCCCGGGGGGCAGGCTTGTGAAACATTACAAGAAAACCTGATACCCGCGCCTTCGGCGAACCGACCGACCGTGCGCCTTCGGCGCCACCGTGGCGCTTTGCGCCCACCGTCCGACCGTGGCGGCTACGCCGCACCGTGGCGCTACGCGCCTACCGTCTCTACGAGCTGGACGCCGGCCGCGCGACCGGCATTCGCCTTCCGGTCCGCGAGCCCGAGATCGGACAAGGCCCGCACGATCTCCTGCACTCCGGGGTCGTCCCAGATTTCATCGAATGGCACATTGCTGCTGAGGCGGATGAAATACTGCTCACGGCTTCCGGCAACGATCTGACGCATCGCATCCTTCCACCATTCCAGCGGGTGGGGAATACGGTTGAACCGCTCGCCGTAGTCGTAGGCCTGCCCGTCGATGAGGTGCCAGTAAAGCACATGGGCGGTCTCGCCCAAAGGCCCCCTGAAATGACGCCAATCCGCCGCTTGCAGCGGCAAATCCCCCGCCCGCCGGCGTTCGTCGAAGCGCATGTCGAGGCACTCCCACCCGTTTTCGCTCCAGCAACGATCGGGCGTGTGCGAGGCGACCAATCGCGCGGGCATCTTTCCAGCCCCCCAATACACGACATAGAGCGAAAGCTCCCGCGCTCCATTTTGATAACGCACGTGGAAGACATCATCAAACCGGAGCGTTTGCGACACCTTGTCCGAGATGAATTCGTTCGGCCCAAGAGGAACCTCCTGGCCGCGCCATCCCGTCGGACTCGACGACAACAGGCGCGCAAGATGCGGCGGCTTCGGCGATGAAACTTCGCTCGTCGGATCGAAGGCTTGCAGAGCCACGGCGCCCGCGAGCACCCCAGCGGTCAGCAACAACAACATCCGCCTTCCGCGGAACAACGATCCAAACGCCTTGACCTTGCCCACGAGATAGAGCCCGAGAAGGCACAAGAACACCCGCGCTCGCGATGGGTTCTCACGCTTCGTGTTCATGTGCCGCGCTTCTGGACCGGACAGAGCCGGTCCCTCCATTTCAAACCTTGTCCACATCTCCCTGGAGGGACGACCTCCGTGTCGGCCGCCGATCCCGGACCGGACCAGACAGAGCTGGTCCCTCCATTTCAAATCTTGTC
>CAZFCY010000224.1:0-6894 GCA_964517665.1 uncultured Opitutaceae bacterium | reverse complement strand
CGACGCAGATTCGCGACCTGCTCGCGAATCTGCGTCGTGCCGATGCCGAAGGCGACGGCTCCGAAAGCGCCGTGCGTCGAAGTATGCGAGTCGCCGCAGGCGATCGTCGTCCCCGGCTGGGTGATTCCCTGCTCCGGTCCGACGATGTGGACGATGCCCTGCTTGCCGGTCGCGCGGTCGAAAAACGTGATGTCGAACTCCGCGCAGTTTTTCCGCAACTCGTCCATCATCGCCTGCGCGAGCGGATCGCGATACGGCTCGGCAAACTGATCCGTCGGCACGATGTGATCGACCGTCGCGAACGTGCGCCGCGGATACGCGACCTTCAGCCCGAGATCGCGCAACATCCCGAACGCCTGCGGGCTCGTCACCTCGTGGATGAGGTGCGTGCCGATGAAGAGCTGCGTCTGTCCGTTGGACAACTGGCGGACGGCGTGCGCGTCCCAGACTTTTTGGAAGAGGGTTTTGCCCATGGTGTGTGTCGTGAAATGGAAATGCTTGGAAAAAGGGACAGCGTCGTTCCCACGATCGTTCTCGTTCTCGTTCTCCTACTCCTTCTCGTAATCTCTGAACTCTGAGAACGAGAAGGAGTAGGAGAACGAGGATGAGAATGAGAATGAGGATGAGGCCGAAGATTAGCACAGCCTTGCCATGACTGGGAAATACTTACTCCATCCTGATTGATGCCTCGTGAGTATCAGTTTGGATTCGAGCTTCGTCACCTTGTTTACTTCCGGGAAGTTGCGCGCCACCTGCATTTCCGCAAGGCGGCGGAGGCGCTGGCGGTGGCGCAGCCGGCGTTGAGCCGCCAGATCCGCCAGCTCGAGGAGGCGGTCGGCGCGCCGCTCTTCGCGCGCACGAGCCGGACGGTCGAGCTGACGCCGGCCGGGGCGGCGCTGCGCGACCGGATCGAGCCGATCCTGCGCGCGTTGAAAAACGTGCCGGCGGAACTCGCCGCGCTCTCCGGGGGGCAGGTCGGCCAGATCCGCGTGGGTTTCACCGGGCTCGCGATGGCGACAATCCTGCCGGGCATCCTGCGGGAGTTTCAAAAACGCTACCCGCGCATCCGGGTGGAGTTGAACGAGTCGCCGACCTCCGCGCAAATCCCGGCCCTGCTCGCGGGCGAGATCGCGTGCGGCTTCTTCCATCCGGACGCCGCCACGCCGGCGCCGGGCATGAGAACGCGCCAGCTCCTGCGCGAGCGCAACGGCGTGCTCCTGCCGGGCGACAACCCGCTCGCCGCGCGCGATCGCCTGACCATGCGCGACCTCGAGGGACTGCCGCTCGTGCTCTTCCCGCGCGCGCACAATCCCGGTTTCTACGATCGCATCCTCGCGGCCTGCGCGCGCGCCGGCTTCGCGCCGCAGATCGCGGAAGAGGTCTGGCCGCGGGCGAATGGCGTGGGCCTCGTCAGGGCCGGGATCGGCGCGACTTTCATGTGTCCTTCCGAGGCGCGGCAGTTGCCGCCCGAAGTCGTGTTTCGCCCGCTGGAGGGACACGCGCCGGAAAGCACGCTCGTGTGCGGCTGGCTGCGGGCCAACGAAAACGAGGCCGCGCTGAGCGCGCTGATCGAAGTGGTGAAGGAGGAGAAGCGAGGAGCGGGCAATGGATGCGGTTGAAAGCGGCGATGAATCGCCGCTTTCAGGACCCACGATTCTACAAACACTGCACCAGCAGTTCCACCACGAGCTTCGCGTCCTCCGTTCTTCGCCGTTCGGCTCAACCTTCGCCGCGGACTTTTCCGGGCAACGCGGTCGAGAGGTAGCGCTCGCCGAAGCTGCAGGCGACGGTGACGATTGTCTTGCCCGCCATCTCGGGGCGTTTCGCGATCTGGAGCGCGGCCCAGATGTTGGCGCCGGTCGAGATGCCGCCGAGGATTCCCTCCCGCAGGGACACCCTGCGCGCGGTCTCGAAAGCGTCTTCGTCCGTGACCGTGACGACTTCGTCGATGATCGCGGTGTTGCAGTTCTTCGGAATGAACCCCGCGCCGATGCCCTGGATCGTGTGCGGGCCGGGCCTGCCGCCGGAGAGGACGGCGCTGGTCGCCGGCTCGACCGCGACGGTGTGGAGCTTGCGGCGTTTCTTGATCACTTCGGACACGCCCGTGATCGTCCCGCCCGTGCCGACGCCGGCGACGAAGACATCGATGTTTCCACCGGCGCCGGACCAGATCTCCTCGGCCGTGGCGCGGCGATGGATCTCGGGGTTGGCCGGGTTTTCAAACTGCTGCGGCATGAACCCATGATCGCCCTGCTCGGCGAGAATCTCGTGGGCGCGGCGGATCGCGCCCGGCATGCCCCCGGCTGCCGGCGTGAGGACGATGTCGGCGCCGAGCATGCGGAGAAGCACGCGGCGCTCGGTCGACATCGACTCGGGCATGGTGAGAACGAGCTTGTAACCCTTGGCGGCGCAGACGAAGGCGAGCGCGATGCCGGTGTTTCCCGAGGTCGGCTCCACGATCACGCTGTTCGGCTTCACCCGCCCGTCGCGCTCGCCCGCCTCGATCATGGCCAGGCCGATGCGGTCCTTCACGCTCGCGAACGGATTGAAGAACTCGCACTTCACGAAGACATCGGCCGCGAGCCCGGCGGCGACGCGGTTCAGTTTGACAAGCGGGGTGCCGCCGATGGTCGCGGTGATATTGGGAAACGCGGTTGCCATGCGGAGCACTGATGTCGTTCCGAGGAAACGCCGTCAATGACCGGCCCGGTCACCACGAAGGCGCAAAGTGCGGAAGGACGGCCGGGCCCCTTCGATCCTCTGACGCCCGTCGCGTCTTCGCGCCGTCGCGGCGAAGAGAAAAACGCCCGCCCGCCACGCCGCGCTACTGCAGCACTTTTTCCAGCACGGCTTCGGCGGCGAGGCGGCCGGATTCCATCGCGCCGTTGATCGAGGCGATGTTGCGCCAGTCTCCCGCGACCACGAGCCAGTCCTGAAGGCGCGCGCCGCGCCGGACCTCGTTCAACGTTCCGGCCGGTTGATCCGGCAGCGCCTCGGGAAGACGATAGACGCGCTCGAGCCGCCATTCGCCGACGATCATGCCGAACCAGCCGACGAGTTGCTGGCGCACGAGGTCGTCGAGCGCCTGGTCGTCCATCTCGGGACAGCCGATCACCGTGACGCTCGCGAGCGCGCGGCCCTTCGGCGCGTAGTCGCCGGAAACCTCGGACATGAACACGAGGTTGTTGAGGACTCCCTGGCCCTCGCCGTTGAGCACGAGCCACGCGCCCTTCAACGGAGCCTCGCCGAGGCTGTATTGGAGATTCGTGGTCGATCGAAACCGCACGGCCGGCAGGCCCTCGATCAGCCGGATCGCCGTGCCCGAATCCGTCGCCACGACAGTCTGCCCGCAAAGCAGGTCGCGCCCATCCTCGAGGCTGACCCGGCCTTCGCTGACCGCCCTGGCGCGCGTGTTGAGAACGAGGCGCTCGGCGGGAAGACGGCTGGCGAGCTGCTTCGGAATTTCCCCCATGCCGAGCGCCGGCACGGCCGCGCGACCGCGCGAGAACATGCGAAACATCCAGCCGAACTTCCGGCTCGAGGTGCCGAGTTCGGCCTCGAGGAAAATGCCGCCGAAGAACGGCCGGAAGAAGCCCTCGATGATGTCCTCGCCGAAACCCTGCGCGTCGAGCGCGCGCGCCGTCGTCATCTCCGGCTGGGCGAGGAGCGACTCGATCGACGGCCGCGTCACGCGCCGGCGGAGCCGCGCGACACGAAGCTTGTCCGCGAACGAACCGAACGGCCCGAAGATGCCCTGGAGCAGCGCGGAGGGCCTCCGCCACGGATCGACAAACGCGTGCAGGCGTCCCTCTCGCGCGATCATGCACCCGGGCTCGAAGTAGCGAAGGTCGAGCGCGGAATAATCGAGCACCCGCCGCGCCTCGGGGTAGCTCGAAAGGAAAACCTGGAATCCCCGATCGAGCCTGAAGCCGCCGCTGACATCCGTCCGCACGCGCCCGCCGACCTGGTCCGAAGCCTCGATGATCATGAAATCGACGCCGGCCTCCTGCAGCCGCAACGCGCAAGACAGGCCCGCCAGACCGGCGCCGACAATGACGACCTCACTCATCGGGTGAAACTGAATACATCCGCGCCCGCCTTAGGCTATCGCAAACTCAGCCGCGCGTGTTCTCCGCGCGTGACGGCGGCTCGATCGTCATCGCATGCGAGGCCAGCCCGGGCCGGAACGCAGCCGGGTCCGGCAATGCGCGCATTGCCTCGAACACGAGTTGAAATCTCGCTGAATCTGCGCCGTCATTCATCCGTCCATCCCAAAACTTTCCGATCATGCAAGTTCCCCCTCCGTTTTCCCGCCGCGCGTTTATCAAAAGCACCGCCGCCGCCGCCTCGCTCCTGGCGCTCCCCCGTTTCGCCATCGGCCAGGCCGGTCCGCCGCCCAGCCGCAGGCTGAATCTCGCGTTCGTCGGTGTCGGCGGCATCGGCGGCGCCGCGCTGGCGGGGTGCATGGGCGAGAACTATGTCGCGTTTTGCGACGTCGACGATGACTGCGCGGCCGAGAACTACGCCCGGTTTCCAGACGTGCCGCGATTCAAGGATTTCCGGCGCATGCTGGAAAAGATGCACCGCGACATCGACGCCGTCGTCGTCTCGACACCCGATCACACCCACTTCGCCCCCGCCTATCTGGCGATGGAATTTGGCAAGGCCGTCTATGTCCAGAAGCCGCTCACCCACAACGTCTGGGAGGCGCGCACGCTCCAGCGCGCGGCGCGCCGGTTCGGCGTCGTGACGCAGATGGGCAACCAGGGGCACACGACCGAGGGCATCCGGCTGGTCAAGGAGTGGCACGAGGCCGGCGTCCTTGGCGAAGTGCGGGAGGTGCACGCCTGGCTGAACGGGCCGGGCTTCGCCAGGGGGCGTTATTTCCGGATCCCGCCGCAGTTTCCTCCCGAGAGGATTCCCGTGCGGCCCGCGCTGGACTGGGATCTCTGGCTCGGCCCGGCGAAACACCGGCCCTACACGGACGAATATGCGCCGGCGCTCTGGCGCGGCTGGTGGGATTTCGGAACGAGCATCCTCGGCGATTGGGCCTGCCACACGCTCGACGCCCCGTACTGGGCGCTCGGGCTGACGGCGCCGACCCGCGTGTCCGTCGTCAACCTCGAGCCGATCGCGGACGGCTTCAGCCACCGGTCGTCGCACCTGAAGTTCGAGTTTCCCGCGCGCGGCGATCAACCGCCGGTGACGCTGCACTGGTACGACGGGGGCCAGCGCCCGCCGATCCCGCTGAACTGGGACCGGACGAAGCCGTTTCCCGCTTCGGGCATGCTCATGGTTGGCAGCAAGCTGACCCTGATGACCGGCGGACGGCCGGACAGCCCGCAGCTCCTGCCGGACGCGGCGTGGACGGAGTTCCGACAAAACCGGCCGGAGAAAACGATCCCCCGCGTGAAGGACGGGCCGTTCCAGGAATGGATTCGCGCGATCAAGGGCGAAGGCCCCGCGCCCGGATCGAACTTCGACTACGCCACGCCGTTCACCGAAACCGCGCTGGTCGGCGTCATCGCCCAGCGCGCGAACCGCGACATCGAGTGGGACGCGGCAGGCATGCGCGTCACGAACCACCGCGATCTCGCACACCTCGTTCGCGAGCCGGCACGGCGCGGCTGGAGATTCGGCGACAACGTCTGGTGACCGCAAGGTCGCGCGCCGGCGCTCGAACGCGCCCCTCTCTGCTGCTCCGCAGGCGCGCGTGTGGGCGTGTTCATCGAAGCGACGAACACGAATCGGGCCGGGCCACTGAGCGCGCCGCTTTTCCCCGATGAACACCCGGCGCCCATGCGCCCTGGCGAGGCGGCACGGCCACAACGTGGCCCTGACCTGGCGGCAATAGCGGACGCCCGGCCGGCCACGGTCCATATCGTTTTATAGACACCCTCCGGTTGCGCCTCACAAGGTGAAGCCGCCGCGATGACAACGTCGCGGCGGCTTCACGACACATCGATCGCGGTGTGTCCGAAATGCGTGCCATCATTCGTCGAAGGTTGAAAGCAGGCATGAGCATTTCCACAACCACCGCCTCTCGCGTCCCATGAATACCCAGGCAAACGTTTCCACCGGCCGCCTGCGCATTCACTGCTTCGGCGGCTCGCTCGATGGATTCGGCGGCGGAGGCGTCGCAACGATCCAGCAATACCTGCGGGAAGGCCTGGTCGACGCGCTGAAACTCGGTTGCCGACGCGCGGAACACGTGACGACGCCGAACGCCACCCACGTCGTGCTGCGCAAACATTCCCAGGCTCCGATGACAGCGGAGCAGATCTGAAACCGCAAAGAGGAGAACAACCATGAACAAGAACACCATCTGCCTGTGGTACGACCATGACGCGGAAGCGGCCGCCCGCTTTTACGCCCAAACCTTTCCCGACAGCGAAGTCGGCGCGGTGCGCCGGGCGCCATCCGACTTTCCAGGCGGCAAGGAGGGCGACGTCCTGACGGTCGAGTTCACGGTGTGCGGCGTGCCGTGCCTTGGCCTCAACGGCGGGGACGCGTTCAAGCACAGCGAGGCGTTCTCCTTCCAAATCGCCACCGACGATCAGGCGGAGACCGACCGTTATTGGAATGCGATCATCGGCAACGGCGGCGGGGAGAGCGCGTGCGGCTGGTGCAGAGACAAATGGGGCCTGTCGTGGCAGATCACCCCGCGCGTCCTGATCGAGGCGATGGCCCGGGGCGGCGAGACTGCGAAGCGCGCGTTCGACGCGATGATGCAGATGCAGAAGATCGACGTCGCCAGGATTGAGGCGGCAGTGCGCGGCGAGGCCTGAGGCATCGCCTCCTCGCGCGCCCGCGCTCCTCCTGCCGAAAGAAAGCGCGGAGCGCGCCGCGCAAGCCGGCGATGGCATTTGAACTTCGGATGCTCGATGCGAAGCA
>CAZFCY010000223.1:0-6998 GCA_964517665.1 uncultured Opitutaceae bacterium | reverse complement strand
GGTCGCGCGAATGCAGGAGCGGCAGCCCCGGGGCGCACTGGAAACTCGAGGCCACCAGGTAGTAGTCCTCGCCGACCCGGATCGCGTCGGGATCGGAGTAGTCGGCGAAGAGCACCGGGTTGCGGTAGGCGCCGTCGCCCTGGTCGGAAACCCAGGCGACGCCGGATGCGTGGGACGGTGCGTGCAGCGTCGTCATCGGAAAAAATGGAGGCGATCCGTTCATGCGGGAGCCTCGACGGCGCGCAGGAGCGCGACGGCCATGTCGTTGTATGGGGTGGGTATGCCGTGCCGGCGGCCAAGGCGCGCGATCACGCCGTTGCGCGCGTCGATCTCCATCCGGCGCCCGGCGGCGCGGTCGGCCTGGATCGAGTTGACGGCCTCACGCGGCGCGCGGCGGCACAACGCGATGATCTCCTCGGCGATCGCATCCTCGAGGCCGGCTCCCTCCGCGCGACCCACGGCGATGACCTCGCGCACGATGCCGCGCATGACCTCGGCCACGGACTCGTCATGGACCATGCCGACGGGCCGCAGCGCGATGGCATTGAGCGCGCCGGGGGCATTGAGGCAAAGCTTCCGCCAGGCGGCGGTGGTGAAGTCGGGAGTCGTGCGCACCGCGATCGGCGTGCGCTCGAACAGGGCCGCGAAATCATGGCCCGCCGCGCCCTCCGGCACGACCAACCACGCCGGTCCCCGCTGCCGGACGCGGCCGGGTTCACTCCGCTCGGCGGGACACTCGACCACGACCGGCAGGAGGCGCTCGCGATCCACCCAACGCTCGAACCGCGCGACATGCTCGACGCCGTTCTGCAGGATCGCCACACGGGTGTGCCCGGTGTCCAACACGGCCAGCCAGCGCGCGGTCGCCTCGGCGTCGTAGGTTTTCGTGGCGACGAGCACCCACTCGGCCGGCTCCGCCTTGGCGGGATCGGTCACCACCTCGGGCGTGGCGCGGATCGCGCCATCAAGCGTCTCCACGACGATGTCGCGCATCGGCCGGCGCGCGCACACCTGGATCCGGTGCAGGCCGCCCTGCGACAGCCACGCGGCCATCGTGGACCCGACGGCTCCGGGTCCAATGATCGTGATGTGAGCCATGATTGCGTAAATGATATCCGGGTTCGGGCGCGGCGTGTTATTCAGCGAAACAGCAGCCGGGAAAAATGATATAGCGCCTCGTGCCACGCCGCGAAATCGTGGCCATGCCGTGGATGTGGAAACAGACGAGTCGAACCATGCTGAAATGCGGCTGTCAGTCGTCGGCAAACGCAAACCGGCCGTCGGCCGCAAACTCGACGCGCAGGATCGCCGGACGCTCGCGAAACGGGGCGCGGCGGTCGTTGCCGAAGAACGTCGCCCACCAGTTCCCGTCACGGTCGCGAAAGAAGGAATTGTGGCCCGCGTGCGGGATCGCGAGGAACTTGTCGCCGAACGGCCCGCGCAGGCTGTCGCCGGCCGCGGCGTAGCAGTGGTAGTCCTCGCCGGCGCCGCCATCGGGATTCGCGACGAACTCCGCGCCGGTGATATAATATTTCCCGTGTGCCTTGAAAACGAACGTGCCCTCGAAGCCGATGCGGTCGGCATCGGCGGGCTTCAATTTCCAGCCCTCGCCCACGAAGCCGTTCAACTCGTCGTTGAGTTCGCGGATGTTGCCCGCGCCCCAGATCAGATAAACCCTGCCGTCGTCGTCCTCGAAGAGCGCGAGGTCGATGGCGTTCACGACAGGCCCGTCCTTGAAGACCTGTTCGTAGGGACCTTCGGGTCTGCCCGTCGTGCTTTTTAGTATACCACCACCCACGCCGAGCGGGATCGAGTAACAAATCCAATAGGTATCCTTGATATAGGCGATCTCCGGCGCCCAAAGGGGGCGGAACGGCACGCCGTCGCGCAGCGGGATGCGCTTCTCCCACGTGCCCTCGCGATCGACGTTCCAGACCACCGAGCGGGCGCGCGGCTGGCGCACGACCGGAGTCCACGACTTCAAATCCTCCGAACGCCACACCTGGATGTCGCCCGTGACGGCCCACATGTCGGGCCAGCCCGTGGTGCCCGTCAGGTAGTAGGCGCCGTCGTGGCCCGTGCAGATCGACGTGTCGCGGACCGGATGATCGAACAGCGGCTCGAGCGGCGGAAGCGCCGGCAAGGGCGCGGATTCGACCGGAGCGCCCTGGCGGATTTGCGAGGCGGCGGAGGCCGTGGAAACGACCGCAGCCGCGAGGGCGGCGATGGTGAAGGTGAAGGTGTGTTTCATGTCTCGTTTGTTCGCTGTGCCTGATGCCGTGGCCGGGCCGATGGAATGATGCGAATCATGACATCAGCGTCCCGGCGCCGGGACTGGCTCGTAGAATTCGATCTCGAAAATACCGAGCGCGCGCCCCTCGATATGCTCCTCGCCGGTGGTTGCGTTGCCCTGATCCTCCACTTCGCGAATACCGCCGAAGGCGTCGCGCGCCTCGCTGCCGCCGAGAATCGCGATCGTCACCGAGCGCCCCTCGACGGGTTCGAGGGGAAGCGTGACGTAACCGAGGCTGCGCGGCGTCGCGCCCCGAAAGACCTCCCGTCCGTCCACCGCGATGCGGATCGGGTAGCTGCGCGCGCGGAATCCCGCGAAACGCGCCGTCACCTCGTGCAGCCGGGCGGGGCGGGCGAGTTCGAACGTGATCGGCTGGCGGCCGGTCCACAGCGTCTCCTCGTTGTCGTCGATCGACAGAGCGGGATCGCCGCCGTCCGTGGCGGCCACCCGGGCCACCGGCACGGCGATACGCGAGGGCGAGACGGATGGACCTGCGGGCGTCGGCCCCCGGTCGAGGCGTCCCGCGAGGCCGTCGGCCGGGAGCGCGCGCGACCAGCCATCAGTCACCTCCACCGGCACCGTCTCGATCTCGACCTGCGCCGGCGCAAGGCCCGCGGAACTCGCCGTCACGACGATGCGCCCGGCCTCCGGTCGCGAGCGCACGAGCACGCGGTTCACCCCGCACTCGACCGGCAGCGAACGCGAGAGGATGAAGTTATCCGGTCCCTGCGCGATGCCGCCACGCCACTCGGCCGGGCCGGTCAATGCGAAGTCGACCCGGTTCAGCGCTGTCGGGCAGCGGCGCCCCTGGGCGTCGACGACCTCGACCTGCACGAGGGCCAGGTCGGCTCCATCGGCGCGCAGACCGGTGGGCGCGGTATGCAGCGTGAGCTTCAACGCCGCCGGCTCGCCGACGGTCTCATGCGCGGCTTCGCAAACCCGGACGCCCGTCGCATCGTAGCCGACGGCGGTGATCCTCCCCGGTTGCCAGGCGACGTCGCGAAACGTGAAGAGGAACCGGTGGCTCTGCTCGCCGCGGCCGAGCGAACGATCGTCGAGGAACAGCTCCACCGCGTCGGCGCTGGATACGACATACACGTCCTTCGTCACCCCGGGCGCATAGTTCCAGTGCCCCAGGATGTGCGCGCGCGGCTTTTCCGCGTCGACCCAGCCGTCCCACATCACCTGGTGCGCGAAGAAGCCGTCCTTGGGGATGCGCATCGCGTCGACCTCGCCGCTGCGACGGTAGTTCTCGGCGCCGCGGTAGTGCGTGTTGGTGTCGGAGAAGATGATGTTGAGCCCGCCGGAACTCACGCGCCGGCCGGTGCCCGGCCGCTCGCGCCAGTAGTCGAACCAGCGCACGACGTTCTCGATCGCATGCGAGTCCTGGTTGCGGTTGTAGGTGGGCGCGGGCTGGCCGCGATGGGGCGGGCCGTCGCCATCCTTGTGATACGGCGGCGAGAACTCGTCCCAGTACTTGCGCAGTCCCTCGTCGCGCGAGTATTCCGTGGCGAAGAGCGGCTTGCCCGCGCTCTTGTTGATGTAGAGCATCTCGCCGCCCCACTCGGCCGCCGCGCTGCCGAGCATCTCGCGCGCGCCCATGGCGCGTCCGCCGTGCGGATCATACTGGTCGCGCAGCCGGATCAGTTCGCGCATGTGCTCCTCGTCGATGCCCTTGTTGCCGCCCTCGTAGAAGACGACGCTGGGACTGTTGCGGTGGTAGATGATGGCGTCGCGCATCAGCTCCACGCGCGCGGCCCAGGTGCGGCCCTGCGCGTCGTGCTCGGAATCGCCCGCCGGCATGAGCTGCATGAGCCCGACCCGGTCGCACGACTCGACGTCCTGCTTCCAGGGCGTGACGTGCATCCAGCGCACGGTGTTCGCGCCGCTCCGCACCATGAGCGCGTTGCTGAAATCGCTCAGCCACGGCGGCACGGACAACCCAACGGCGGGCCATTCGTTCGAAGTGCGCTGGGCATAGCCCTTGATCTGGATCACCCGGTCGTTGAGCCGGACCACGCCATCGGCGAATTCTGTCTTCCTGAAGCCGGTGCGCGTGCGGACCTCGTCCACGATCTTCCCGTCGACCTTCAGCGCGGTGGTCACGGTGTAGAGGTAGCCATGGCCCCAACTCCAGAAGTTCAGGTCCCCCACCCGCGCGGAGGCCCGCGCGATGACGCGTCCGCGCCCCGGCACGACGAACGTGCCGCCGGAAAACTGCCGCACCACGCGACCGTCCATGTCCTCGATCGTGACCTCGTACTCGAAAGCCCGATCCTGGCGGGGTTCGTAGCGGACCTCCGACTCGGCGTGGATCGTCGCGCTCCGGCCGGCGATGTCGAAGTCGGTCGCGTAGATGTAGACACCCGTCGTGCCGAGGTGCGAATACAGCGGCAGCGTCTGGTGCAGCGTATCCGTGATGTGGAGTCTGACATTCTTGGGAATGCCGCCGTGATTGACGTTGAAGTTGCGGTCCGCCCACTGGAAGCGCGCGCCGGAGAGCCGCTCGCGGTAGTCCCACGCATTGTCCGTGCGCACGGCGAGCACGTTGCGTTCGGGCGCGGGGTTCAGGTATCCCGTGATGTCGAAGCCGAACGCCATCACCCCGTTCTCGTGGGCGCCGAGATAACGTCCGTTCAGCCAGAGTTCCGCCGCCTGGCGCACGCCCTCGAATTCGATGAACACCTTCCGGTCGCCAGCCGCCGGGGGCAGCGTGAACGTCTTGCGATACCACGCGATGCCGGTGCGATGCTGGTCGATGGCGAGGCGGAAGGCATCGTCCTCGTTCCACGCCCGCGGGAGCGTGACCATGGTCCACGCGCTGTCGTCAAAAGCCGGCTCGTTCGCGCCCGCGGGATCGCCGACGAACAGGCGCCAGCCCGGGTTGAAGTCGAGCGTCTCCCGCTGCGCGTGGGAGGAGGTCGCGACAAGCGCGAGGAGAAACAGGACGAGGCACGGACGGTTTCGGATCATCATGGCGGCGGGTGGGCGGCGGGCGGAAGCGGGAGCGGGCCGCGAACCGATGCGGCCTCGGCGGTGGGAAAATCGGGCGGCACGGGCCAGGTGATCTCGCGGCGGGCCAGCCATTGCAGCGCGCGCACGACGACGGTCTGCAGGCCCGCGCAACGCATGCGCTCCGGCTGCGTATCGCCCGCCCAGACGTGGCCAAACGTCGAGGTGTAGACGCGGCCCTGGCCGTACGTGACGGTCCATTCGAGCGGCCAGTTCATCAGCGTGCGCGGATCGGCGCCGTAGGACAGCACTTCGAGGTTCTTCGCCGGACCGCGCGCGAAGTAGTACACTTCGATGTCCGGAGTCTTCCAGCGGCGCGGCAGGCCGGCGTGGATCGGATGTTCGCCCAAGCGCCTGACGACCGTGTCGATCCGGGCGCCATGGCCGGTGTCGCGGCCCTCGCCGGCAGGGATGCGCAGCAGTTGCTCGTGTTCGTCGACCGCGATGGCCCAGCCGAAGTCCCGCTTGCGCCAGCCGAGGCCGATCATCTCGTTGTAGGCGGGCCAGTCGACAAACGCGTTGTTACCCGAGTGCCAGACGTAGACGCCGCCTCCGTTCGCGACGAAATCCTCGAACGCGGCCTGCACCTCGCGCGGCCACGCCGGGCCGCCGTTGATGT
This sequence comes from uncultured Opitutaceae bacterium, assembly GCA_964517665.1. Classification (GTDB taxonomy): domain Bacteria; phylum Verrucomicrobiota; class Verrucomicrobiia; order Opitutales; family Opitutaceae; genus Congregicoccus. The sequence continues at coordinate 1,074 of CAZFCY010000223.1, read as the reverse complement.
CGTTGCAGTGCTGGATGACGACATCGTAGGCCGCGAAGTCGGGTCGCCACGCGTCCCACCCCGGCGCGTCGCTGGTCGGCGGCGCGGTGGATACGGACACCTCGAACAGACCCGTCGGCTCGAGGATGCCGCGGATCAGCGCGGTGGTGAGCCGCCAGTCGTGGTTGCTGAAACCGTCGGTGATCAGCACGCGGATCGGATCGGCGGAGGTCGCCGCGGGCGCGGAGGTTTTCCGCAAATCGCGGTCGAGCGCGGCGCCGTCGAAGGGAATGACGATCACTTTGTTGCCGTGGTTGTCGCCGCCCTTTTCCTCGTCCTTCGGGACATCGAGCACGGCGAGCGTGACGGCGACGACATGGCCGTTTTCCAGGACGACGCCTGGCCGCTCGAGCTTGTCCCAGCGGTTCACCGTGCCGTCGGTATAACGCACGAAATCGTGCGTCGGATCATACGCGAGACCGCGCAGCGTCCAGCCGGTGATGCCGTCCTGTGAAGTGAGGTGGTAGGCCTTTCGCTGGCTCCAACTGTTGACGACGATATGGTAGAGGCCGCCGCTGAACCACACCACGGGATCCTCCAGGTCGCGCTGCTCGAGGCCGGCGATGCCGGGATAGACGCTCGGGCCCTGCGCCCGATAGGGGCCGAGGATGCCGCTTTTGCTGAGGAGAATCTGGCCGGCGCGCGGCACGATCATGAAATCGCCGTCGGGCCGCGCCATGACACTGTAGTTCGAGGCGCGCTGGCGCGTTTCGCCCTCGGTGACGATCGTGCCGAGCTTTTCCCACGGCCCGTCGAGGGATTCGGAAACGTAAACCGTGCCGGGACGCGTCTCGCTGATGACGATCGCATAGCGGCCGTCCGGCAACACGAGGGCGGTGACATTGTGCCCCTTCCCGCCTTCGTCGTCCGGCCAGCAAAGCCCTTTGTCGATATAGGGTCCGAAAAGATTGTCGCTGACCGCGTGCACGGCGACGGAATCGGACCAGCCTTTGTGGCCTTTCGATTCGTCCCAGCGGCTGGCGAACATGTGGTATCTGCCATCGGGGCCTTTGATGATCTGGCCGTCCCAATAGC
>CAZFCY010000222.1:4693-7000 GCA_964517665.1 uncultured Opitutaceae bacterium | reverse complement strand
GGACGAAGACTACCGTCTTCCATCGTGGAAGCACGATATCCGGCCGGCCGGGCAGACTCCGATTGCGCGCGCCGTTTACAGTGAATCGAAGCCCGAGACGATGGAGACCGGAACGCACCACTCTTTCGGGCGCGGTGTGTTGTGGACGCACGCGGCGCATCAACGCGCTTCGCGCGACCGCCGACAAGGGATCAACCCCTCGACCGGCGCTTTGCGGCTCAGGATTTGAACCTTGTCGAGTAGAGATGCGCAAGTCGATCGATGAACGCCGCATACGTGACAATATCGGGCACTTGGGCGTTGGCCTCGGCATCGACAACCACTGGGGATCCATCGTTGCAACAACGCACCATTGCGATGCCCATGGCGTCGAAACCAAGATCACGTTCGTCGCTTCGGCGCGGCAGTTTCATGACCTTGTTCAAGATCGCGGTCGCCGCACTCGGTTGTCTGTGTCGATTCACAATGAACTTTCCGCCGCGCACTTTCTGACGATTGCGATCGGGACTCACAAAGCTGTCGGCGCAGTTGATCATGACGAATGCCGCGGCGATCGCCCCGTTCGTATCGCCGTGGATCGTCGTATGCGAAGAAGCGAGTTCGTCGTGCAACCGTGGCTGCGCCTTGACATGTTCCGTCATACAGGCCTTTGCCTCGACCGCGACGAAGACGTTGGAAACTCGGGCTTTGCAAACGATCGGCATCGCGGCGAGCTCCGTCTCCTCGGCTTCGCTCAATACGATCCCAATTACGCGACCGTAGTCGGCGAATGATATTCCTTTTTCCGAAGACGATTCCGGGGAGCACAACACGAGATCGAGATTCTTTTTCCGGTCCTGCCTGAAATCGCGCAGTTCATGGTTGATCCCGAATCCGACTTTCCCGGCCGCAACATGTGTCTGTAACAGCGAGCTTGTGCGCAACAGATCGAACATTACTGCCCAACAAGCGAGTTTGCTGTGACGGTCGCTGCGCGAGTGATACTGCCAGAAGTTGCCGAACTTGTCCGCGATGCGCGAGGCGGTGATCGACCGCACAATGATCTCTTCGCCAAACATGCTCATGCCACCGATGCGAGCTCCAGTTGATTACGCATCGATTCAGCATGACGGTCCAGCGCCGTCAGAAATTCCTCCGGAAATTGCAGATTCCCGGAGCGCAACCGGGAAATGAATCCCTTGGTCGCTTTGAACGAGAGCAACTTGGGTTCGAACTGAAGAAACCGCGTGAGTGTCGGCCGCGATCTGGCAACCGGCCACATCGAGACTTCTACTCCAAGTGGTCGTTGCCGAGGCCCGCCAAACGCGGCGTTGGGCCATTTCTTCGACGCATCGAATGTCTGCACCCGAATGTCCACCGGCTTTGGTCCGTCGATCAACCGACTGCCCACCCATTCGACTGCCGGAACCGACACGGCGTTGCCCACGAGCTTCCATCGGAAGCCTTTTCGCACGATCCGCTCGGAGGGTTCCGTCCAACCGGCATCGAATCCCTGCATGCGCTCGGCATCGCGAATGTCCGGCGTCACGATCCGTCCGTCCGGCATCCAGATAGCCGGCGGAGACGCGATCCCGACGGTCGAGCCACCTTTCAGTGTGGGGAGGGCATCGACGGCCCATCCGAGACCGCGCACGCCTTCGGTCCAATAGAAACCACACGCCTTGCCGCGCCAGTCGATCGACTCCTGCGATTCCGAGTCGGCCGTCATGAGCAACTCCAACGGTTCGAAGAGCCGCGATGCGACGATGAACAATCGCTGGCGCCGCTGCGGCAGTCCGAACGCGCGACTATCGAGCACGCGATACGCCCAACGGTAACCGAGGCGCTCCAATTCTTCCGTCACGTAGCGCATGGCGCGACCACGATCGAGCGCCAGCATGAACGAGACATTCTCGAGCAACACATGCGGAATATCGTGAGCACGCAGAAGTCGGAAAACCTCGTTCACCAGTCCAGAATTCTTGCCGGAAATACCTCGGGTCTGACCCGCTTGGGAAAGATCCTGGCAGGGAAAACCTCCCGCCAAAAGTTCTGTGTCGGCCGGAAGTTTCTTCAACGTGCGAACGTCGCGATGCAACGGAACGCCCGGAAACCGCTGCTCCAACACCGCACAAGCAGCAGGATCGATTTCACACATGACCGCCGTTTCATGGCCGGCCCGGTGCAGCCCGAGTTCAATACCGCCGATCCCCGCGAACAGCCCTGCAACTTTCATCGCCGACATTCTTCACTCTTGGCAACACCGTTGGCAAGAGTGCTCAGCGCCGCAGGCGAAGGTGGTCTCGCCGAGACGCGCGCAGGGACGCG
>CAZFCY010000222.1:0-4683 GCA_964517665.1 uncultured Opitutaceae bacterium | reverse complement strand
CCTTCGGCGAGCAGGCGCGCGGCGTGGTCCGGGTCCGCGGCGACGCCCAGGAATCCCGCGCCGCATGCGCGGGCGGCGCGCAGATCCCACACGCCGTCGCCCACGAGCGTGACGGTCGAGAAACCCGGCGTGCCGCGGTTGGCGGCGGCGAAGATGATCGCGGAGCTGACGATGCCGCGGCGCGTGTCGTCGTCGTCGGAGGTGACGATGACGAGGCCGTCCACGTCGAAGCCGGCCTGTTGCAGCTTGAGGATGGCGGTGGGCGACCAGCCGCCCGTGACGATCGCGACGACGCCATCGCGACGCGCGCGCGCCTCGGCCAGAAGCTCGCGCGCGCCGGGGATGGGCTCGATCGTCACCTCGCGCGTTTCAACCGCCTTCACCCATTTCCGGATGAACACCTCGCGCACGGCGAGGATCTCGCGGTCCTTCGCGGGGCGGCCGGCGGCGCGGGCGAGCAACTCGCGCGCGATCGCCATGTCCGTGACGTCGGGAAACTGATCCCAGCCCTCCGCCTCGATCTCCCTGCCGGCGACTTCGGACACCGATTCGAGAAACAGCCGGTCGTCGTCGCGATTCGTCGCGGTGAGCGTGCCGTCGATGTCGAAGAGCAGGAGGTTCACGGCGAAGGTTTCGCGTGTGGGCGCGATGGGCCGGGCACGTCTGCGGCGACCGTCACTCCGCCGACGCCGTGCGCGAGGGCCGGTCGAGCTGTTCCTTCAGGCGGTCGAGGATGCCGTTGATGAAGCGCTTCGCGTCGGCGTTGGAGAAGGTCTTGCTCAGGTCGATCGCCTCGTTGATCGAGACCACCGGCGGGATGTCCTTGCGAAACAACATCTCGAAGACGGCGAGGCGCAGGATCGCGAGGTCGATCTTGGCGATGCGCTCGAAATCCCAGTTCTCCGCGAGCGAGCGGATCTTCTCGTCCACCTCGGCCACGCGCTCGATCGTGCCGAGGATGAGCTGTTCGCCAAACGCGTACTGGTCGCGGCTCTTTTCCTTGCCGGTGAAGAATTCGGCGAGATCGCGCTCGAGTTCCGCCGACGGGTTGATGGACCACGTGTAGAGAAATTGCATCGCGGCCACGCGGCTCTCGCGACGCTGGGAAAGCTTGGAAATTTTCATGGATGCCTCTTCGGAAACCGCTCGCGGCGCAGTGCCGCCATCTCCAGCGCCGCCCACGCGAACTCGGCCCCCCGGTTCACCGCGCCGAGACAACGCTCGCGCGCCTGTTCCTCGTTTTCCGCCACGACGATTCCGTTGATCACCGGCGCCCCGGTCGCGAGCGAGACGGCATGGAGCGCGTCCGCCGTCGAATAGGAAATCACCTCGTAGTGAATCGTGCCGCCGCGCACGATCACGCCGAGCGCGACGACGGCATGAAAACCGCCCCGCTCGATCATGCCCTGCACGGCCACGGGCAACTCGTTCGAGCCCGGCACGCGCCAGAGTTCGAGCGACTCCGCCTTCACCCGCGCCGCGAGGAGATAGCCGCGCGCCTGCTCCACCAGCGCATCGACCAGCTCCGGATTGTAACGCGCGGCCACGATGCCGATCCGAAGGGCGGATCCATCGATCGAGGCGGGTGTTGGCGGAGAAAAACTCATCGGACAAAAACGAATGAACCCGGGACGCTGAAGGTCGCGGGAAGGCGGCACAACTTCTTTTCCCAGCCAGCCGCCGACGTCGGCGGCTACATTCAGGAGTCAGGAGGCAGGAGTCAGAGGGATCGGATCTGACACCTGACTCCTGACACCTGTCTCCTGATTCCTGTGGCAGCCGACGTCAGGAGGCTGGCGTCAGATGGTCGCCGCACGGGCGCCCGCCACCGTCCGAATCAGAGCGCGACCTGCTCGACGATCTCCAGGCCGTAGCCGTCGAGGGCGACGACGCGGCGCGTGGTGCCGGAGAGCAGGCGGATCTTTTTCAGGCCGAGCGCGACGAGGATCTGCGCGCCGATCCCGTAGTCGCGAAACTCCATCGGGCCGCCGCCGTCGCCGGGCTTGTTTCGCCACTGGGATTCCCGCATCGCCGCGGAGGACTCCATGTAGAGGATCACGCCGTTGCCTTCGCTGCTCACGCGCTTGAGCGCGCAGGTGAGCGAGTGCTGGCTCTCGATCCCGGTCGCCTGGAAGACGTCGCTCAGCACATTGGAGCTGTGCACGCGCACGAGCGTGGGCTCGCCGGAGAGCGCGCCCTTGGTCAGCGCGAGGTGCTGGCGCCCGTCGAGGCGGTTCTTGAAAACGTGCAGATCGAACTCGCCGAACTCGCTGGAAAACGGCCGGGTGAAAACGCGCTCGACGAGCTGCTCGCGGTGGTGCCGGTACTCGATCAACTGCGCGATCGAGATCATCTTGAGGTTGAAACGCTTCTTGAACTCCACGAGCTGCGGCACCCGCGCGACCGTGCCGTCGTCGTTGAGCACTTCGCACAACACCCCGCTCGGGCGCTCGCCGGCGAGGAGCGCCAGATCGACCGCCGCCTCGGTGTGGCCGGCCCGCTCGAGCACCCCGCCCGGACGGGCGCGCAGCGGGAAGACGTGGCCCGGTTGCACGAGTTGATCCGGATGCGCCTCCGGATCGGCGAGGATGCGGATGGTCACCGCGCGATCGAAGGCGCTGATGCCGGTCGTGATGCCCTTGGCCGCGTCGACGCTGACGGTGAAATCGGTGCGGTGGGACTCGCGATTCTGCTGCACCATCGGACCGAGGCCGAGGCGCCGCAGCTCGAACTCCGTCGTCGGCACGCAAACGATCCCGCTGCCATAACGAATCATCATGTTGATCGTCTCGGGCGTGGCCTTCGTCGCGGCCATGATGAGATCTCCCTCGTTTTCGCGGCCCTCGTCGTCGGTCACGATGATCACGCGGCCAGCCGCGATCTCCTGGATCGCCTCCTCGACCGTATCGAAAAACTCAGCGGGATTCGTGTGCATGCCGGCCGGAAAGCGTGCGCGGCCCCACACATTCCGCCACCTCAAAGCGCGCGGGAGCAAACGCGGGCCGTGGCAGCCGACGTCGGAGGCTGGTGATCGCGCGCGCGTCCCCGCGCTCAGCGATCGAGGCGGTTTCGCCGGGCGCTGTTGACGGCGAGCGTGGTGATGAAAAGCGCGAGCATGCCATCGAGGAATCCCACGAGCATGAGCGGTTTCATCCGCAGCCGGAACGCCACGAAGAGCAACGCGAAGGCGGAGATCCACAGGACCGCCGCCACCATCATCACCATCCGTGTCTTGTCATCGCGCGCGGGCGTCATCCCGCCCACGCTGGAGCCGCGCGCGACCGTGGCGAGCACGGAAATCGCGCGACGCGGCGATGCGCGCCTTCGTCGCCTCGCTCATCGCGGCTCACACGATCCGAACCGCCGGGGCTTTGCATCGCCGCGCGAAACGTTACCGTGGCTCTCGTGGACTCCCGACAACCCCGCATGGTTTCCCGCCGGCATTTCATCGGCGGGCTCGCCGCAATCCCGCTTCTCTCCACGCTGCCGCGCGCCCGCGCCGCTGCCGCGGTCTCTCACGGCAACCTTCCAATGTCTGATTTTTCCCAACGACTTCGCCCGGTGGGGCGCATCCTCGAAGAGGAGGGCTGGTACGTGTGGTGCAACGCGCCGATCTTCGGGCCGGACGGGCGCGCGCACGTCTTCTTCTCCCGCTGGCCCAAGGCGAAGGGCATGAGCGGCTGGCTCAACAGTTGTGAGATCGCGCACGCCGTGGCCGACCAGCCGGAAGGCCCCTACTCCGTTCTCGGCCCGGTTCTCGCTCCGCGCGGCCCCGGCTTCTGGGATGCCGCGACCTGCCACAATCCGCACATCCAGAAAGTCGGCGGGATCTACGCGCTGTTCTACATGGGCTGCTCGAACGGGAAGACGGACACGAAACGCGTCGGCCTCGCCACCGCGCCCGCGCTCGAGGGCCCGTGGACGCGGCGCGACGAGCCGCTGCTCCTCCCCGGCCCCGAGTGCGCGTGGGACGACCACTGCACGACCAACCCGGCGCTCGTCCTGCATCCAAACGGCGAATACCGGCTTTATTATAAATCCTGGAACACCGCCGACTATATAAACGACAGGCCGCCCGTGCGCGGCAACCGCAAGTACGGCGTCGCCATCGCCGACAGCCTCGAAGGCCCTTATATCAAACATCCGCGCAATCCCCTCGTGGACTTCTCCGGGCTCGGCGACAACCGGCAATGCGAGGACGCGTTCGTCTGGCAGGAAGACGGGCGCTTCCGCATGATCGTGCGCGACATGGGCGTGTTCAACCACGAGGTCGGCCTGATCATGGACTCGCCCGACGGCATCGGGTGGTCGAAGCCGGAAGTCGCCTATCTTTCGGCGGACGCCTATATCGACCAGCCGCCGCGGCCGGCGCATTTGAGCCGATACGGACGCTTCGAACGGCCGCAATTGCTCCTGCGCGACGGGCGTCCCACCCACCTCTTCGTCACCACGCAGGGCGGGCGCCACGAAACCGCCTCCGGTTTCGTCTTTCGCATCGACTGAGTCCCCGCGATCCAGGGCCGCCTCGAGTCAAGGCGCGCCACCAGACTCCCGGCCCGGAGGCCTACGCGTAGGCCTCCTCCGGCGCGACAATGTGCTCGTAGGGCGCCGCGCTCGGCGCATCGACGAATCCGGGCGGCTGCTCGCCGATCTCTCTCATGCGGCGGGCCAGCCGCTCGCGCA
>CAZFCY010000221.1:0-7026 GCA_964517665.1 uncultured Opitutaceae bacterium | reverse complement strand
CCGTCGGGCAGCAGTCGCGTGACCCATGGCGCTTCGTTCCAGCCGACGAGGATTCGCCGGCCGGAGCATGTGAAACGAGCGCGATCAGCTTCCCGTCCGGCTGCAACAGAATCTTGTCCACCGAGTTGTTCGTCAGCCGCGGCGGCGCGAAACTGGCATCCAACGAGCCATTGGCGTGAAAGCGCGCGATGTTGGCTGCTTCGATTCCATCGATCCGGGAAAAGGCGCCGCTTGCATAGAAGGTTCCGTCCGGCGCGGCGACGACCGATGCGATCAGTCCGCCCCGTCTTTCGAAGCGAGGCGCGAAGCTCGCGTCGGGCCGCAGGCCGTTCGGATAATAGGGCGGAATCACACGGACTCGCATCGCCTCCGAGACCTTGCTCTCCAAACCGTCGGACACGACGACATCGTAGAAGCCCGCATCCACAAGCTCGACGGCGTCGAGCGTCAAGGTGTCGCTGGTCGCGCCGGCGATCGGCGCGCCGAGTTTGCGCCATTGGTGGGAAACCGGACCCGTGCCCGAAACCTCGACGTGCAGCGAGACGCTGTTTCCCGAAACGACAGTGTTTTCCACAGGGCCGGCGACAATCGTGAGCGCGGCCACGACTGGAGGGAAGGCCGCGGCCCACGCGGCAAATAGAAGTAATATCAGGCGAAACATGGAGTATCGATTATTGAAACAACCTCGGCTGCGTCGCGATGCCCTGAAGCGAATCCTCGTGCGAGGGCAAAGGTCCGCCAGAGACATCGAACATGGCGATCCTGTTCACTTGTGGCAAAACCCGTCGGGTGAGGACATCCCTGATCTGGCCATGGGGCATCCGAGACGAGGCATGAACAAAGACTGAACACGAACAAGTCTCGAAGGGGCCATCCGGCGGCCCACCCTGCCTTCATGGGGCGGGGGAGTGACGACAGAGCGCGCGCCATCGTGACCAATCGCTGGCTGATGGAAAACCTTGCCATGGACTCCTTGCATGAAGTCAGCCCCCAAGGTTGCCGCCTGAAGGCTCAAGCCGAACCGAAACCAAACGAAACAAACCGAGGCGAAACCACGGCCTGCAATGCCTGACTGCTCTCCCTTTCTCCGTGTTCTCCGCGTCGGACGACGCTGAAACCAGCCTCGTGACCCCGGCTGCCACAACGCTGTGCTGGACATGCCGGGAGTGGCTTACCGGCCCGGGTCGCGCGCGGCATATTCCAGATACGCATTCACGAGGGGCTCGGTGATCACCCATTTCCAGACGTCGCCAACCTTCTGATATATCTCGCGATCCTTCGGAGTGCCGGGGAGGCGGACCAGCACGCGGTCGGCACTGATCGGCTCGACCGTGGCACGAGCCAGCAGGTCGGCGCGCGGGTAGGGGTGATTGATGCCCCGGCTGGTCAGCAGCGTCGCCGCCAGCGCGTCCACCGTCGGCCACTGCGCCCGTGTCTCCGGCGGCAACGACGCGCGATGGGCTTCCAACCTGGAGCGCGCCGTTTCGTCGAACGTGATCATTCTCATCATAAGTTCGACGTCACCCTGGTCCATCGCCCACGCCATGGTTTGCAGCGCGTCAACCGGCGTGGCCTGTCCCTGGAAACGATAATCCGCGGTCGCGGCGGCCTTCCTTTTGGGCGCCGGCGTCGCGGCCACGGACTCTTTGAACTTCGACGCGCCGGGCGCAACGGGCGAGGGCGCGACGTCGGTTTGATTATGGACAGGGGCTTCGCGCTGCAATCGGGCGTTGGCGAGGCGAAGCGCGTGGGCTTCGGCGTTTCGTTCGTGGCGCAGCCAGGAGCACCACGCCGAGACGAGGACAATCGCCGCAACCGCGCTCAGTACGCTCAGTTTTACGGAGGACATCAGCCGGTCGGGTCAGGAACGCGGTTCATTTGTCAGCACGTTGTCCCCCAGGACGTGGAGCCATCGGGTCACGCCGACTTCCGGGAAAACCCACTTCCAGCCTTCCGGCGTATGCTGCAACTGATACCCGTTTGAATAGGCAATCCGTCCCGGACGAACTTCGTTGGGCGTCATCTGTGTGAGCATTCGCTCGACGACGTCTGCTCCGGGAGGCGGCGCTTGCAAACTGAGGGCCGCCAAAATGAAGCCATAGAACTTTTCCGGCGTCGGATACTGCGAAACCAGCGACGCCGGCAATGTGGCCATGGTGGCGGTTGCCTTCTCCCGGACCTCCGGATCGAACCAGATCATGCCGGCCAGCGTTTCGGCATCGGCGGCATCACTGGCCCAGGCAAAGGTGAGCAAGGTATCACGGGGCGTTGCGAGGCCGTGATTGTGGTGTCGGGGCGGCCTGGAGTCGTCGGTGGTCGTCGCGTTGTCCGCAGCGCCGGCGGCGCGCGCAGCTTCGGCTTCGGCGTGAGCGATGCGGTGTTGTTCCACCTGGCTTGCAACCGGCAGGGCGCCGTCGGCATCGGCGCGCGCCGCCGCTTCCCGCAGTTGGGGCGCAGCGTCTGGCGCGGAGGCTTGTTGGAGGCGGGCGTTTTCGTCCCGCAACGCCTGGAGCTGATTGGCGGTGACGCTTTCGGGCAACAGTGTCCAGACGCCGACTGTGAGAGCGGCCGCGACGGCGCCGCTGATCAGGGGAACGGTTGTTTTGCTCATAAGGAGTAAGGAGAAAGTGGTGGCCGGGACGGGCGAAACGAGCAGAGCGGCGCCGCCGATGCTGGCGGCGAGGCCGGAAGGGATCGCGATCGCGGGCTGGTTGGCCAGAACCACGGCGAGCGCCGCGGACGTGGAGGTGATGTGGCGACGCTCCAGCAAGTGCCGGAGGCGCCCCAACGCGCGTTCGACACGCATCCGGGCCGCGTCCTCGCTGAGACCCAGTTGGTGGCCCATTTCAACGAAGCGCCGGCCCTCGAAGAAGCGCATGAGAATCGCGGCGCGATCCCGCTCGGACAGCTCGTGCAACGCGTCATCCAGGACGGGCCGCAGTCGGTCCCAATTCAGACCTTCGGAGCCGGTGGCAGTCTCGTTCATCGCGTGGGCATCCTGTTCCCGGTTTTGACGGCGCTGCTCGGACCGCTTCAGCTTGGCGCTCGCGAAACGGGTGCTCCTATAGAGCCATCCCGCCAGATGCTTTCGCCGCGCGAGCAAGCCGGCTTTGCGGGCGAGATCGATGAAAACGGACTGTGTCACCTCTTCAGCCCGATGAGAGGCGCCGGCGAGTTGTCGCAACGCGGCGCCGTAAACAAATGCCAGGTGTCTCTGGACCAGTTCTGCGAACGCAGCCTGGTCCTTTTTCTCGGCGTAACGGCGGAGCAGTTCGGAGTCCTCGATCATGGCGCCAACATCTCCTACCACCCGGCCCGCGCGGAACCGAACGCACAATTTCGAGAATCCTTCCGAAGTCCGTCGCCACCCGCGGCGGCCTCGTCAGTCTCCTGCTTCCACGAGCTTCGCGGCTCCACCGTCCGCAACGATCCGGCCTGTCGTGCCGACGTCGCAACGCGTCATCCGCCGGATCCAGCACCTGACAAGCATTGCCGGCGCTGAAGGAAGCCCATCCCGGATTCCTGCCTCCTGGCGGGAAGCACGCGGCGGAAGGGGACGCCATCCGCTTGCCCGATACGTGGTTCGTTCCGCGCCTGTTTTTGTATGTCTGATGCGCATTGCTGGCGTTTTTCGGCATCCCGCTGTGTGATACATTCTCTCATGCCCCCTCCGCATCCGCTTCCCCAACTGATTCCCAATCGCGCGCAGGCCGCACTCGCGCGGGTGTCGGCCCGCGTCTGGCGCGAACGCTTCCCGCTTTCCGTCGAGGCGGGTGAGCCGACGCCGGAGCATGCCGGCTGGATGGAAGCGAGCGTCCGCCCGCTGCGCCCGGTCGCGCCGGGCGAGGCGTGGGGGCGTCTCTACGATCAACGGTGGGCGCGCATCGTTCTGCCCGCCGGGGCGGCCCGCGGGAAATGGCATCTGGAATGGCGCGAGCAGGGCGAGGCGACCGCTTATATCGATGGCGAACCGTGGTTCGGTTTCGACGTCGCGCATCGTTACGCGTTGCTTCCCGCGAAAACAAGGGAGGTGTGGCTGGAGTGTTATTGTTGTCAGTCCGCCATCTGGCATCCGGATGCCACCGGCCTTTCGATACAGGGCAGCCGGTTCGACGGCGCCTGGCTCGCGCGGCGCGACGACGAGGCGTGGGAGGCGACGCACGATCTCGCCGTGCTCGTCGAGTTGATGATGCACGAGCGCGCGCGCCAGCACCCGCCGCAGACGGCGCCGTTGAACTCCTCCGGCCTGCAAACGCCGCTCGTTCGCGCGACACCGCGCTATAGACAACTCTTGCGCCGGCTGGACGAGGCGGTCGATGCCTTCGACACGGATGGAATCGCCGCGTTGCGGCGCGCGCTTGGGCGCGTGTATCGCGATCTGCGTTCGAGCCGGCCGCGCGTGCGCGCGACGCTCACCGGCCACGCGCACATCGATCTCGTCTGGTTGTGGACCGAGGCGATGGGCGAGGCCAAGGCGGTGCACACCTTCGCCACGGCAAACCGTCTGATGGCGCTGTATCCGGAATTCCGATTCGCCTACAGCCAGCCGGCGAGCTACGAAGCCGTCGGCCGCCGCGCGCCGGGGCTGCTCCGCGCGGTGCGATCCCGCGTGCGCTCGGGGCAATGGCAGGCGACCGGCGCGCTTTACGTCGAGAGCGACACGCTGCTGCCCTGCGGCGAGGCGCTGGCCCGCAGCTTCATGCTCGGGCAGGAGGGCTTTCGCGAGCTTCGTGGAGCGCCGGCCCGGCTCGTGTGGCTGCCCGATGTCTTTGGCTATTCGGGCTGCCTGCCTCAACTGGCGCGGCTCGCGGGCGCCGAGTATTTCTTCACGACGAAACTGACCTGGAACGCGATCAACGGATTTCCTTATGGCAGTTTCATATGGCGCGGCACGGACGGCAGCGAGGTCGTCGCGCACGTCACGCAGGGGGTCGGCTATAACAACACGGTGAACCTGGCCGAAATCCATGCGAACGCCGACGGCCATGCGCAGGCGGACGTGCATCCGGAGTTTCTGCATCCGGTCGGATACGGCGACGGGGGCGGCGGGCCGACGGCGGAGATGTGCGAGCGCGCCCGGCGGCTCGGCGCGCTCGGGGACGGCCCCGCGGTGGCGTGGGATCAGCCGGAGGCTTTCTTCGACCGGCTCGCGCGCCGGCGCGCGAAGCTGCCGGTGTGGCAGGGCGAGTGTTATCTGGAATATCACCGCGGCACTTTCACCAGTCACGGCAACGTGAAGGCCGCGTTTCGAGCGCTCGAGCGGGCGTTGCAGACGCGCGAGGCGGTGGCGGTCGCGCTCGGCGACGCGCCTGATTTATCGGCCGTGTGGAAGCGCGCGGTGTTCGCGCAGTTTCACGATTATATTCCCGGCAGCTCGGTGCCCGAAGTGTATCGCGAGGGCGTGGCAGAGCTGACACGGCATGCGAGGGAACAATATATCGCGGCGCGCGCCGCGCTCGACGCTGCCGGAGGCGTTGGAGGGTCCACCTCTGCGTGGACCACTTCAGCGGCGGACGACACAGAGGTCGTCCCTCCAGAAGGCCGGGGTCGAGATGTCAGAACCGAGGGGAATGAATCGATTATCCATGCGCATCCGAACGAAGCGCGGGTGATGCCGTGTTTGTTCAACCCGCTCCCGCAGCCGTGGCGGGGGTGGGTGAGGATCGATGCGGAAGAAGAGGCCGGACGATCGGAGCCGCATTTCGTCGAGCTGCCGCCGCTCGCGGGGGTCGCGCTTGCCGCGGCCGTCGCGGCGACAAAAGCGCCGGAGCCGGCGCGCGCCTCGGGACGAACGTTGCGCAATGAACGCGTCGCGGCGGTGATCGACGCGAGCGGCGGGCTTCGATCGCTCGTGATCGATGGCCGCCGCGTGGAGCTGTTGCGCGGAGCGGGCGTGCCCTCGATCGCGCCGGACCGGCCGGCTCAATACGACGCGTGGGACATCGACCGGCAGGCGCTCGATCTGGCGCGGCCGGTCGGAGGTCGCGCGCGCATCCAGATCGAAGAGCGCGGCGGCGCGCGCGCCGTGATCGCGGTCCGGCGCGGCATCGGGGCGCGCAGCGCGCTCGTGCTGCGCTATGTGCTCGAAGCGGGCGCGTCGGTTGTGCGCATCGAGGCGGAGCTGGACTGGCGCGAGGAGGAGACGCTCCTGCGCCTGCCGTTCGCGACCGGCTATCGCGGGCAGCTCGCGCGCTTCGGCGCGCCGTTCGGGAGCACGCTGCGCGGCGCGCAACCCGGCTCGCTCGCAAACGAGGCGCAGTGGGAGGCGCCGGGAAGCCGCTGGGCGGCGGTGAGCCATGACGGGGAACGCGACGGCCTGTTTCTCGTCACCGAGGCCAAGTACGGCTTCAGCGCGCGTGATGGCGTGCTCGCGCTTACGCTCGTGCGCAGCCCGCGCATGACGGGTTTCGAGATGCGCGAACAGGCGAGCCCGCGCGCGTTGTGCAGGGAGATTTTCGATACCCCGTATTCCGACCAGGGGCCGGCTTTTATTCGTTTCGCTCTCGGCCGTTACGATGCGCATGCGCCGCGCGCGGAGCAGCCGGCGGCGTTGGCGGACACGCTTTTTGCCGGGCCGGTTCCTTACCGTGGCGAACCGATCGCGGCGCCGGCCGGCTACACGGGCATCGAGGGTGGAGAGACGCTCGTGCCGGGCTGGGCCATGCCGGCGAGCGGCCGGCGTTGGGTGTTGCGGTTGCACGAAGTGGCGGGGCACGCGGGCGTGGCGCGCGTGCGGCTGCAGCCGGGATGGCGCGCGACTCCGGTGGATCTCCTGTCGCGCCCGCTCGGCCGGGCGCTGCCGCGCTCGGGCCGCCTCGTTTACCGCCCCTACGGCATCGTGAGTCTGCTCATCGAGGCGGACGCCGGCTAAAGCCACGATCCTGTAACGTACGCGACAAAAATGTGGCCCGTGCTTCCGGCTCCGCAGGGTGGGGTGGCTCGGGAAAGCCGGGATTCTGTCGCGTACGTTACAGGATTGTGGCTTTGGTGGTGTGGCGCGAGGTGGGGAGGGGTGCGCGTTTCTGC
>CAZFCY010000220.1:0-7048 GCA_964517665.1 uncultured Opitutaceae bacterium | reverse complement strand
CATTCCCGCCCGGCGCCGGCATCGAGCGCGAACGCGCATGGATCGAGTTCGAACGCCGCGACCCCCGCGCCGCGGAGTCGCGCGGTCTGGGACCTGGATTGAGGGGTGAGACTGCCGGAAACGAACAACACTCCGCCATCCGTGTCCGATGGCGTCTCCGTGTCTCTGCGCCCGTGGGGCGGGGGCTGCACATGCCGCGGCCATTCGGCGGCGAAACCGGCGCTGCCTCCGAAAACACGGAAGCGGGTCGAAGCCGCCGCCAGCGTGGCCAGGTCCTCCTGGATTTCTCCGTCGACCACGATGTAGGCGTGGTTGTCAGCCAGTTGAGTCAGCCGCGCTTCGAGCGATTCCGGCCCGGCGCGCACGCATGCGAGATCGGCCACGGCCACCGGTCGCGAGCTTTGCGCGCCGATGATCGCGCACAGGTCGGACGTGGTGCGCGGATGGATGGGATCGGAGGCAAACGCGGTGAGCTCGAGCGGCTGGCCGTCGAGGAAATGCCGTCCGCCACGCGTGGCGCGTCCAAGAAGTGGATACGCGCCGGCCACGATGGCGGTGGTTTCGCCGGTGGCGTCGAGCATGGCGTCGAACTCCGCGCCCACGTTGCCGCGAAATACCGAGCAGGTTTTCTTGTGGAAACGGACGCAGCCCGCGTCACGCAAGCGGACGGTGGCGGCATGCGTCTTCGCGTAGGCCACGGCGGCGTGATCCAGACGGCTGTCCGTGTCGATGATCGTGACGTCGGCGGGCGGCCAGGGCCCGGCGGGTGGCACGGTGAACATCTGCACGTCGCAGCCGGCGCGGTGAAACATCACCCCGATGTCGAGCGAGCCGGTGGTGTCATCGCCGACGACACCGATCATGGCGACACGATCTCCGGTTGCGCCGCGGCGACTTCGGCGGCGATGGCATCGGCAATTTCCTGAGTGGTCGCGGCGCCACCGAGGTCAGGCGTCAGTTTTTCTCCCTTCGCGAGCACGGCGGAGACTCCCCGCCAGACGCAGGCGGCGGATGCGGTCCTGCCCAGGTGGTCGAGCAGCATGGCGCCCGAGAGGATGAGGGCGATGGGATTGGCCAGGCCGCGGCCCGCGAGGTCCGGAGCCGCGCCATGCGAGGCCTCGAAGGTTGCCGTGGCGGGGCCGAGGTTGGCGCCGGGAGCGAGTCCGAGACTGCCGGCGAGCCCGGCAGCAAGGTCGGAAAAGATGTCGCCGTATTGGTTGGGGCAGACAACGACGTCGAACCGCGCGGGATCCCGCACGATCGTGTAGCAGGCCGCGTCGATCATGAGGTCGTCGAAAGCAACGTCAGGATAGCCGGCCGCCACCTCGCGACAGCAACGCAGGAACAGGCCGTCGGTGAAGTTGAGCACGTTGGCTTTGTGCAGGCAGGTGACGCGGCGGCGGCCGTGCCGGCGCGCGTAGTCGAAGGAAAAGCGCGCCACGCGCTCCGACGCCGCGCGGGTGATGCGCTTGATCGCTTCGGCGGCCTGGTCGCCCTCGCGAGTTTCGAGACCGATATAAACATCCTCCGTGATCTCGCGCATGATCACGACATCGAGCGGGAGCGCGGGACCGATGGGGCCGCGGAAGGCGCGAATGGGGCGCGGGTTGACAAAAAGACCGAGTTCGCGGCGCAGCGCGTTGTTGAGTGATGGATAAACCTGCTCCGTCCCGTCGCTCTGGCGGCAATGGATGCGCCCCTCGAGTTTGTTGACGATGAGCGGCGCCTTGAGGGTGGCGGGCAACGCGCGCAGGCGGTCGAGAGCGGCGGGAGGCAGGGCATGACCGTGGCGGGACAAGGCGGCGGAACCGACCTCCACGATCTCCCAGTCGAGCGACTCGCCGGTGGCTTCGAGCACATGAAGGGCGGCGGCGGTGACTTCCGGGCCGATGCCGTCTCCGGGGATGACGCCGACTTTCATGACACGCGGTGGGAAAGGAGCGGGCGCAGGAAGGCGGCCGCGTCGGCCGCGGCCTGTGCGCTGTCCGGAGTTTGCTCGATCTCGACCGTGAGGAATCCATCATAGCCGAGTCCGCGCAGGGCTTGCAGAAAGCGGGGGAAATCGATGGCGCCGCGGCCGGGCGGCCGGCGGTCTGTATCCGAGATGTGGATATGCAGCAGATGCTCCCGGGCGGAGGCCAGCGCCTCGGTCGGAGACGGATCCTCGTGGCGCATGTGATAGGAATCGAGCATGAGCCCGAGCCCCGGAAGGGCGAGCGCCTCGAGCCACGCCAGGCTCTCGGCGGTGGAATTGAGGTTGTCGATGATGCCGCGATGCTGCGGCTCGAGTGTAACGCGCACGCCGCGCCGCTGGGCGTGTTCGCACATGACTTTGAATCCATCGTCGCGCCAGCGTGGCGCGTCGGGATGATGGCCGACGCGGCCGCGGAGTTTGCCCACGTTGACCTGGGAGCCGAGGTCGGCCGCCAGATCGACGATGGCGCAGGCGCGGGCAAGCGCGGCGGCGCGCGCTGCGGGCGCCGGATCGGTGAAGGTGAGGCGGTCATGCGCGGCGACCGGCCCCGTGCCGATGGCGGCGACCGCGAGCCTGTGCGCGTCGAGCGCGGCGGCGAGCGGGGCCGTGGCGAAACCCGCGGGATCGCGCACGAACAGTTCCACGCCCGAGTAGCCGAGGTCGGCGAGCGAGGCGGCGATGTCCTCGATGGAGCCGGACCAGGCAAGCAGGCGGCCGGCGACCTCCGGCGTGGCGACGGGATAGGCCAGTTTCATACCGGGATGGCGCGGGCCGACGCGGCAGCGGCGAGTGTGCGGGCCACGGCGCCAGGGCCGCTGGTCAGGACAGGCGCCGGCAGACCGGCCAGCATGGGCAGCGCGCGGGACATCGAGAGTTGGGCCAGCACGATCACGTCGACGCCGGGCGCGAGCGCGGCGGCGGCGGCCTGGATCGCGCGATCATGCGTGTCGTGTTCGCCGCGGGCGAGCGCTTCAAATGCGCGGTCGGGAACACGCGTGGTCAGGGTGAGGTCCGCGGCCTCTGGCCGCGCCGCGAACAGCGAACGTGTGGTTTCCGCGGCGGTGGCCAGCGTCGCCACAATCCCGATGCGCGTTCCGCGAGCCACGGCATCATCGATCATCGCGTCGTCGATGCCGATGACCGGGCGCGACACTTGCGCGCGCAGCGGCGGAAGGGCGGGGGAGAGCGAGGAGCAGGTCGTCATGATCGCCGCGGCTCCGTCGCTGGCGATCAGTTCGAGCCAATGGCGCAAACGCGCCACCGCGTCGTGGTCGAGGCCGTTGCGGCGAACGTGGTCGAGCAGGCCCTCGTCGACGTAATGCCGCAGGTCAACCGGACGTCGTGTTTCGCGCCAGGCCTCGACGGCCGGGGCGACGGCGTTGAGCGTCGCGTGGAACAGGCCGATGCGCGCCGTCATGTTGCGACTTGCAGGGTCCGGCCGGTCGCCGCCGCTTCGTAGGCAAGAAAGACCAGCTCCATGGTTTTGAGGTAATCCGCCCCCTCTGTCTCGAAAGCGGTCCCGCGCTGCAGGCAGGTGATGAAGTGGAGGAGCGTGGCCTGCACACTGCCGCCACGATAGCCGTCCGGAATGTCGTAGGTGTGAGGCTGGGTGTCGCCGGAGGGGCCGGTCAGTTGCATGCGACCAAAGGGATCCACCTCCAGGACGCCGCCCGTGCCTTCGATCCGCATCTCGCCATTGAACGGCGGCTTGCGGTGCGCCGAGGGAACCGCGCGGTTGCCGTCCCAGATGACGACGGGGCCGTTCCGAAAGCGCAGGGTGACCACCGCCTGGTCCTCGCCCGCGATGGCGGGATTGTTGCGGTGGGTGACGCAGGCGATTTGCTCGGGTTCGCCGAAGAGGAATCGGTAGGTGTCGAGGTAGTGGATGGTGGTTTCCAGCAGGAGAAACCGTGGCATCGAGCGGAAGTAGGGTTGCGCGGGATAAGGCAGGGGGCCGAGTCCGTCGCCGGTGCGCAAGGTGTGATAAACGGACAGCGGCTGGCCGACCGCGCCGCTCGCGAGGAGCCGCTTGATTTCCCGATACCACGGCTGCCAGCGCCAGTTGTCATGAACCATGAGGCGGACACCGGCGGCGGCGCAGTAATCGACGCAATCGCGCGCGTCCTGGAGGGATTCGGCCAGGGGCTTCTGGCACAGGATGGGAAGAGCGAGATCCGCGCACAGGCGAATGGACTCCGCGTGTTTTTCCAATGCGGTGCAGATGTCGGCGAACTCCGGCTGCGTTCGCGCGATCAACTCCCGCGCATCGCTGCCGTGCTGGGGAATGGAGAATTGCCCGGCGAGGCGCTCGGCCCGCCCGGCGTTGCCGTGCACGGCGGCAATCCGGGCGCCGGAGACGCGTGACCAGGCGTCGAGTTGGATCGATGCGAACTGTCCTGTGCCGAAGAAAACGCCGTGCATGGTCGTGAGAAGCTCCGAGAGGGGGTGGAAACGAAGAAAAGGGATACTGTATACTAAATCAATCGAGGAATTCGATTTTCTGTCCGCGGCCAGGCGGATTCATTTTCGTGGCCCTGCCGGAGGCCGGGGGCCGGAGGGCAGGGGATCGGGCGTTTCCCTTCCGCGGCGGGCTTGCTGAATAAGCCGTATCCGAAATCGGGGAGCGGGCCAGCCTGGCCTGCGGGCCGTCGTGAAGTTGCGACCAACCGCCGGTTCTCGGATGTGCAGTGTCGGCTTGAAATTTCCAGAATTTGTATGCCGTATACGATAAATGTGTGACGTGACTCAAGCGTTGGTTGAGACTGCTCACTGGATGGCGTCGCGCGGTCTGGCTTGGGGCTCGTCGGGCAACCTCAGCGCCCGGTCCGATGAGGAGACGTTCCGGCTTAGCGCTTCCGGAACGTGGTTCGAGCAGATCACGGCCGGCGACTTCGTCGCCTGCCGGGTCGATGATGGCGCGTGGGCGGGCGATCGCCGGCCGTCCAAGGAGATCGGCATGCACCGCGCCGTGTATGCGGCCCGGCCCGAGGCGCGCTGGGTGCTGCATTGCACTCCGCCGAGCGCCACGGTGTTGGCCTGCCAGCGCCGGCTGCCGGATCGCGGGGCATTCGTCGAAGGCATGGCGTATCTGCACCGGCTCGCCGGGGTCGACTATCACCATCCGGGCACGATCGAACTGGGTGAAGCAGTGGGAGTCGCCGCGGGAACGGCTGATGCCCTGCTTCTTTGGAATCACGGTGTGTTGGTTTTCGACGCGGATCTGGCCGAGGCTCGCATGCGACTCCTGAGCCTGGAGTTCGCCTGCGCGCTGCAGCTCGCCAGTGAGGCCGGACCGCGCGCGGCGCGGACATTGCCAGCGAGTATCGTCGACGATTTCGTGGCTCGCCGGATCTATCGTCCGCTTCCGCTTTCTTCGTCCTGACGCGAGGTCACGAACCCGGAAATCGATTTCCTGCCACCGTGGCCAAAATCCAGCCCGTCACGATCGCCGACGTAGCCCGCAAGGCCAGGGTGTGTCCCGCCACGGTCTCGCTCGCGTTGCGGAACCATCCCAGCATTTCTCCAGCGACACGCCGGCGCGTGGTGGACTGGGCAAGGAAGCTCGATTATCGTCCGCACCCGGCCGTGGCCACGCTGATGTCGAGCATCCGCGCGCGGCGGTCGGCGGAATTCAAACCGATCATCGCCGGCGTCACGTCGTGGCTCGGAGGACCCGACGAGCGGGATCCAACGCGGAAGAGGTTTTTCGCCGGCGCCGCCGACCGGGCGCGCTCGCTCGGCTACACCTTGGAGGAATTCTGGGCGTTCGCCCCTGGCCTGACTGTCGAGCGGCTCGACGGAATTCTTCACGCGCGCGGCATCGAGGGCCTGCTGATTTTCCCGCTCGAGAAACCGATCGTGCTGCCGTTCACCTGGGCGCGTTTCGGCAGCGCGACGATCGGCTACACCTTCGATCAGGCGGCGCTGCACCGTGCGGTGCCGGCCTATTTCGAGAACGTGGTGATCGCGCTTCGGGAGCTGGGGCGCCGCGGGTATCGGCGGGTCGGGCTCGTCAACACGCCTGCTCTCCGCGATCGATTGTTGCGAAGCTGGCAGGGAGCCTTTTACGCCTGGCAATCCGAGTCCGGCCCAGCTTCCCCGGACGCCATTTTGCAGATTCGTTCGGACGACGAACGGCTGTTTCGCTCCTGGATGAAAAGGTATCGACCGGATGCGATCATCTTCGGCGGCGCCCCCGTGCATTCCTGGATCAAGGCGATGGGCTTGTCCGCTCCGCGCGACCTCGGACTGGTCGCGCTCTGTGTCGCCGGCAGCCCGTCTGGCGTGGAGGTTGCCCGCGTAATCGAGAAGCCGGAGGTGGTTGGAGCGGCGGCGATCGATCTGGTGGTCGAGCAACTCCAGCGCAACGAATGCGGACTTCCGCGGGATCCGAAGGAGGTTGCCATAACAGGGGAGTGGGCCGACGGCCCATCGGTCGCGATGGCCCCACCGCGGCCAGCTCGTTCGACGCGCGACGTCGCTCATGCGCGCGTGTGAGCGGAGGGGTGGATAATATCAACTGGCGCTGAGACGATTTCACGCCGGATGGGCCGGGGATAAACCCGGCCCATCCGGGCAAATAATTCAAGACGCCCGGTTAGAACCGGAACGAGCTCGAGAGCCGCCAGGTCCGGCCCTGCTGGATGCGGAAGTTGGCCAGCGTGCCGTCCGGATTCGCCCGCACGGGGATCAGCTCGTCGCCGTTGAATATATTGTAGAGGTTCAGCCGGATCGACCAGTCGATCCTGTCATCGAACAGCTTCTTCCGATAGCTGAACCAGAGGTCGAAACGCTCGTTCGAGCCGCGGCGATACGGATTCTCGACGTCCGCCACGGGGTTCCCGAGATCATCGAAGAAGTACGGAAAGCCGATGGTGGCGCCGCCTTCGTAACGCATGGCGCCACCGACGCCGAAGTTCCGCAGACGGCCTTCTTGAAACGTGTAGTTGGCGACCGCGTTGACGCGCCATTCGACCAGCTCCGGGGCCGCCTGTCCGTTGAGCCGCTGGAGGAGTTCGTAATTGCTGTAGTTGTTCATCGTCCAGAAGTCGGCCATGGTATCGTTCCAGTTAT
>CAZFCY010000219.1:6639-7068 GCA_964517665.1 uncultured Opitutaceae bacterium | reverse complement strand
ACCGTGGTTCTCAATCAAGCTCCGAGGCCTCGCGGCACCGGAGCTATTTTTTGAGGTGCGACGCAAAACAGACTTTAAGATGGGGAGCCGTCAATAGGTTTTTTTACGCACAAATAGATGTGTGATATTGATGGCAGCACGCTACTCCGCGGCAACAGCACGCAGGGCGGCTTTTCAAGCTGCTATCCTTCAGTCGGTTATTCTAAAGCAGACGCTCCGCCCCATACTGACTGATTTCCTGAGCGCTGATTCCGCTGCCTTCTAATCCCCGACTCCGCAAACGCTTTCACTTCGTGTATTGTGCGAAGAGAGCCTGTCACCTGCGCCAGCCAAATGTCTCGGATCGAAAGTCTGGTGAGGCGCTATGATCGGCGTGCCTTTCGACCCACGCTGTCGGCAGGGCAGCTTCAAGATGCGGAAGCTCGCTCC
>CAZFCY010000219.1:0-6629 GCA_964517665.1 uncultured Opitutaceae bacterium | reverse complement strand
CCAGAGGTCGGTTCGATCCGTGGGAGAGGTTCGCCATCGTGTATGCTGCCGCGTGGGCCAGGCCACGCGGCAGCATGCGAAGGCCGGGGCGTGAGAGAAGCGCCACACGCGCCCACCGGGTGGCTCTCAAGGGACCAGGGCATCAGCGGGACTCGGGCGTGCCGTGCGTTGCGCGAAACACCCGTGGCGTCAGTCCCGCGGCGCGGCCGTCAGCCGGCGAAGAACAGCACGAGCACCTGCGCGAGCACGATGCGCAACAGCATGGTCAGCGGATAGACCGTCGCGTAGGCGACCGAGGGCGCGTCCGAGTTTGTCACGCCATTGGCGAAGGCCAGCGCGGGCGGATCCGTCATGCTCC
Organism: uncultured Opitutaceae bacterium; assembly: GCA_964517665.1. Classification (GTDB taxonomy): domain Bacteria; phylum Verrucomicrobiota; class Verrucomicrobiia; order Opitutales; family Opitutaceae; genus Congregicoccus. The sequence goes on along the minus strand of CAZFCY010000219.1, from coordinate 6,271 downwards.
CGGACAGGAGGCCGCAGATCGCGAGGTAGTTGGTGGACCAGATCGCCCGCAGCGCGAGGCCGACGAGGAGCAGGGGCGCGAGCGTCACGACGGCGCCGCACGCCATCCACAAGAGCCCGTCGCCGTCGAGGAGGGTTTGCGCGAATTGCGAGCCCGCCTTCAGGCCCACGCAGCTCAAAAACAGCGTGATGCCGATCTCGCGCAGAAGGAAATTCGCGTTGACCGGCATGTGCCAGAGCAGCGGTCCGACCCGGCCCACACGGCTCAGGATGATCGCCACGAGGAGCGGCCCGCCCGCGAGCCCGAGACGCAGCGGAGCGGGCATGCCGCCGATGGAGATCGGATAACTGCCGACGAGCACGCCGAGCGCGATGCCGACGAAAATCGGGATCAGGCTGGTGTGGTTGAGTTGTTGCACGGAATCGCCCAATGCCGCCCGGGCGCGTCCGAGATCCTCCTCCGTGCCGACCGCCATGAGCATGTCGCCGAATTGCAGGCGCCGGTCCGGAGCCACCGACAATTCCACGCCGGCGCGCGTCATGCGGGTGATCGTGACGCCCGCCAGCGTGTGGACCGAAAGCTCGCGGATCGTGCGGCCGACCATCGGGCGATGCGTCACGATGATGCGGCGTTGACGCACCGGTCCGGGCGCGATGGTGAGGTCCTCCTCCGCGCGCCGGCCCATCACCACACGCAGTTCCTCCACGCGCGGAGCCTCGCCCACCGCGACGACCGAATCGCCCACGCGCAGGACCGTGTCCGGAGTCGCGGCCGCCACCTCGGCGGCGCCCGCGCGGCGCACGCGAGAGATGACGACGCCGCCGGACGCCAGGCCCGGGATCTCGCGCAGGCGCATGCCGTCGAGGTTCGCATTCTCGACCACGAGGGAGACGCGTTGCACGGGCGACTGGCCGCTGCGCTGCGCGGCGCGAAACGCCTCCAGCTCGCCGGGGACGTTGATCCGGAACAGCGCGCGGATCAGCAGCATCGCGATGATGATGCCGAGAATGCCGAACGGATACGCCACGGCATAGCCGAGCCCCGGGAGGGCCGACGATTCCGGGGTGATGCCGGGGATATTCTTGAGCGCCTCCTGCGCGGCGCCGAGGGCGGGCGTGTTGGTCGTTGCCCCGGCGAAGATGCCGACCGCCGCCACCATGTCGATGCGCAGAAGCCGCGACAAGCCGAGGGTGATCGCGGCGCCGAGGATCACGATCGCCGCCGCCGCGAGATTCAGGGAAAGCCCGTGCCGGCGCAGCGAATCGAGAAACCCCGGGCCGACCTGCATGCCGATCGTGTAAACAAACAGGATCAGGCCGAACTCCTGCAGGAAATGCCGCACCCCGGCGTCGATGTTCAGCCCGAAGTGGCCGAACGCCAGTCCGGAGAAGAGAACCCCGGCCACGCCGAGGCCGACGCCGCGTATTTTGAGCGCGCCGAGCGAAAGCCCGCACGCGACGACGGCGCACAGCACGAGCATGCCATGCGCGATGGGAGAGTTGATTTGCAGGCTCCAGAACCAGTCCACGGCGCGCCACGCTGGGTGGCCCGGGACGCTTTGGCAAATAGCGAGTCGATCGATGGCGAAACCCGGATGTGAGGGAAGGGCGGTCGCGTCGAAGGCGTCGCGCCATCGCATTTGCTTCCGCGATTGCCTGGCATCGCGATTCGAAACGCGGCTCCCGCATCCCGCGCGTCCGCCTGTAAATACGCCGGAAATCGGCAAACAAACGGGATGCGGGTGCTGCGAACCGCGCGCGGCGGCGGCCGCCCCGACTCGCCCGGGCCCGCGCGATGCGGCGCATGCCGATTCAGGAGGGAAAAGTCAATAAACGGCAGGCAATGCCGAAAAATCGCCATTCATCCGCCGGCTGCCGCGTGTTACTTTTCCGTTACGTTTAGATGGCGTTCGTTCCCGGTTGGAAGCGCGCATCCCGAACATCAACCCCACCCCGACATCATGCATACTGTGAGCTGCGTATATCGCGCCTTCAGCGTTCGCGCGTGTATTGTTTCGATCAGTGCCGCGAGCATCGCGTTTCTAGCCCGCGCTCAGGTCAGCCCGTCATCCACCTCCACTCTGGGAGATTCCGAGGACGAGGCGGTTTCGCTTTCTCCCTTCGTGGTCAGCGCCGACGAGGACACGGGTTATGGCGCCCGTGACACGCTGGCCGGCACGCGCATCCGCACCCGGCTCGAGGACGTCGGTTCGTCCATCTCCGTCATCACCAAGCAATTTCTGGAGGACACCAACTCGGCCTCCATCGAACAGCTTCTGGTCTATACCGCCAACACCGAGGTCTCGGCCGAAGGCGGCAACTTCCTCGGCATGGGTGACGGCGCGATTCTTACCGAGGTGCCCAGCACCACGACGCGCGTGCGCGGAACGACCTCGGCGGATCGCACGCGCGATTTTTACCTGACCGACATTCCCTTTGATTCCTATAACACGGGGCGGATCGACATCCAGCGCGGCCCCAACTCCATTCTGTTTGGCATCGGCAGTCCCGGCGGCATTGTGAACAACAGCCTCAACATCGCCGGGTTCAAGGACTCGAACCGCGTCAGCTATCAGTTCGCCAGCTTCGGCTCGCAGCGGATGACGGCCGACTTCAACAAAGTGCTGCTGAAAAACGAACTGGCGGTCCGGCTCTCGCTTTTGAACGACGAGAAAAAATACCGTCAGGATCCGGCCTACCGTGACGACAGGCGCGTTTATCTCGCCACCAAATGGGACCCGGCGTTCCTCAACAAGGGATCCGCCCGCACCTCGTTGCGCGCCAGCTTCGAAAAGGGAAAAATAGACTCCAATATTCCGCGCCAGACGCCGCCACTCGACATGGTTTCGCCCTGGTTCAACCCCTCGCAGTTGAACTTCCTGACCTACAATCCCCGCACGGCTCCTTCCGCGACGGTGACCGGCCCGTATTTTCAATCCGTGGGTGGAAATAGCGGCAACGCGGCCGCCATCGCCTACAACGAGAAGGGCGAATACCTGCATTCGTGGTATCACATGCAGGGCATCGCCGGCGCCGGCAACTACCGCCAGACCGCCGTTGCCAGTTATGACAAGATCGCCAACGCGCAAGGCGAGGCCGGTGGTTTCCCCTGGGTTTCGCTCGGAGCCTACAAGGCAACGTCGCTGACGGATCGCAGCTTCTTCGATTTCTATGAAAACCTCCTCGAGGGCCCCAACAAGTGGGAGTTCCGCGACTTCAAGGCATTCGATGCCGCGCTCTCGCAGACGTTCCTCAACGACAAGGTCGGTTTTGAGCTCTCTTACAACAAGGAACATGCCTATTTCGGCGGCACGCAGTTGTTCAGCAGCTCCACCTATGCGCTGACGGTCGATATGATGACCGAGCTGCCCTACGGCCTGCCCAATCCCAATGTCGGCCGCACGATGCTGGTTTCGTCACCGGGCAATTCCCGCTGGACCCGGTCGGATCGCGAGAACATCCGCGCCACCGCGTTTGTCGACATCAACTTTGCCGACATTGCCGGCAAGGACTCGCTGCTCGCGAAAGTGCTGGGCCGGAATACGTTTACCGGCATGGCCTCGCGCATGGAGGTCGACCAGTTCCTGGGACGCTACAACAATCTCTATGCCGCTCCCAATTTCGCGCGCGAGCTGCATGCGCGCCCCTCTTTCAGCGGCGCGGTTTACTTCTGGGGTTACATGGGCCCGAGCCTGATCGGCCGGACCTCGATGTCCGGCGCCAACATCACGGGCATGAAGGGCCAGATGGTCCCGTTGCCCAACATGACTTACACGGCCTACAATACCGCCACCACCCAGCTCGATGTCATCCCGTTCGAGGTCGTCTACAACCTGAATGTTCCCGATGAGCAGAAGCTTTATCAGAACACATCCTCGAACAACGACCGCACTTGGGAGCAGATTGATTCAACGGCGGCGGTCTGGCAGGGTTACTGGTTCGGCGGCACGGTCGTTCCCATGGTGGGCATCCGCCGGGATGAGCAGTATGTCGGCGATGGCGGCAACCCGCCCAACGATGTGATCCCGAACGCCCGCATGGCTTCGCGCAACATCTACCATCCGCTGTTCCGCGCGCCGCACAGCGCCGCGCAGGCGGCGCAATACAATGCCGAGTCGGGCGCGGCCTTCAACAACAGCGGCTTCGGTTCCTTCTTCCAGGAATCAAAGGTGAGTTCGAAGACCTACAGCCTGGTGCTGCACACCCCGCAGGGCATCAGCCGCAAGCTGCCAGGGCAGACGAGGTTCTCCCTCGTGGCCAACCGGTCCGAGAACGTCCGGCCGCAGGCCAGCCGTCGCGGTCTCTATGGCGATCCGATTCCCAACCCCGCCGGCAGCACCAAGGAATATGGCCTGATCGTTTCCACGCTCGAGGAGCGCCTTTCGCTGCGGTTGACGCGCTACGAGACAAAAGTGACGAACGTCACGCTTTCCGGCGGTCTCGGCGCCAACTTCCACCGTGTCGGCGAGATCGAGGCGCAGGCCCAGGTGGCGGCAATGCAGCAGCGAGACCATGCCGGCGCCGAGAACCACAATTTCGCCAATCCCGTTTATGGCGTTGCGTCCAACGGCTTCACCGTGACCTGGGCGCCGGATGGTCCGATCCTGGATGATTTTGCCGATTATACCCAGGCTCAGATCGATGCCACGGGAGCCAAGCAACAAGCGGCCATTGCCGACTGGTTTGCCAACCAGCTCGATTCCCGCTTCCTGCAGGCATGGGGGTTCTCCGACTACGACCAACTGGACGAGCTCAATCCTGATGATGCCAGCTTTGTGAATGTCTCCGGCATCAGCGCCACGGTGGACACGCGGTCGCGCGGTTACGAAGCCGAGATCACGGCGCGCCCGGTCCGCGGTTGGGACATTTCCTTCAATCTGTCCAAGACGTTCTCCACCCGCACCAATCTGGCGCCGGAAGTCGCGGCGCACCTCAACGCGCGTTGGGAAGTGTTCCAAGGCCCGGCGGGCGACATCCGCATCATCGGTGGTGATCGCGATGATCGCGCCTCGCCCAACGGCCAGGCCCATGGCGGAGCCGGTCAGACGGTTCGTGGCCGTTACCTGCGGGATGTCATGGTCAACTACCTCCAATACAAGGCTTCCGAGGGCACGCAGGTTCCCGAGGCGCGTCCGTGGAGCGCCAATGTCATCACCAACTATCGCTTCCAGGAAGGGAAACTCAATGGCTGGCGTGTTGGCGGCGCGTATCGCTGGGCTGCTCCCACCATCATCGGCTATCTCGGAATCCAACTGCCCGATGGCACGAGCAGCTTCGATGCGGCCAATCCCGTCAAAGGCCCGTCCCAGAAGCAGCTCGATCTCTGGGTCGGCTACGGGCGGAAACTCACCGAGAATATCAGGTGGAGGGCGCAGCTCAACGTCCGCAATGTTTTGGCCAACGACGATCTCATTCCGGTGACGGTTCAGCCGGATGGCGGTCCGGCGGCTTATCGCATTCCGGAGCCGCGCACGTTCGCGCTGACCAATACGTTCGAATTCTAATCGAGCGCTCGGTTGATTCATTCGAGTCACGTGATGCATGCATCGCGTGACTTTTTGTTTTTGCGCATGAATGGCGCGGGGCTGGTTTTCCCGGGAAATTCACTGTGACAACCTGAGGGACCGTCCGTTCGATTCGTGCGCAGGTTCGGCATCACTGTCGCGATGCGAGGCAATCGCGATTCGAAACGGCTCCCGCATCCGGCGCGTCCTCTCGTAAATACGCCGGGAATCGACAAACAAACGGGATGCGGGTGTTGCGAACCGTCGTGGAGGGCGCCGCCACGACTCGCCCCGGGTCCGCGACGCGCAGGGGAAAGTGATTTCCCTCCGATGTTTGCCCGGCGGGGCATCGCGCAGTGTGCGCATGTCGATTCAGGAGGGGAAAGTCAATAAATGGCAGGCAATGCCGAAAAATCGCCATTCATCCACCGGCTGCCGCGTGTTACTTTGCTGTCACGTTTTGATGGCGTTCGTTCCCGGTTGGAAACGCGCATCCCAAACTTCAACCCCGCCCCGACATCATGCATACTGTGAGCTGCGTTCATCGCGCCTTCAGCATTCGCGCGTGTATTGCCTTTATCGGCGCCGCGAGCATCGCGCTTTCCGTTCGAGCCCAGGTCAGCCCGACGTCCTCCTCGTCCGTGACGGATTCCGAGGACGAGGCGATCGTCCTTTCCCCCTTTCTCGTGACGGCGGAGGAAGACGAGGGGTATGCGGCGAGAAGCACGCTCGCGGGCACGCGCATCCGCACGGACCTGAAGGATGTCG
>CAZFCY010000218.1:0-7206 GCA_964517665.1 uncultured Opitutaceae bacterium | reverse complement strand
GCTCGCTGCAATGCGCGAGCGAACGATTGGTCCCTGATCGTCTCAGCCGCCGAGCCCCAACACATCCTGCATGTCGTAGAGGCCGATGGGTTGCTTGACGATCCACTGCGCGGCGTGGATGGCGCCCCGCGCAAAGATGGCGCGATCCGAGGCCTTGTGCGTGAGTTCGAGCCGTTCGCCGAGCGCGGCGAACATCACCGTGTGATCGCCCACGACGTCGCCGCCGCGGAGCGCGTGCATGCCGACCTGCCGCGCCGGCCGCTCGCCGGTGATGCCCTCGCGTCCATGCACGACGTCGGCGGGACTCGACTTGCGGCCCTCGAGGACGACCTCGGCGAGCCGGACCGCGGTGCCGCTCGGCGCGTCCTTTTTGAAACGGTGATGCATCTCGACAATCTCCGCGTCGTAACCCTCCGGAAGCGCGCGCGCCGCGAGGCCGGCGAGGTGGAAGAGGAGATTGACGCCGACGGAAAAATTCCCGGCCCAGACCACGCGCGTGTTTCGCGCCATCGCGCGGAGTTGCTCACGCTCGGCCGGAGGATGGCCGGTGGTGCCGATGACGAGCGCCTTGCCCTGCGAGACGGCGGCCTCGATCACGACCCGGGTGGCGGTGTGGAAACTGAAGTCGATGGCCACATCGCAGGCGCCGATGGCGGCGGCGAGATCGTCTCCCGCGTCGGCTTTCGCGACGACCCGCGCGCCCCGCTCCCCGGCTGCGGCGATCACGGCGTGGCCCATGCGGCCGGCGGCGCCGATGACGGCTATTTTGAGTTCCATGTCGATGGGGTGCGGCTGTCGTTCAGGCCTTCAAAAACCGGCCGGCGATCTCCAGCAGAAACTCGCGATTGGCCTCGGTCATCTCGCAAAGCGGAAGCCGGGTCTCGGGCGAGGAGATGATGCCGGCGCGCGCCATCGCGACTTTGACCGGCGCGGGATTCGGCTCGATGAAAAGAGCCTTGAAAAGGGGATACAACGCGTGGTGCTCGGCCCGCGCGGCGGCGAAGTCGTTGCGCGAGGCCGCGGCAACGAGCCGCCCCACGGCTTCGGGCACGAAGTTCGAGGCCACGCTCACGACGCCGGCCGCGCCGACCGCCATGAACGGGAGCGTGAGCGAATCGTCTCCGCTCAGGATCGTGAGCGCGTCGCCGCACGCCTGTCGCAACTGATCGACGCGATCGCACGAGCCGCCCGCTTCCTTGATGTGGTTTACATTGGGATGACTCGCGAGCAGGCGCTCGACTGTCGTGACGCCGATCTCGATCACGGTGCGGCCCGGGATCGAGTAGAGCATCACGGTCTTGTCCGTCGCCTCCGCGACCGCGGCGAAATGCCGGTAGAGCCCTTCCTGTGTCGGCTTGTTGTAGTAGGGCGCGACCTGCAGGACGCCGTCGGCGCCGGCCTCGTGGGCCTTGCGCGTGAGGCTGACGGCTTCCGAAGTGCTGTTCGATCCCGTGCCGGCGATGACGGGGACGCGGCCTCTGGCGGTTTCGATCACGGCGCGAATCACGTCGATGTGCTCATCGTGATCGAGGGTGGGGGATTCGCCGGTCGTGCCGACGGGCACGAGTCCGTTGATCCCGGCTGTGATCTGCGCCTCGACGAGATTCTGAAGCTCGTCGAAGGCGACCTTGCCGTTTTTGAAGGGAGTGACGAGGGCGGTGAGCGCCCCGGTGAAACGAGTTGCAGCCATGTGCCGATGAAAGAGTAAGGGAGTGAAGGAGTAAGGGAAACAGGGAGCAACAAGCGAGCGTGATTTGTGAAACACGGAATCGAGGCGCTCACCCCCTCATTCCCTCACTCCCTTATTCCCTCACTCCTTCCCCGCAAAATCCGATTACGGTTCCAAATGAGCGAGCAAATCATCGACGACCTCCTTCGTCTCGCAGTCGACAACAACGCCAGCGACGTCGTCTGCAAAACGGACAAGCCGGCGCTCTTCCGGCTGCAGGGTCGCCTCAAGCCAGTGGACATGGAAGCGCTCGGCTTTGAAACCCTGGCCGGATTTGTGGAAGGCCACGTGCCCGAATTCCTGCGCGAGCAGATGGAGACGGAAGGGCAGATCGATTTCGCCTACGAGCTTCCGGAGCTGGGGCGGTTTCGCGTCAACGGCTTCAAGCAGCGCGGCACGATCAGCGTGGTTTTCCGTTACGTGAAGAACCGGATTCCGACCTTCGAGCAGCTCAACCTCGAGCCGCAGACGTTGATCAAGCTCGCGCAGGCGCGCGACGGCATCGTGCTGCTCTGCGGCCCGACCGGCGCCGGCAAGAGTTCCACGATCGCGGCGATGCTGAACTGGGTGAACGAGAACCAGGACCGGCACGTCGTCACGCTCGAGGATCCGATCGAGTACAATTTCACCGACGGCAATTCCATTTTCAACCAGCGCGAAATCGGCATCGACGTCCCGACTTTCGAACTCGGTTTGAAGGCCGTGCTGAGGCAGAATCCCGACATCATCTTCGTCGGCGAGATGCGCGACCGCGTCACGTTCGAGACGGCGCTTTCGGCCGCGGAGACCGGCCACCTCGTGTTTTCGACCCTGCACGCCGCCAGCGCCCATCAGGCGGTGAACCGGCTCTTCGAATTTTTCCCGCCCGAACAGCAGCTTCAGGCCCGGCGCCAGCTTGCCGGGACGTTGCGCGGCATCGTCGTGCAGCGTTTGATTCCAGCGATGGAGGGGGGCGGACGCGTTCCGGCTCTCGAGATCCTCGTGGCCGATTCGGTGTGTCGAAACCTGATCAACGAAGGCAAGTTCGACAAACTCCCGGCGCTGCTCGACGCGGGGCTCGATTCCGGCTCGATGTCGTTCAACAAGGATCTCCTGCGCCTCGTCAAGGGCGGCACGATCTCCAAGGCGGACGCCATGAAGGTCTCGCCCAATCCGCAGGCGCTGGAAATGAACCTCAAGGGCATCTTCCTGAGCGAAGGCCAGCGCATCCTCGGGTGAGGTCGGGAAGACGGGATCAGGAGACAGACAGTGGCATGAACGCGGACATCCGTCCCCTGTCACCCGTCTCCTGACACCTGATCCTTTTCCGGCTCGACCATCGCGGGACCGGCGCGCATGTTCGTCGGTTTTCCTGATGGCTATCGCAATTATGTTTTCCGGGCAGGGCGCCCAGAAGGTCGGGATGGGGCGCAGTCTCTTCGAGAACTCGGCGCGCGCGCGATTGCTCTACGAAGAGGCCGATGCGATTCTCGGCTGGTCGTTGAGCAAGGTGTCTTTCGACGGCCCCTCGGAGGAACTGGTCCAGACCAGGGTCTGCCAGCCCGCGCTTTTCGTTCACGGATGCGCCGTGTTCCACCTCCTCGAGGATGCTGGACGGACGGCGGACGTCTCGATCGCGCTCGGGTTGAGCCTCGGCGAAGTCACGGCGCTGACCTCCGCCGGCGTCTTCGACTTCGCCACGGGCCTGCGCGTCGTGGCCGAGCGCGGCCGGCTCATGCACATGGCGTGCGAGCAAACCTCGGGTTCGATGGCCTCCGTCATCGGCGAGGAGACGGAGAAGGTCGCGGATCTCTGCCGCGAGTTCGACATCGAGATGGCCAACCTCAACTGCCCGGGCCAGATCGTCGTGTCCGGCGAAAAGACGAAGATCGCCGCGGCCATCGAGGCGGCGAAAGCGCGCGATTTCCGCCGCGTCATCCCGCTGAACGTCGCGGGCGCCTACCACAGCCGATTGATGGAACCCGCGCGCGCCGCCTTCGCCGCGTTTCTCGAATCCGTGGAATTCCGGCGTCCTCGATTCACGGTCCTGACCAACACCACCGGCAAGGCCGTGAGCGAGCCGGGCGCGATGCGCGACGCGCTCGTGCGGCAGGTCGTCTCCCCGGTCCTGTGGGAGGCCTGCATGCGCGAGGCGGCGGCCCTGGGCGCCACGGAGTTTTTCGAGCTGGGAACCGGCGCGGTTCTCGCCGGCCTCGCACGGCGCACGGAGAGAAGCTGGCCCGTGAAGAGTTTCGCCGAATACGCCGACCTCGCTTCTTGAAAGGCGCGCGCGCCATCGCCACGTTGACCCGATGTCCGGAATGCGCGCGCATGCGCCACCTGCACGAATCCGACTGAATTGATGTCCGTAGAACTCAAACGGAACTTTTGCATCATCGCCCACGTCGACCACGGAAAGACAACCCTTTCCGACCGGTTGCTCGAGCACACGAACACCGTGGCCCAGCGCGTGATGACCGCCCAGCACCTCGACTCGATGGACCTCGAGCGCGAGCGTGGCATCACGATCAAGATGCATCCGGTGACGATGCTTTACCCCGCCAAAGACGGCAGGATGTATCAGTTGAACCTGATGGACACGCCCGGCCACGTGGACTTCGCCTACGAGGTTTCCCGCAGCCTCGCGGCCTGCGAGGGCGCGCTGCTCCTCATCGACGCCGCCCAGGGAGTCGAGGCCCAGACCGTGGCCAACGCGCACCTCGCCAACCAGCAGAACCTGCGCGTCATCCCGGTCATCAACAAGATCGACCTCCCCAGCGCCGACCTCGACACCTGCGTCCGGCAGCTCGAGGAGATCCTCGCCATTCCCGCGGAGGAGGCGATCCTCGCCAGCGGCAAATCCGGCATCGGAATCGAGGACATCCTCGAGGCGATCGTGACGAAGTTTCCCCCGCCGCGCTGGGCCGACAATCCCGCGCTGCGCGTGCTCATCTTCGACTGCGTGTACGACGCCTATCGCGGCGTCATCATCTACGTCCGCGTTTTCTCCGGCGCGCTGCGCGCCGGGGAGTTCGTCAGGATGATGAGCGACGACAGCCGCACCGAGGTGAAGGAAACCGGCGTCTTTACGCCGAAGATGATCAAGACCGACTCGCTCGAGGCGGGGGACGTCGGCTATATCGTCTGCAATATCAAGAACGTGGCCGACATCAAGATCGGCGACACGATCACCACGGTGAACAACCCGGCCGCGGAGATGCTGCCCGGCTACAAGGAGGTGCGGCCGATGGTCTTCAGCGGGATTTATCCGCTCGAGACCTCCCAATACGAGAAGCTGAAGGCCAGCCTCGGCCGCCTGCGGCTCAACGACTCCGCCTTCGTCTATCAGGCCGAATCCTCGGTTGCGCTCGGCTTCGGCTTCCGTTGCGGCTTCCTCGGCCTGCTCCACATGGAGATCATCCAGGAGCGCATCCGCCGCGAATACGACGTCGACATCATCTCCACGTATCCCAGCGTCGTCTACAAGGTGAGGCTCGCGACCGGCGAATTGATCGAGGTGGACAACCCGATCAACCTCCCGGACCCGAGCGCGATCGAGGAGATCCTCGAGCCGACGATCGTCGCCAGTATCCATATTCCGAATACAGCGCTCGGCGACATCCTCGCCCTCGTGATGGAGAAGCGCGGAACCTGCGACCACACCGACACGCTCGACTCCACGCGCGTCATGCTCACCTGCTCGCTCCCGCTCAACGAGATCCTCGTCGATTTCAACGACCGCCTGAAGAGCATCACCCGCGGCTACGGCTCGATGGACTACGAACTCGGCGAGTATCGCGCCTCCGACCTCGTGAAGATGGACATCCTCGTCAACGGCGATCCGGTCGAGGCGTTTGCCTCCATCGTCCACCGCGAGAAGGCCCCGCTGCGCGGCCGCGAGATCTGCGCGCGCCTGGCCGGGATCATCCCCGCCCACCTGTTCACCATCGCGGTCCAGGCCGCGATCGGCGGCAAGGTCATCGCCCGCGAGAGCGTGCGCGCGACGCGCAAGGACGTCACCGCGAAATGCTACGGCGGCGACATCTCGCGCAAGCGCAAGCTGCTGGAAAAACAGAAGGAGGGCAAGCGGAAGATGAAGCAGATCGGCCGCGTCTCGATCCCGCCCGACGCCTTCATCCAGGTTCTGAAAAACAACTAGGCGAAGACAACAACCCCATGCTTGGATTCCTCACGTCAGAGCAACGCCGCGCGCGGCGCGACGCCCAGAACTGGCTGCACGTCGCCGACAAGGTTTATCACTTTCGTCGCGACGAACTCTCCGCCCAGGAACTCCAGGCCATCCAGCAGGCCGCCGCCGACCTGAGGCTGCGCCTGCGCGAGCGCGCCGACGCGGCCAGGCTCAAAATGGGCATGGAACGCCTCGAGGGCTGCCTGAGGCGGTCGGGTGGGGCGTACTATCCGAAATCGACCATCGTCGACTACGCCGAGTTTTTCCTCGTGGCCGCCATCCTCTTTCTCGGCATCCGCGCTTTCTTCGTCCAGCCTTTCAAGATCCCGACGAACTCCATGTGGCCGTCATACTACGGCATGACCGCGGAGGTGTTCACGAAACCGGAGGAAGAGCCGGGCGCGATCGGCCGGGTGTTCCGGCTCGCGGCCTTCGGCGCCTCGGCGCGGCGCGTCGACGCGCCGGTCTCCGGCGAGATTCGCATACCGCTCGTGGCGCGGGGCAACGGCGCTTTCGAGGCGCAGTTTGAAAGGGTCAGCACGCGGCGCTGGCTCGTTCTTCCCGCCCCGGGCAAGCGCTATGTGCTCTACGTCGGAAGCACGCCGGTGCGCGTCACGGTCCCGGCCGACTTCACCTTCGAGCACGTGCTCCAGGAGGCGTTTCCCGACATGCAATTGTCGAGCCGCTCGGTCGGCCGCCTGATGGTCGACACCGGCAGGCGCGTCCGCGCGGGCGAGCGCGTGCTGTCCTTCGATATCATGACCGGCGACCAGCTCTTCGTGGACCGCGTCAGCTATCACTTTGTGCGGCCGGAGGTCGGCGACGGCTTTGTCTTCCGCACGAGAAACATCCGTGGCATCGAGCCGCCGGCGGAGTTCACGGACAAGTTTTATATCAAACGCCTCGTCGGCTTGCCGGGCGACACCCTGGAAGTGCGCGAACCCGTCCTGTATCGCAACGGAGGGCCGATCACCGGCGCCGGCGCCTTTCAATATAACGCCGAGCGGACCCCGCCATATCCCGGCTACACCAACTGGGAGCGGCTTGATATTGGAGAAAAAGTGGTCGTGCCGCCCGACAGTTTCTTTGCGATGGGCGACAATTCCCCGAACAGCTCGGACAGCCGCCGCTGGGGCTTCGTCCCGGCCGCGGACGTCGTGGGCCGGCCGCTCTTCATCTACTATCCCTTCACCAAACGCTGGGGCCCCGCGCCATAGGGCAGAGGCGTCCCGCCGCGCCAAACATTAGACATAATGTTTATTGTGCGAAAGCCACTTAGGGAAGTTTTGCGAACGCGCAGCACCCTGTA
>CAZFCY010000217.1:0-7212 GCA_964517665.1 uncultured Opitutaceae bacterium | reverse complement strand
GGAAAGCGGTTGAACGACGTCAACACTTCTCGAGAAGGAGAGGCGCCGCGCCGTTCCTGCCCGCGGCCCGGGCCGCCGCCCCCGCGCCGGCCATGGATGACAACGGCGGCGCCTCTCCTTCTCGAGAAGTGTTGACGTCGTTCAACCGCTTTCCCCGCGCCACGCAGGAGTATTACGTCGCCCGGATCCGCGAGGTCGAACGCGCCGCCAACGCCCGCCGCGCCGCGCTCCACACCCGCGCCGATGCCGAGGGCTATGTCGCCGATGTGCGCGCAAGAATTCTCGAGTGCTTCGGCCCGTTTCCGAAAAAAAGCCCGCTCAACCCGCGCGTCACCGCCGTTCACGAGCGCGACGGCTATCGCATCGAGAATGTCATCTTCGACAGCCGCCCCGGTTTTCCCGTCCCGGCCAACCTCTATGTGCCGACCAACCGGCCGCATCCGCGGCCCGGCGTGATCGGAACCTGTGGCCACTCCAACCTCCTCGGCAAAGCGAGTTCGACCTACCAGACGTTTGCCCAAGGGCTCGCCCGCCAGGGTTACGTGGTTCTGATTTACGATCCGCCCGGCCAGGGCGAGCGCCTTCAGCACGTCACCGCGGACCTGAAACCCCGCTTCGGCATCGGCGTTGGCGAACACACCTACACGGGGACGCACATGACGCCGCTCGGCGAAAACCTGCCCGCGTGGTGGGCATGGGACGGGATCCGCGCCATCGACTATTTGCTCACGCGCCCGGAAGTCGATCCGCGCCACCTCGGCGTCACCGGAAACTCCGGTGGCGGCACGCAGGCCACCTGGCTCTGCGGAGTCGATCGGCGCCTCACCATGGCGGCGCCGAGCTGCTTCGTCACCACACTGCGGCGAAACATCGAAAACGAACACTCGCAGGATAACGAACAGTTCCCCTGGCGCGTGCTCGCGCTGGGCCTCGATCACTCCGACTTCATCGCGGCCATGGCGCCCAGGCCGGCGATCATCATCGGCCAGGAAAAAGACTATTTCGATGCCCGCGGATTCGAGGAGGCGGCCGCGCGGTTGAAAAACCTCTACCGCCTGCTCGGCGCGGAGGAGCATTTCGATTCGTTCCTCGGCGACGATTACCACGGCTTCTCCCAGCCCGGTCGCGAGGCGATGTATGGCTGGTTCAATCGCCACACCGGGAGCGCCTCCCGAAGCGCCGAGCCCAAGGTCGTGCTCGAGGAGCCCGAGACGCTGCGCTGCACGCGGACCGGTCAAGTCGCGGAAATAAATCCCACGACCATCCACTCGTTCGGCGTCGAGCTGTCGCATCGTTTGAAAAACGAGCGGCCGGCATGGGGCGACAACGAGCTGCGGCCGGCCGTGATGAAAGTGCTCAACCTGCCGCCGCGCGAAGGCGTTCCCGATTACCGCATCCTGCGCTCCGCCCCCGCCCGCTCGTATCCGACGCGCGCCCACGCCTCCTACGCTGTCGAGACCGAGCCAGGCATCCAGGCGATCGCCTATCGCTTGATTGCAACGGGGCTCCTGTCACGGCCGCCGAGCGGGCAGAAACGCGCCGTCCTGTATGTCTCCCACCAGTCCGCCGATCTCGAATTGCGCGAGGACGCGTGGCTGAAGGAGATTTTCGGCGCCGACCCTGACGCCGCCGGTTTCGCTTGTGATGTCCGCGGCATCGGCGAATCCAAGCCCGTTCTCACCACTCCGGAATTGGTCGCCAAAGGCGGCGCGGATCACTTCCACGCGGGGATTTCGATCATGCTCGACTATGCCGCTCCGGCGCAGCGCGCCTTCGATGTGTTGCGCGTGCTGGACTGGATGCGCTCCTTCGGCCACGAGGAAATCCACCTCGTCGCTCGCGGCTGGGGCGCGGTTCCCGCCACGTTTGCCGCCGTGCTGCATGACGGCGTCACGCAGGTGACCTTGAAACACGCGCCCACGTCCTACGCCGCCATCGTGGAAAGCGAGGCGTTTCGCTGGCCGCTCTCGACCCTCGTGCCCGGCATCCTCCACTCCTTCGATTTGCCCGACTGCTATCGAGCCCTCGCGCGGAAGAAACTGCGCCAGATCGAACCCGCCGGACCGGAAGGCGTCCCCGAACGTTCCCCGGCCTGATGAGATGATTTCGAGACCCGCTTCCTTGCAGGCCAGCCCGTGAGGATCGCGGACCTCGTCGAATTCGACCGTCTGGAATACGCTCCCATGCCGACGCAAAACGATCCCATGCCCAACTCCGCCTTCGACGTTCTTATAGCAGAGCGTGCCTTGGCGCGCCCCTGCAAGAACGGTCTCGCCCACGAGCAGACGCGGTAGCGTCGTCCCACTGAACATCGTCGCCGCATGTCCGCGCTTTCTCTTTCCGCAATCCTTGGGGAACTCCCGCCCGCCCCCATCGCGCCGCCCTCCCCCGCCACGACGAAGATCGTCGTCCTCGACGACGACCCCACTGGAACGCAAACCGTTCACGGGACGCCTGTATTGACGACATGGGACGTGCCCGCGCTCGAGGCCGCCCTGCGGGAACCCGGAGCGTGTTTCTACATCCTGACCAACACCCGGGCATTTCCCTCTGAAGTCGCCTGCCGGATCAACCGGGAAATCGGCGCCCATCTCGCTCGCGCCGCGCGGTCGACCAGGCGCGCCTTCTCCGTCGTGAGCCGCGGCGATTCCACGCTGCGCGGACACTATCCCGCGGAAACCGACGCGCTGACGGAAGGCCTCGGAATGGCATGGGACGGAACTCTGCTCGTCCCTGCGTTCTTCGCTGGAGGCCGCTATACCATCGGCGACGTCCACTATGTCGCCGATGGCGATGCGCTTGTGCCGGTCGCCGACACCGAGTTCGCGAAAGACAGATCCTTCGGCTACCGTTCCTCGAATCTCCGCCAGTGGGTCGAGGAAAAAACAGCCGGGCGAATCCTGGCAAGGGACGTCCTCTCGATCTCGATCGACGACCTTCGCATACGCGGCGCAAAGCACGTCGCTCACCACCTCCTGTCACTCCCCCGCGGAGGTGTCGCTATTGTAAATGCTGCCTCTCCCGGCGATCTTGCCGTCCTCACCTGGGCGCTGGCCGAAACCCGGGCCGCGGGTCGGCGCCACCTCTTCCGGACGGCGGCGGACTTTGTCGCCTCTTACGCCGGCATCCCGAAACGCCCTCTGCTCACCGCCGGCGAACTCGCGACAGCAGGTTGCAAAACCGGCGGCCTCCTCGTCGCCGGCTCATACATGGGAAAGACATCCGCGCAACTCGAGGCCCTCTTCAAACGCTGTCCCGGCGTCGAGCGAATCGAAGTCGCGGTCGACCATCTTCTCCACGAGCGCCGGCGTGAGTCGGAAACCGCCCGCTGCGTCGCCGCCGTCGACCGAGCCCTCGCCTCGGGTCGTGGCGCCGTTCTTTTCACCAGCCGCCGGCTGGTCGCCGGCCGCGACACCGCCGGCAACCTCGCGATCGGCACGACCGTCTCGTCGAGTCTGGCAGGCATCGTGCGCGCGCTCCGTTGCCGGCCCCGATGGCTGATCGCCAAAGGCGGCATCACCTCGAGCGATCTTGCGACCAGCGCGCTGGGGATCCGCCGGGCGATCGTCCTGGGACAGGCTCTCCCGGGAGTCCCCGTGTGGCTCCCGGGTTCCGAAAGCAAATGGCCCGGCCTTCCCCTCATCGTGTTTCCCGGCAACGTCGGCGGTTTGGAATCGATCGCGAATCTCGTCGAAACCCTGGAGTAATGAACATCGTCGCCCTGTGTCACCATCGGCGGAACGGGCGCGCCCGCCCCGCCGATGGCAATGGCGCGCCGGTGTGTTTCCGTATCGTCGCCGTCGAGCGCGAGGGCATGGTCCACCGCGACACGCCCGCGGGAAACGGCGAACACCGACATGCCGCGATGGTTGTGGCGCACAATGCCAGACATCCGTCGATCGAGTGGCGCCTCCGCCACACCAGCGTTTATGGCTCGTCCGCGGAAAGGAATGGAGCGGTGGTCCGGATTGGTCATGCGTGTTGCGGCTGTTCCGGTTCGGTATGCGATCGTATCGCCCGCCCGTTGGGGGCGGTTGCTGCTCGACGCGGCGCGCGAGAGCGGGCGGCTCGAGTTTGCCGGCGTCTGGAGCCGATCGGCCGCCAACGCCGATGACATCGTCCGCGCCTACGGCGGCCGCGCGTATCCGACTTACGAGGCTCTCCTCGCCGATTCCACGATCGAGGCGGTGCTGCTGCCGACGCCCCATTTTCTTCATCATCCGCAGGCGATGGCGGCATTTGCCGCGGGCAAGCATGTGTTCGTGGAGAAGCCCATCGCCAACACGCTGGACGAGGCGCGCGAGATGCAGGAGGCGAGCGAGGCGCGAAAGCTCGTGCTGGCCGTCGGCCTGCAGGGTCGCCGGACCGGCGGCGCGCGCAAGGCCCGCGAACTGATCACGAGCGGCGCCCTCGGCGACCTCGTCATGGCCGTGGCCGTGCAGGGAGCCGCCATCGCCAGCGCCTACAGCGAAACCGATTGGGAGGTGGACCCGCTCAAGAATCCGGGCGGCCCGCTGCTCAACCTCGGCGTTCACTATATGGACGTGATGCAGTTTCTGCTCGGCCCGATCCGTCGCGTGTCCGGTTTTTGCGGCTTTCACCTCACGCCCTCGGCCGTGCCCGACGCGGGCTCGATCAATCTCCTCTTCGAGGGCGGAGTGCCCGGTGTCTATTTGGCGAATCAAGTCTCCGTCTATGTCAGCCGGCTGACGATCTACGGCGCCCGGGGCGCGCTGCATCTCGAGCGTTTCGGGCAGGAACTCGTCCACGAGGAGCTGATTGATATTCGCGAGGCGCAGAAGAACGGCCCCCGGAAGCGGCCCGTGGCGTTTGCCGGCCCGAACCCCTATACAACCGCGCTGCAGGAGGAGCTTGCCGACTTCGCGCATTGCATCCGAACTGGATCGCGACCCGAGGTGGGCGCGACGGAAGGCATTCTCGCCCTCCGACCCGTGCTCGCCGCGCTCGAGTCGCACGCGAGCGGACGCGCCATCGACCTGCCCGGGTTCGCCAGATGATCGGACCCCACATGCCCCCACGAAATGAATAACGCGCGCCCCGTCGTCTGGACCGACGTCGAGCTGGTCCCTGAAGCGAGAAGCCTGCTCGAACAGTCCGCCGACATCCGCACGCCGCCGACCGGGCGGCTCGATGGAATCGAAACCGCCGACGCCGCGATCGTCGGCTCCGTCTTTCCCGGCGGCGACGAGACGTTCGCGCGCGCGCCGCGGCTGCAGGTTGTCGCGCGCGTCGGCATCGGGTTCGACCAGATCGACCTCGACGCGGCGACCGCGCGCGGTATTTGCATTGTGAATACACCCGAGGCCCCCACCGAATCGACGGCCGAGTTCGCCATCGCGCTCCTGCTCGCCGTCACGCGGCGGGTGACCGCGGGGGCGCAGGCGCTCGCCCGCGGCGGCTGGAGCCAGGGGCCGGAACTCATTGGTCGCGATCTCGCCGGCCGCGCGCTCGGCCTCGTCGGCTGCGGTCGCATCGGCCGCCGCGTCGCCGCGATCGCGACCGCCTTCCACATGAGCGTGCAGGCGTTCGATCCATTCGCGCGCGATCCCTTGCCGGGCGTGCGGCTCGCGCGTGAGTTGCCCGAGTTGCTCGCGGGTTCGGACGTCGTTTCGATCCATGTGCCGCTCACCCGGGACACGCGCCACCTTCTCGGCGCCGCGGAAATCGCCTCGATGAAGCCGGGCGCGATCCTGATCAACACCGCGCGCGGACCGATCGTCGACGAGCGCGCCCTCGCGCAGGCCCTCCGCGATGGACATCTCGGCGGCGCGGGCATCGACGTGTGGGAGCAGGAGCCTTTGCCACCGGGAAATCCCCTGCTCGCTCTCCCCAATGTCGTGGCCACGCCGCACATCGCGGCCTTCACGGTGGAAGGCAGGCGACGCAGCCACGTCGCCGCGACGACGCAGGTTCTCCAGACGCTGGGCAACGAGCGTCCGCTCTCACTGCTCAATCCCGAAGCATGGACGCATCCCCTGCGCGAGGCCCGAAAGGTCTGTTTTCTGAACCAGTAAGCCCGTGTTGTTCCCTCCGCGGATCCCGCAAGTCTTCCGCCAGCCGCCCTTCGGCTCCTCATGAAGTCATTCCTCTCCGGCCTGATTGCCGCCCCCTTCACCCCTTTCGACGCCCACGGCGACATCGTGTTCGACACGATTCCACAGCAGGCGAAACTCCTGGCGCGCAACGGCGTCTCGGGAGCCTTCATTTGCGGCACGACCGGCGAAGGATGCAGCCTCACTTCCGCCGAGAGGCGCGCGACGGCCGAGAAATGGCGCGAAACCGCGCCGGCCGGGCTCAAGGTCATCGTCCACGTCGGCCACCTCAGCCTGCGGGAGAGTTGCGATCTCGCCCGGCACGCGGAGGAGATCGGCGTCGACGCGATCGCCACGATGGCTCCGGGTTTCTTCAAACCGGTCGACGCGGAGGGTCTCGCCGAATGGTGCGCCGGAGTTGCCGCGGCCGCGCCGAAACTCCCGTTCTACTATTATCATATGCCCGCCATGACCGGCGTGCAGATCTCCGTGAACGACTTCCTCGAGCGGGCGCGGGCGCTGGTCCCGTCGCTCGCCGGCGTCAAGTTCACCGACGAGGATCTCTTCGACTATAGTCGTTCCGGGCGCGTGGCGGAGGGGCGTTTCTCCATGCTGTTCGGGCGCGACGAAATCCTTCTCGCCGGGCTCAGCCTCGGAGCCGCCGGCGCGGTCGGAAGCACTTATAATTTTGCCGCGCCGCTTTTTCTCAGGCTCATGAAGCGTTTCGACGAAGGCGACCTCGATGGCGCGCGCAAGGCCCAGGTCCAGGCCCAGGAAATCATTCAGGCATTGAACATGCACGGAGGCCTCGTGGCGGGAAAGGCGGCGATGAAGCTGATCGGGCTCGATTGTGGGCCGGCGCGCCTGCCGCTCAGGCAGCTCACGCCGGACAATGAAGAACGGCTCCGCGCGGATCTGGAAAAGGTCGGCTTCTTCGACTGTTGCTGCAAGCTGCCGTGATGCTTCCGCTTGCCGCCACCGTCGCCGGGCTCGCCTGGCAGGACGCGATCGTCGTCCTCGTCTATCTCGCCGCCATGCTCGGGATCGGCGTCTTCTTCAAATGGCGCGAGCAGCACCGGAACACCGACGAA
The DNA here is from genome assembly GCA_964517665.1 of uncultured Opitutaceae bacterium. Classification (GTDB taxonomy): domain Bacteria; phylum Verrucomicrobiota; class Verrucomicrobiia; order Opitutales; family Opitutaceae; genus Congregicoccus. The sequence continues at coordinate 68 of CAZFCY010000217.1, read as the reverse complement.
TATCTCCTCGGCAACCGGGGCATGTCGTGGTGGCTCGTGGGCATCGCCTACGTCATGACGCTGCTCAG
>CAZFCY010000216.1:0-7265 GCA_964517665.1 uncultured Opitutaceae bacterium | reverse complement strand
CGTGTCGTAACCCGTCCGGCCCGCGCGCAGGATGTCCTTCTCGTCCGCCGGTCGCGGATAGCCCATCTGGATGCGCATGAGGAAGCGGTCCATCTGGCTCTCCGGCAGCGGAAAGGTTCCCGCGTAGTCCACCGGGTTCTGGGTGGCGAACACCATGAAAGGCGAGCCGACCGCGACCGACTCGCCATCGACCGAAACCCGGCCGCGGTCCATCACCTCGAGAAGGCTCGACTGCGTCTTCGGCGTGGCGCGGTTGATCTCGTCCGCCAGGACGATGTTCGCGAAGATCGGCCCCTGTTTAAAAACGAACTCGCGCGTGCGCTCGTCATAGATCGACACGCCGGTGACGTCGCTCGGCAACAGATCGCTCGTGAACTGGATGCGCTTGAAGGTGGCGTCGATCGAGCGCGCGAGGCTGTAGGCGAGCGTCGTTTTCCCCACTCCGGGCAGATCCTCGATCAAAAGATGGCCGCCGGAGACGAGGCAGATCAGCGCCTTGTCGATCACGTCATCCTTGCCACGGATGGACATGGACACGCTCTGCTTGAGACGAGCCAGGGTGGCCCTCGCCTCATGGACGTGGATCGACTGCACAAAATCACTCATCGGCGTGGAAGGAATGCTAGGGACGAAAAAAGCCGCGGCAAGCGCGGCGGGTTTTCCCAAAAGCAATCGACCTCCCCCGGCATGCCTGAAGCCGGCCGCCATTGTCGCGATGCGCGCAGCTCTCCGGCCTCGTGGTGGACCCGGGCGTCCCTGCCCGCGTTTCCCGGAAACCACCCGGCCGCCACCTACAAGTTTCATCGGGTAAGTCGATCCCCTAGGGCATGCTCATCCTCACCCGGACAGGCTCTCGCTTGCAGGAGCGAAGCAAACGGCCATCCTTGCGCAGGATGCCCCTCCGCGCGCTGGTCTTTCTCCTCGGCGCCCTGCTCCTCCCCCACGCAGGATCACGCGCCACCACCGTCATTCCGCCCACGTTCGACGAGCTTGTCGAACGCGCCGCCGTCGTCGCGCGCACCCGCGTCCTCGACACGCGCTGCGAGTGGCGCGGCGAAGGCGACGATCGCCACATCGTCACGATCGTCTCTCTCGCGATCGACGAGCCGATCGTCGGAAACGCCAGGGGCACGATCGAGCTGGAGTTCTTCGGCGGCGAGATCGACGGCGAACGCCAGTTCATCTCCGGCCAGACCACCTTCGCTCCGGGCGACGAGGACATCCTCTTCGTTTCCGGGCAAAACAACGCCATCACGCCTCTCGTTCGCATGATGTATGGACGCTACCTCGTGGCGGCCACCGACGACGGCCGGCGCTTCGTCGCGCGCAACAACGGCATGCCGCTCGCCTCGATGGCGGAGGTTTCATCGCCGATGGACGGACACGGCGCCGCAAAATCGTTCGCGAAGCTCCAGGACGGCGCATTGATCTCGCCCGAAGCCTTCGCGGCGGCGGTCCGGGAGCGCGCATCGCAGGCAGGCCGCCGTGACCTCCCCGTGAAATGAGCAGGAGCAGACGCCGTCCGTTTCTCGCCTCCGCGCTCGCCGGCCTGGCAATAGCCACGACATGCGCCGGCTACGTTTTCATCGAAGACATACCGCCGTGGCCCGGCGGCACGGTCACGCTGGAGCTCCAGCTCGGGAGCTCTCCAACCTACTCCGATGGCAGCACGCCCAACAGCACTGCGATCGAAGCCATCAAAATGTGGAATCCCTACATGGCGCGCGTGCAGCTCGGCTATGTAAACAACTCCTCGTCCTCCAAGACGAAGACCAACGGCAGGAACAACGTGTTCTTCGACTCGCAGGTCTACGGCAAAGACTTTCCCGACGGCATCCTCGCCATCGCCACCGGCCGGGCAAACAGTTCCTCGCCGATCGAAATGGACGTGATCGTCAACACGGCGAAACAGTGGGATTCCTACCGCGGTTATCTCCAGGCTCCCAAATACGACCTGCGCCGCGTGCTCGCCCACGAATTCGGCCACGTCCTCGGCCTCGACCATCCTGACGAACACGGCGAGTGGATCCCGTCGCTGATGAACTCGCATATCAGCGACACCGATTTCACGCAGCAGGACGACTGGGACGCCGTCACCGACCGCTACGGCCGCGGGCCGGGCAACCCGGCGATCCCGCCGACGATCACGAGATCCCCTTTCGAGCAAAGTTGCGTTGAAGGCTTTCCATTCTCATTTTATGGAGAAGCCATTGGCTCCCGCCCTTTGCGAATTCAATGGACAAAAGACGGCACGCCAATTCCAGGCGCGACCCAAAGCAATCTACACATCGAAGCGGTTTCCATGACGGACGCCGGGATCTACGTTTTCACGGCCGCCAACGATGCCGGCTCGGCCAGCAGCGAGCCCGCTGTGCTGGTCGTCATCCCAGCAGAGCCCCCGACGTTCGGCGAGCACCCCCAAGATATTACCGTCGAACTGGGCGCACCCTTCTCCATTTCAGCCAGCGCCTGGAGCAACGGCATCATCTCTTATCGGTGGATTAAGGATGGTGTCGCCCTGCCCAATGCGATCTGGAGCGGGTTTAGCGTTGTCGCCGCCACTCCGGCTGACGCGGGAGAATACCATGTCGTCGCACGCACGCCGGGCGGTTCTGTGGCCAGCGAATCGGCGACGGTAACCACGATTCCGACCAAGCCTCCGCGCATCGCCCTGCATCCGAGCGATGCGACCGCCATTGTCGGCGACAGCATCGGTTTCTTCAGCACCGTCGTCAGCGCGGTTCCCGTCAGTTACCAGTGGACCCACGACGGGGAGCCCATTCCCGGAGCGAACAACTCTTACCTGAGCGTCAATTCGACTACGCCATTGAGTGCTGGCGCTTATCGAATGGTCGCAACCAATGTGGCGGGATCGGCGACAAGCGATCCAGCCATCCTGACCATCCAGCCTCTCCCGGCTCCACCCGAGATCAGGCTTGCGAATTTGACGGTCACCGAAGGATCCGCCATTCACCTGAGCGCGTGGTTCCACCGGAGCGAACAGGGCGTCTTCCAATGGTACAAGGATGGACGTCCGATCGAAGGCGCCACTTCCCCGACATTATACATAGCGTACGCAACCCAGGGGGATGCCGGCGAATATTTTGCAATCGCGACCCACCCTGCGGGTTCAAAGGCTAGCTGGTCGAGCCGGGTTGTCGTTCGCCCGGACCCCACTTTCGACAGCTCCGCTTGGAGAGCCGCTCTGACTGATGACGGAGTTGTGTATCTTCTTTATCGCCATTTGCCTCAAATCAGCCGCTTCGATCTCGCCTCGGAATCCTGGCTTCCGCACATTCGACTCTCGACGCTGGCAACCGCTATGACCGTAACCGGCGGAAATGTTTTCGTGGCCTACCCGCGAACGCTCGTCCGCATCGATCTCGACACAGGGATGGAAACAAGCCTTGCAGACTCCGTGCACGAGATCACCGAGATCGCGGCTTGGGATGATACGATCTTCATCCTGGCAAGAGATATTTATGGTATTACCCGGCTTGGAGCTTTCAATGCGACATCATCCACGGCAATCACATGGGGAAGTCACTATGGATTAAGCCAGGTTCGTGGAATCTCGCTGGACCGCACCCATGCCAGGCTTTTCACGACACGATACGGCGGAGATATAACCAGTACGCCGGTTGATGCGAACGGAGCGATCGGCGGCGTGGGCGACACCATCCCTGTCGACAGCTTTGCCAGTGGCACGCGCACCTTTGTGGACCCCGGGGAGGCCCGAGTGTATGTCGACAACGGCGCCGTCTTTTCAACCGACGACATTTCGTTTTCCGGAACGCTGGGAATACCTTTCGAATCCCTCGGCTTCCTACCCGACGGGTCGCCAATTGTCCTGAGCGGATCGAGCGTCTTCCTTTTCCGCCCGGACCTTGGCGATCGAAGCGTTGTCGAATTGCAGGAGCCCGCTCAGTATATTGCAATCGCGGGGAACCACATATACGCATTCACTTGGTTACATGACGGGTCGAAGGCCCGATGGGAGAAGGTCGCGCTGGCCGATTTTGCTCAACCCGCGCCGGTGAATCCCGTTCAGGCTTCGGATCTCGAATACACACCGGCAGCGATCGTTCAGGCGCGTGACGGAAGCATTCTTCTATACAGCCGCCTTCATGCGCAGCTCTTCCGATGGGCTGCCACCGAACAGCGCTACCTCACTTCGATTTCGCTGAAAGGACGACCGAATGCGATCGCTTACTCGCTCGCCGACGATCGCGTGTATCTTGGCTACACCGACAACCGCCTAAGTGTGATCGATCTTGATTCCGGCTCCGTAGAAACAGCGTTTGCAACCGCGCCCCGATCCATTCAAGGCCTCTGTGTGGCCGGAGGGCGACTCGTGGTCAGTGATTCGTTCATCGAGGGATCGGACTGCTATTTAGTCCTGTTCGACAGAAACGGAACCATGCTCGACACGAGCAGCAATGAGCACCTGTCGTTCACTTACGCGTGGAATCCTGTATCCGAGCGGCTCTATCATTTTCGCGATAACACGTTGCCCAACGACCTCCTCTACACCGGAATCGCGCCGCAAGGCGCTGTCGGAACAACGGTCAATTCCCCTCACAACGGGAGCATCGAGGCACGGCCTCCCATTAGCATCTCCCCCTCTGGCGACGCGATTCTGCTCGGCTCCGGAAAATTCTATGACGCCGACACGCTCGAAGAGACGCATGCGCTCGCCAACGGCTTGCTCGACGCCGCCTGGCTCGGCTCGACGCTCTACACCGCGCGCGACACTCTCGACGGCGCCGAGATCCAGCGCTGGGGCGGAAACAACTACGCGCTCGACGCCAGCCGCATGCTTTCCGGCCGCGTCCTTCGCATTTTTCCCGTCAATGCCGGTCGGCTCGTCGCTATAACGCATTTCGCCGGCCGGGTTCAGTTCACGCTGCTGGATCCGGACCTGGGCGTGATGACTCATGCGACCGACCAGCCCGATCTGGCCGGCGTTCGCCTCGCGAACCTCTCCACCCGCGGCGCCGTCGAAACGGGAGACAATATCATGATCGCGGGCTTCGTCGTCACCGGATCGCGTCCCAAGCCTCTCGTGCTCCGCGCCGTCGGGCCGGGATTGTTGCAGTTCAAGATCACCGACTTCCTCGAAGATCCCGTCCTCGAGGTCGTCAAACTCAACGGGCCCACGCTGGCGACGAACGACGACTGGGACTCGGCCGATCCCGCGGCGCTGCGGGCCGCGTTCGCGACCGTCGGAGCCTTCCCCTTCGACAACGGCAGCCGCGATGCGGCCCTGCTCATCGAGCTGCCCCCCGGCGCCTACACGGCAAAGGTCACCGGAAAAAACAACTCGACCGGCGTCGCCCTGATCGAGGCCTACGACCTCGATCCTGAGCCGGGCGCGAACCGCCTGGTCAACATCTCCACGCGCGCGCTCGTCGGCGGCGGCAACAAGGTGCTCATCCCCGGCCTCGTGGTCGATGGCCCGAAACCGAAACGGCTCCTCGTCCGCGCCGTCGGGCCGACGCTGGCCGATCTCGACGTCGCCGGCGTGCTCGCCGACCCGTGGCTCGAGGTGGTCGACGCCCATGGCGAAGTCGTTTTTTCCAACGACGACTGGGAAGCCGGCAACGCCGAAACCACGGCCGTCGCGGCTTCGAAGGTCGGGGCATTTCCCCTCCCCTCCGGCAGCGCGGATGCCGCGCTCGTCGCGACGTTTGCGCCCGGCTCCTACACGGTGCGCGTGAATGGGAAAGACAACACGACCGGCGTCGCGCTGGTCGAGGTTTACGAGGTGCCGTGACCGATCAAGCGCGGGTGGTGCGCTGGATCAGCTCCACTTCGTAGCCCTCCGGGGCGTCGATAAAGGCGATCATGCCGCTGCCTGACTTCGTCGGGCCGTCGCTCAGTTCATAGCCCTTCTTTTTCAGCCCGGCCGCAAACGCCTCCAAATCCTCCACCTCGAAGGCGAGGTGCATCAGGTCGGGCTGCACCTTCACCGGCTCGGCCCCCGCCGGCATCTGGCAGAGTTCGATCTCCTCCTCGCTGCCCGGCGCCTTCATGAAAACGAGTTGCGCCCCTCGCGGAGAGGTGTGCCGCCGCACCTCCGTCAGCCCGAGCGCCTCCTTGTAAAAACGCACTGTGGGCTCGATCTCGTTCAACCTCATCCTGGTATGCAGAAGCTTTCCGACAGTCATGCGCGCAACTTGCGGACGTCGGAGGCCGGAAGCAACCGCCAAGACCACGTCCGCGATCGCGAAAAACATCTCCCGCTCGATCCGCGAAATAGCCCCGCCGTGGCGCGCCGGCGAACACGATCGAAGCCCCGTCATGAGGGGAGGATGCGGCGGCGCGATCGGCGCAGGGCATGACACAAATTCCGCGGCAACGGCCAGACCGTGACGAGAAACAGATCCCCGCCCCCCGTTTTCCTGGTGGTGAACATTCATGCACTGACAGCGGATGTCCGAGCCGGGTGTTAAAATCGCGCCTCATGAAGATCGAAGCCCTCCTCGACACACCCGCGATCCTCACGGGCGACACGACTCCCCTTCACCTTGTGATCCGGCCGCCGCATGAGCAGCGCCCGGCATTGGGTCGGCAACGACCCGCCGCCGTCGTTCATCAAGCCGAAGCAGGATCGCTCTCCTGCCGCGTCGTCGTCCGCCCCGGATCCAACAAACGCAAGCCCGCGCGGCCCGGATATCGACAACACCGGTGACGCCTCTCCCGAGAACGCGACCGGCTCCTGAGCGCTATTCCGCGGCGGTCGTCAACCCAGCCAGCGCCATGTCATTCTACCCTGTCATCTGGATACTCCTCGGCTTCGCTCTCGTTCTGATCGAATTCGTCGCTCCGACCTTCGTCTTCCTGTTCATCGGAGTTGGGGCGATCATCACCGGTCTTCTCGTCTGGCTCGGACTGCCGGGCGCCTACGGATTGCACTACCTTGCATTTGCGGCAATCTCCGCGGCGCTGCTCTTCGGCCTGCGGCGAACCGCGCGGCGATGGTTTGTCGGCTGGACGGGCGATCGTTCGAGCAGCGCGGCGGGCTTCGACGAATTCATCGGAGCCGAAGCAACCGTCGTCTCCGGTTTCCGCGGCGACGATCGACGCGGTCGCGTGCTCTATCGTGGCGCTGAATGGACGGCCGAATCGGATGCGACCCTCTCCCCCGGCCAGCGCGTGACCATTGTCGACCGCGCGGGCGCGAACCTGAAAGTCGTGCCCGCCAAAACGCTCCCTTTTCTTCATCGCACTCCCCAACATGAACACGATTGAAAGCGCTGATA
>CAZFCY010000215.1:0-7339 GCA_964517665.1 uncultured Opitutaceae bacterium | reverse complement strand
GACCGGACGGAGCCGGTCCCTCCAATGCCCCGGAGCTTGCTCCGGGGATCTTTATTCCTCCTGACATCGGCAGCTACGGTATAGGGATCGATGATTCCGTTTCCGAACGATCCGGGCGCGCCGGCTTTCGCTTCCAATAATTCGCGAGGATCGATCCGGAGACGTTCATCCACGGGCTGAAGATCGCGGCGGCCAGGCCCACCGTCCCGAGCTTGCCCATCGCGCCCGCGATGCCCGAGGCCATGCCGCCGTTTTGCATGCCGACCTCGAAGGCGATGGCGCGCGCGGAATCCTTGTCGAGGCGCATCAAACGGCTCAGCCAATAGCCCAGGATGTAGCCGACGGTGTTGTGGATCGCCGCGGCGATGAAGAGAAGCGCGCCCACGACGAGCAGGCTGTCGCGTCCCGCCGCGGTGGTGACGGTGGTGAAGTAGACGATGCCGAACATGGAAAGCAGCGGCATCCAATCGTCGAGCTTCGGAATCGCGCGGGTGATCTGATGATAAACCACGCCGAAGACGATCGCGCCGATGAGAAAACCCAAGAGACCGACAGCCGTCAGGGAGTGACCGTCGAGTTGCGCGGACAGCGAGCTCCAGCCGCCAAACGAGATGAACGCGAGCCACGCCAGTCCGCACGCGGCGAGGGCGTGAACGATCTTTCGTCCGCGCGGGGAGGCGTGCTTCAGGTAGTCGTGCAGCAACGCCGCGCCGACCGGCACGATTACGATCTTGATGATCTCGACCATCATGTTGACGAAGCTCACCTCGACCAGCGTTCCGGCCAGCGCCTTCATCCACAGCGGTGTCAACAGCGGCGCGAGAAGTGTGGCGCACGAGGTCATCGTGATCGAGAGCGCGAGATTCGCGCGCGCGAGATACGACATCACGTTCGAGGCGAGGCCGCTCGAGCACGAGCCGATGAGGATGATTCCCGCCGCGATCTCCGGCGGGAATTCGAAGACGAGCGTCAGTGCCAGTCCGGTCAGCGGCATGATCGTGAACTGGCAGAACAGGCCCACGAAGACGCCCCAGGGCATCTTTATAACGCCCGCGAAATCGCGCAGTTTCATCTGCGTGCCCATGCCGAACATCACGCCCTGCACGATGAAGAGCACCACCCATTTGTTGCGCAGGTCGAAGTCTCCCCAGCGCAGGAACGCGGAGGGATATAGCATCGCCGCGGTCACCGCCGCGATGATCCACGCCGTGAATTGGTATCCACGGGTTGGAGACAACGCGCCCAGCCCGAGCGCGAGCGAAACCGACGCCGCCACGGCCGCGGGCTGCCAGAGCGCGGGCGATCCGATGGCGACGCCGATGAGGAGCGCGACGACGAAGATCGGGAGCGCGTAGAGGCAGGCTTTCTTGATGGGCAACATGAGTTTCGGGGGCTTCGACGATCAGAGTCGTGTCGCGATATAATCGATCGCGATGGCGGGACTCGCGAGGATCGGCACGCGCCGATCCCCGGGCTCGAGCGCGTCGACCACGCGCGCCATCGAGGCCTGGGCGAGCAGGATGAGGTCCACCTCCTGCGCGAGTTCCTTCAACGCCGCCGCGACCATCGCATCGTGCCTCGCCGCGTCGCCGCCCATGAGCGCGTCGAACGCGCCTTCGCACAACCGCGCCGTGAGCGAGATCTCCTTCCGCGCGAGCATGGCGCGGCGGCGCACCAGATCAGCCGTCGGCTCGAGTGTGGTCGGCAGCGTCGCGATCACGCCGATCCGTTTCCCGGTGGCGACTGCGCGGTCGGCCATCGGCTGATCGACGCGCAACACCGGCACGCTGGCAAACGCCGCCGCCGCCTCGACCGCCGGTCCGATCGACGAGCACGTGACGAGAATATAGTCCGCGCCTCCGGCGTCCGCCGAAGTGATATAACCCGCGACCCGGCGCGCGATGTCGGGCGTCAGCGATCCGCGGGCGCCGATCGCGCGCACGAGGCTGTCGTCGACGATGTTGAACGTGCCGACACCGGGCAGCCGCTCCTTGCAGAGCTGGGCAAAGACCGGCACGAGCGTCGCGGAAGTATGAACGAGAGCGAGAGTCCTGGGTTTCATGAGGATGGGAAAGGGGGGAACCACTGAGGCACAGAGAGCACGGAGATCGGAGGAACGGAATTTGCACAGAAGGCAACGAAGGGAACGAAGGAGATGAAATATAGAGGATGTTGAATTCCGATGACTTCGTTCTCTTCGTTTTCTTCCGTGCGAAGTTTCTCCTCTCTGTGATCTCTGTGACCACGCATGGTCATCGTGCTTCGGCGGCTCCAAGGAAGTAGTCCTCCGCGCCGACCTGGCCGCCTTTGAAATTGACGGCGATGCCATCAGCCGGAGATCCGGGCGCGAAGGCGCGGCACCAGGGCGCGCCGGGCGAGAGCGGCGCGATCATTTCGACGGCTTCGATGCCGAGGGCGCGCGCGGCGTGACTCGAGGTGTCGCCTCCGGCCACGACGAGCCGCTTGATCCCGACCTGCGCGATCGCCTCGCGGGCGAGCAGGCCGAGCGCGCGGCCAAACAGCTCCGCGGTGCGGTCCTGGATCGTGGCGAGCGTCGCATCCACAAGGCCACGGCTGGTGTGGACGATGACATGGCGGCCGGCGCGCAGATGATCGATCACGCGGTCCGTGGCCTGCCGGTCCGTCGATGAAGAGGCGAGTTTCGCCGCATCGAGCGGCATCTCGACGAAGCCTTTTGCGAGGGCGCGCCCGATCTGGCGATCCGTAGTTGGAGAACAACTGCCGGAGACGACCAGCAGCGGCCCATCCGGGACCGGTTCGGAAAACGACGCCGGCGGATTGAACCGCCCCTGGGCCTGCCAGTGCGCGCCGAGGGCCATCTCGATCGCGGAGGAGCCTGCGGAGAAAAGCGGCCGGTCGCCGGTCGCCGCATCCGCGTCGATGAGCGCGCCGATGCGGGCGAGTTCTCTTTCGTGCAGGACGTCGAAGAGCACGATCTCCGCGCCGGATTCGAGTTCGCGCTCGAGCGCGTGGCGCGTCACCGCTTCGTCCTCCGCGGCCACGGCGAGGATGTCCACGAGCCCGATCGGTTTCGCCGTCTGCCGCGCGAGGTGCAGGCGCAGGTCGCTTTCATTCGCGGGCGTGCTCGGGTGTTTGCTCATCGAGGGATGACGATCGAGCCGGTGGATCGCGCCCGCGCTGCCGATGCCCATGCGCGCAAACAGGTTTCCGAAAACACAATGACGGCCGAGCGGCGGCGCGCCCACGACGAGCGGCACGAAGCGACTGCCGAAAACCTCCGCCCCGATCTCGATCGCGCGTCCGATGCTGCCGATCGCGGGCGAGGAGTCGAAGGTCGAGCACACCTTGTAGTGCGCGTGCGCCGCGCCGAGCGCGCGCAGCGCGATGAAGGCCGGCCGCAGTTCGCGTTCCATCGCCTCCGGCGCGAGCGATCGGGTGAGCCCGGCCACGCCGATCGCGTCGAGGCCGCCGTGGCGCCGCAATTGGTCCGCCGTCGGCGGCGCGATGAAGAGCGCCGTGCGCAGGCCGGCGCGGGTGAGAAATTCGAGCGCGTCCGTGGAGCCCGTGAAGTCGTCGCCATAATAGACGAGGGCGGGTGTGGATGGGGAAGGCATGGACAACGGCGGGGCTGGGCAGGGACGACTATGACACACATCGACGCGGCAATTCTTCCGCGATTTCCGCGAATTCTTCCGCGATCGAGCGGAGGATAGCCATCCCGTAGCCCGGCCAGGGCGGCCGCGGGCGTCCCCGCCCGCGTCGCGCGGCTCACGCGCCTTCCGTCGACGCTCGCTTGTCCCGCACAAGCGCGCCCGGCCTGCTTTGCCGGCGAAGGCGAAAGCCGGGATTTTGTAACGTACGCGACAGGATCGTGGCTTTTAATTCCAATGCGCGATCAAGATGAGACCATTCTTGCAGGGGCGCGCCTTGTCACGCCCGGGCGCGGCAAGCCGCGCCCCTGCCAATCGAGCGATCCATTCGTCTCATCTTGAAAGCTAATTGGAATTGCCACGACGCTCCGCGGGCGGGACGCCCGCGCCCACCTCAGCCTCGTGACCTCGGCTGCTACAAGATCAGGAGTCGAGAGACAGCCGGCGCGAGGATTGACGACGCGCGATCGACGGCAACGCTTCCCGGTCTGTGGTTCGTGCGACACGAGTCTTTCGCGCAATCGCCTGTTTCACCGTTGTGTCGACTGGCGTGGCTTTCCGCGCATCCGTCGCGGCGAACACCCCGGCTCCCGGGGAGGTTTCCGTGTTGTTTGTCGCCGGCCCGCCGAGCCACGCGGCCGGGGAGCACGAGTTCGAGGCGGGATGCCGCCTGCTTGCGGACGCGCTCGCCGCCGGCATGCCCGGCGTTCGCGCGCAGGTCGTTGTTGGATGGCCCGGGGAGGATGTCCTTGCGGGTGTGAACGCGCTCGTGATCTACAGCGACGGGCTCGCCGATCATGTCGCCGCGCGCGAGGTGTCCTCCCTTCGCGGATACGCGCGGCGAGCGCGCGGGCTGGTGGCGCTGCACTTTGCGCTCGAACCCTCGCCGGGCGCGCTCGCCGACTTCATGCTCGAAACCGTCGGCGGCCGTTTCGAAGCAGGCTGGTCGGTCAATCCGATCTGGACGGTGAAGGACGCGCGGCTCACGCCACACGCGATCACGCGCGGCGTGTCATCGATCGAGCTGGAGGACGAGTGGTATTTCCACCTGCGCTTCGCGCCCGACGCGCAACCGATTCTGCGCGCGGCGCCTCCGCCGGAAGCGGTTGGCGAGGACGGTCCGCGGACGGGAAATCCCGCGGTTCGCGCGGCTGTGGCGCGTGGAGAGCCGCAGACGCTGGCGTGGGCGCGGGAGGATGCGGACGCGCGCGCTTTCGGTTTCACGGGCGGCCATTTCCACCGAAGCTGGGCAAACGACGCCGTGCGCAAACTCGTGCTCAACGGCATCGTCTGGGCCGCCGGCATCGATGTGCCGGAAACCGGCGTCGTTTCGGAGGTGGCGCCGATTCCGCGTTACGGATCGATCGACGAGGCCATCGCGCGTGGCGATCTCGATGACGTGAGGCGCCATGTCGGGGCCTTTCCGGAGCGCATCCAACGCGGGCGGAACGCGACGCTCACTCCGCTGCATCAGGCGATCCTGCGCAACAAGCCGGAGATCGCGAATTTCCTGCTCGAAGCGGGCGCCGATCCGAATGCGCTGGATGGAAGCGGGCGCACGCCCGCGCACATGGCGGTCGAGCGCGGAAGCGCCATTGTATTGAAAATCCTGATACAGCGAGGCGCCGATCTCGACCGGTGGGACGCGCGCGGGTGGACGCCCCTGCATCACGCCGCCGCGCGCGACCGGGTCGAACTCGCCACCGCGCTGCTCGATGGCGGCGCCGATCTCGCCCGGCTGAGCGAGCTTGGCGGCACCGCCCTGCACGAGGCCGCGGCCAGTGGAGGCGAGACGATGATCCGGCTTCTTCTCGATCGGGGCGTCGATCCGTCGATCGTCTCCTCCACCGGAGTCACCGCGCTCGACATCGCGCGCGAATATAAGAACCAGGCCGCGATCGCGATCCTCCCGGGCGGGCCTTGAGCGCGGCGCGGGCGGCGTGTATTCAGTTTCCCGATACCTTTGCGCTCAGGGCCAGCTTCGGCGTCCCGGGCCGGAGCGCGGGCCGGTCCTTGCGCCAGCGTCGGGCGACCCGCCGCCCCAGGCTGATCCCGGGAAGCTCGACGAGACGGTGCAGCGCCCAGGCGAGCCCCAGCACGAGGGGCGTGAGTATCGACACCGCGATCGCGAAGCGCGGGAGCGGCGACATCCCTTCGAACAGACCGCGCTGCTGGAGCGCGTGGAGAAGGAAGTAGAGCGGCATCGTGTGGACGAGATAGACGCTGTAGGAGATGTCGCCGAGAAACTTGAAAGCGCGGCGGCCGAGGAGATCGCGGACGAGGTTGGTCGGCTTCCAGTCGGCGAGAAGCAACACCGCGATGCCCACCGCGGCGAGCGCGACGACCTTGTGGAGAAACAGAAGCGGGATGACGAAAGCCGCGCCGTAAACCAGGGTCGAGCGATCGCGATCCGACGCCACGAGCCGGGCGAGCGCCATGCCGGCGACGAAGATGTGCAGTTTGAAAAGGAGCATGCTCGGCTGGGGAAACGTCCCGAACCGGCCCGGCTCGAGGTAGAGGCCGAACAGCCGCGCGTTGAGCATGACGAGTCCGAGCGCCGCCACCGTGAGAAACAGCACGCGAGTCTTCCGCAGAAAAACGGCGAGGAGCGGGAAGAGCAGGTAGAACTGCATTTCCAGGCCGATGCTCCAGTCGGGCAAGGGGTTGTTGGCCGCGTAGCGCGGGATCGCGCCGAAGACGAAGGTCAGGTGAAGGAGGATGTTGTCGGGCGCGAAAGGATTGATTGTCGGCGGCGCCGACTCGCCGGCCTCCTCGGCCCAGGGAAACGGATATACCCGGTGCATGCCGCTCTGCGCCTCGAAAAAGGCGGGGCTCAGCACGAGCGCGACGACGAGCAGGACATAATAGAGCGGCGCGATGCGGAAGCATCGGCGCGTGTAGAAATCCATCACCTTCGCGCCCGTCGGGCTCTCCCGGCCGTCCGCGCGGTTCCAATGCCACGCCATCAGGAATCCCGAAAGCAGCATGAAAAGATCGACGGCGAGCGCGGGCGCGGAGAGCACCGGCGGGTGAAATCCCACCGCTGCGGCGACATGCCCCCAGAACACCCAGAGCGCGAGGCTGCCCCGGATGCCGTCGAGGCAGTAAATGTGCTTTGGCATGATCGCGCGGGTGAGTTCGGTGTGGATTGGCGGGATCGGTATTCCGATCGACGCTCCGATTCATGCCATCGCGAGCGCGATCCTGAAAGGCCGGACACGCGCTGCGCGCCGGCTCGTGAAAGAATGCAAGAAGGCCCCAAGGATTCTGGACAGCAAACCCGGTCGGTCGCCGGGAATATCTCCCCTGCGTGGTTCATTCCCCGAAGCTTGCTTCGTCCATGGGGTAGGAGCGGCTTCAGCCGCGATTCGTCCACGCAACGCCTTCGCATCGCGGCTGAAGCCGCTCCTGCGTTTCGCGGCGAACCGCGGGGTCAGCGCGCGGCGCCGAACTTCGCGAGCGAGCGCGCCAGTTCCGGATGCGCGGCCGCGGCCTGCTCGACGGAGAGTCCCGCGACCGCCGTTTCCCACCACAGCCGCAAGGCGCGCACGCCCGCGGCCGGGCCGTCGGGATGCGCCATGATGCCGCCGCCGGCCTGGTAGAGGAGATCGGTGGTTTTCGTGCGGCGCCAGGTTTCCTGCGCCTGGCCGCCCCACTGGCCGGATGAGACCACGGGCAACACGCTCATGCCGCCGAGCAGCGGCTCG
>CAZFCY010000214.1:0-7421 GCA_964517665.1 uncultured Opitutaceae bacterium | reverse complement strand
CGCGCGCGCGCCGGAGCATTGTCGATATAAACACCTCCGATGAAACGCGAGACCGCCTCGGCCGACTCCCGGTATTTGCGCAGCACGGACCGGGTCGAGGCGATGAGATCGTCGTAGGATATATCATCCGTCGAGGTTCGCTCCGGCAGGCGCGCGAGGGTGGAGTCGAGCAGGGCAAAACGCGCCTCGCCGTAGCCGAGGGGATCGGCCGACATGTCCTCGATCATCACGCGCGGATCGACGCCGTAGCCCGGCTCGCGCATGTCGTCGGCGTCGTTTCCAAACGCCAGCCCCGGCTCGGTCGAGCGGGCGAGCAGCGTTTCCAGGCGGGCGGCTTCCTCGGCGGCGTCGGGCAGGGATTCGGCGTATCCGAATTGAATCGCCCAGGCGTCGTAAACGCCGGGCCGGTCGTTGAAGAACTGCCCCTGCGTCGCGCCGGCCGGCGCGAGGTTGATCGCGTTGTAATCCATGACGGAGGCGCTCAACCCGACGCGCGCGGTCAGGTCGCGATCGTTGATCACATCCGGCGCGTGAAACTGGCTCGCCCGCATGTTGTGCTGGAGTCCGAGCGTGTGCCCGACCTCGTGCATGACCAGCTCGATGATCGCTTCGCGAAAGAGCTGTGTCTGCGCGGCCTCGCCGAGGCCCATCGCGCGCGCCACGGCCCGGCCGGCGAGGATGTCGGCGTGCCGGCGCAGGCCGAGCGAGCAGAGCCTCCCGCGCGCGCGCGCCGTCGGCGGAGCGCTTCCAAACGTGTTCTCGTCGATCAGCCGGTTGGTCGCGTAAACAAACTCGAGCATGATGTCCGCGCCGAGAATCTCGCCTGTGCGCGGATCGACGAACGACGGGCCGTAGCCGCCGAATTGCGGGCGGGGCGAGGAGGTCCAGCGAAGGACGTTGTAGCGCACGTCGCCGGCGTCCCATGCGGCGTCGTCGGGCTGTGTCTGGACGACGAGCGCGTTCTTGAAGCCCGCGGCTTCGAACGCGGTGTTCCAGGCGAGCACGCCTTCGCGAACGAATTCGCGCAGCTCGAGCGGCGTGGTGTTTTCGATCCAGAAAGCGATGGGCTCGACGGGCTCGGAAAGCGCGGCGCCGGGTTCCTTTTTGACCAGTTTCCAGCGCTGGATGAGATCGCGGTAGGGCGTGGCCGACGCGCTGGTGAGATCCGTCTGCTCGCTGGAAAAGAAGCCGACGCGCGGATCGGCGAGGCGGGGGGTGTATCCATTTTCTGGAGTCGCGAGCAGCGTGTGCTGGACGCGCGTGGTGATGAAACGCGCGTCGGTCACATCCGGTCCGCCGGCGACGCGGGGAGCCGGGTTGTGGAAAACGTAGTCGACGACGACGTCCGTGTTTTGCGGATAGCCGCGCACGGAGGCGACGCGGGTGCGGTCTTCGTCGAGTTCACCGGGTTGAAACAGCGCCGGATCGGAGTCGTCGACCTCCGGCCCGTAAACGAGCGAGACCTGGGTGAGCGTTTCCTCGAGGAAAAGCCCATCGGCCTCGATCACGACGTCGCCGGTCTTCCTGTCCTCGCCGATGATCGGCACGATGGCGAGGATCGCGGGCGGGCGATTCGCCTCGGCGGCGCGCGCGAGCGGATGTTCCGGATCGAAGTGGAAGGCGAGGTTGGGCGCGACGACTTCCACGCGGTCGAAGTGGCGGCGGAAGACGACGATGCGGTTGTCCCGAAACTCGCCGCGAAAGCGCCCGGCATCGACCAGGCCGTCGGCGACGAACGTGCAATGGATGTAATCCTTCCCGAATTGTTCCTTGCGCACGAGCATGCGCAGCCCGCCGGTGGTGTCGTTGCGATAGATCGTGAACAGGCCCGCGGTCGGGGTGCTGTCTTCGATCGCCTCCGCCATCGTCACGGGCTCGGGACGGGTCTGTTCGTCCTCCTCGTCCTCTCTCTTGCGGTCGGAGGCGAACGCGGCCACGACGCCCAAGGCGCAGGCAAGGCAGACGACCATCGATTGCCGGAGGGGCGACGCGGTTCGGGCAAAGGCAGACGCGGATTTCATGCCGCCACGCAAAACGAAGCGGGCCGCCGACGCACGCGGAATTGCGGCCGCCTTGCTCTCGAGCGGGGGCGTTGCCAGCCCCGGCGCTCCCGCGCGGGGCCGCGCTATATCAGCGTGGCAGCCGGGATGACGCCGGCGTCCGCGAGGAGTTTCATCGCGCGCCGCTCCGCCTGGCGCATGAGCCGGCGCGCGGCGGGGGCGCGGTCGTCGAAGCCGGCGAGGTGGAGGTAGCCGTGGACGACATAGAGGCACAGCTCGGTGGCGAAATCCTTGTCGTTTTCGATCGCGTAGCGCTCGGCCACGTCCGCGCAGACGCAGATCTCGCCCGCGAGTCCCGCGGCGGGGTCGCCTTCGAAAGTGATGACGTCCGTCTCGGTGGGATCCTCGAGGAAATCGGCGTGCAACTGCGCCATGGCCGGCGCTTCCAGAAACGCGATCGAGAGTTCCCCGTCCGGCGCGGGAAACGCCTTCGAGTCGTCGAGCGCGGCCACGACAGCCTGGAACTGGCGGGCGCTGGCCCGGAGCCGCCGATGCAGGTTACGAACCCGTGCCCGTCGCCGTGCCGACCGCGTGTTCGCGCGGCTCGAGTTCCGGCTTTTCGGCGCGGGCGATCGCGGCGGCGGCGGCGATGTTTTTTTCCGACTTCGGGTAGACGACCCGCGAGTGGAGGGAGTTGAGGAGCGTGAAGGTGAAGCTGCGCTTGACGAGCGCGATTTCGCGGATGGTGAGCGGGGCATCGTCGATCTGGCCGTCGGAAATTTTCTCGTCCACGATCGAATCGATCAACTCTTCGACCGCCTGCGGCGTCACCTTCTGGAGCGAGCGGCTGGCGGCCTCGATCGAGTCGGCCATGAGGATGATCGCGCTTTCCTTGAACTGCGGGCGCGGGCCGTCGTAGCGGTAGGTCGATTCGGACGCGGATTGCGGATCGGGCGTGCAGCCGATCTCGGTTCTTCCCGCCCGGTCGCGCGCGCGCTGGTAGAAATAGCGGATCAACGTCGTGCCGTGGTGCTGGCGGATGACGTCGATCACGGGGCGCGGCAGCTTGTGCTTGATCGCGAGGTCGATGCCCTCCTTGACGTGGCTCTTGATGATGAGCGCGCTGAAGGAAGGCGAGTGGCCGGCGTGCGGGTTGACGCCGCCGCGCTGGTTTTCCACGAAATACTCCGGCTTCACCAGCTTGCCGATGTCGTGAAACATGCTGCAGACGCGCGAGAGCAGGGCGTTGGCTCCGATGGCGTTGGCTCCGTTTTCGGAGAGATTGGCCACCATCAGGCTGTGGTGGTAGGTGCCGGGCGCATCCATCTGCATGCGGCGCAGGAGCGGGTGGTTGTAGTCCGTCAACTCCAGCAGCGTGATGTCCGTGGTGCGCTTGAAAAGTCCCTCGAGCAAAGGCAGCAATCCGACGACCAGGATGCCGGTGAGGAGGCCGATGGCCTGGCCGCCGATCGCGGCCTTGGCCAGCAGCTCCAGGGGCATGCGGTCGGCCAGCCCGAGCAGGACGACGAAGCTGGCGATGGCCAACCCGGAAACCCATCCGGCGCGGACGACGCGCGAGCGGCGCCGCACACCCTGGCATGCGTAGGCCGCGACACTGGCGGTGAGCAGTGAGAGGACGAGGATGTCGAGGCGGTTGCCGAAAATGATCGCGGAGAAAATGCTGACGAGCAGACCCGAGAAGAGCGCGGGGCCGGCGCCGATGAGGACGCCGATAAGGATCGGCGCGAAGGCCATGGGCGCGACATAGGGAAGCAGCGCGGCAGTCTGCGGGGAGGTTTCGAAGAGTTTCGAATTTCCGAACTCGAGCGTGCTGCGCACGAGCACGAGGCTGACCACGAGCACCGAGGCGAGGAGCGCGAGTCGGCCGTTGCTCCGGAGCGTCATGGGATCCTCGAGGCGGATGTAGAATCCGGCCACGATGATGACGCCGAGGACGAGGAGGATGCGGCCGATCACCTGCTGATCGAGGCCGGAGGGGAGATGGCTGCTCGAGTTGAGGTGCTGCTTGTAGGCGGTGAGCATCTCGTGCTGCTCGGCCGAGACCTTCGTGCCGGGCTCGATGATGCTCTGGCCGGCCTCGACGCTGACCACGACGGGGGACATCGTCTCGAGCATCTGGGTGCGAAACGACTCGGTCTTCTCCATGTCGAAGACGAGGTTTTCCGTGATTCCCGGCCGGAGAAGGCGAAAGAGCGCGGTGACGACCGCCTGGGGAACGTTTTCGGCGGAGAGGCTGGCGCGCAGGGTGACCAGCGCCTCCTCCACCGTGGAGACGCGTTGCGAATTCAGGTTGCCGGACTCGCGCTGGACATTGAAGAGGGTGATCTCGCCGCCCTCGTTCGCGACGCCGGCGGACGCGGGATTGTAAACGCCGGCCCGCTGGAGGACGCGCAGGTAGTAGAGGCCGTTGTCCACGATGAGGCGCTCGCGGGCGGCGGCGTCGCCGAAATTCATCAACGTGACGAGTTCGCGCATGCCGACCTGGAGGCCGCCCTTGGAATTCGCGGCTTCCGCGATCTGTGTCAGCTCCCGCAGGCGTTCGGGCTCGGAGAGTTCCGGCCAGCGCGCCTCCAGGGCGTTCATTTCGTTCAGGATCTGCCGGATCTGCGGATCGAAGCGATCGAGGTTCGAAAGATCCACGCGGTAGACCGGGGCGATTTCCTTCAGGAGCCGCTCCCGCTTTCGCGCCGTCAACAAGGCGCTCTGGTAGGAGAAATCGGAGTCCGCGATGATGCGGATCGTCGCCTCCTGGTTGGGGAGGATGTGAAAAGCCGCCGGGCTCACGCCGACGAAGCTGATGATGAAAATCGCCGCGACGGTGAGCACGAAGACGGCGAGGGTCACCATCTTGCTCTTTTCGAGCCAGTGAATCAGCGACGACCCGGCTTCGGTCTTCCGTTTGCGACGGCGGCCGACGGGCGATTTCGCCTTTGCCTTCGTGCGAGCGCGAAAGAAATCAAACAGTGGCATGATGGACGTCAGTCCGGGAAGCGAGGAAGCAGTGCGAGGAGAGTTGGATGCCGGGAGGCCCGATCACTCTTTCGAAGCCTGATGCCTAGCGTAGGCTTCGAGAATGCGCAAGACCAACGGATGCCTCACGACGTCGCCCGGTCCGAAGTTGAATATTTCGATTCCCTTAACGTCGGCGAGAATGTGGCGGGCCTGAATCAATCCCGAGGTCTTGGAACGCGGCAGATCGATTTGCGTAACATCGCCGGTGACGATCATTTTCGAGCCGTCCCCGAGGCGCGTCAAAAACATCATCATCTGCTCGACGGTGGTGTTTTGTGCTTCGTCGAGGATGACGAAGGCGTTGCTCAGCGTGCGGCCGCGCATGTAGGCGAGGGGAGCGATCTCGATCACGCCTTTTTCGGCCAGTTTCGCCGCGTCCTCCCGGTCGATCATGTCGTACATGGCGTCGTAGAGGGGGCGGAGGTAGGGATCGAGTTTTTCGCGCAAATCGCCCGGAAGGAAACCGAGCGCCTCGCCCGCCTCGACCGCGGGGCGGGTCAGGATGAGCTTCTGGACCTGGTTTTTGAGCAGCGCGGAAACGGCCGCGGCCATGGCGAGATAGGTCTTGCCCGTGCCGGCCGGGCCGATGCCGAGAACGACGTCGTTGGCGGAGATCGCCTGCAGGTAACGCTTCTGCCCCAACGTCTTGGGCACGATCGTGCGGCGGCCGGTCTGCACCACGACGGCGGAGGTGAAGAGCGAATGGAGGTTTTCCGCCTCTCCGCGCGCGACGCCTTCGAGCATGTGGGCGAAATCCGCGTTCTTGATCTGCAGGCCCTGGGCGCGTCCTTCGCCGAGAATGCCGAAAAGCGATTCCGCCTTCGCCACGGCGTCTTCCGGCCCCTCGAACGAGAGCCAGTCGTCGCGCGCCACGACCTTGACGCCGAGGACGCGCTCGACTGCCGCGAGGTTCTGGACGTTGCCGCAGTAGAGCTGGCTGATGACGCGCGGGTTCTGGAAACTGAGGATCTTGCTGGCCATGAGGCGCTCGGGGAATCCGGGCGGTCAATCCGCGGACGGGACGCCGTCCTGCGGGCAGAACGCGCGGAGGCGTTTCCACATCGCCTCGAGCGATTGGGGCAGCACCCGGGTGTCGCCGAGGACGGGCATGAAGTTGGTGTCGCCCGCCCAGCGTGGCACGACGTGCGCGTGCAGGTGCCGGGGGATGCCGGCGCCCGCGGCCGCTCCGAGGTTGAAGCCGATGTTGAAACCGTCGGGCCGGATCGCGCGGCGCAACAGGTCCTCCGCGAAGATCATCTGATCGAAGAAGTCGGCGCGTTCCTCCGTCGTCAGGCCCGGAAGATCCGCGACTTCGCGAAACGGAACCACGAGCAGGTGACCAGCGTTGTAGGGATAGCGGTTGAGAACGATGTAGGCGAGCTTCGAGCGATGGACGATGCCGGTCGCGGCGTCGTCGCCGGCCAGTGGCATGTCCGTGAACGGCCGATCGGTTTCCGGCCTCTTGTTCGCTTCGATATATTCCATCCGCCAATAGGCGTGCAGGTGCTGCATCGGTCGCGAGAACGTAGGTCCGGCGAAGGCGATGTCAAAACTGTCGTGGCGGCGATTCTGGAGCGCGGGCCGAGACGCCCGCGCCCACCCTGGGCGGCCCGACTTTTCGAGCGGAAATGCCTGGCGCCGCCCCGGCTCAATCCTGGCGCCGGGCCTCGACGGTGATGACGATTTTCACCTCGTTGCCGACCATGGCCGGCGCGTAGGTGATGCCGAAGTCGGAGCGGTCGATCTCGGCCCCGGCTTCCCAGCCGGAGATGTAGGAGCCTTGCGCGCCGGGGCCGAAGCCGAGGACCTCGACTTCGAGGACGACCTCTTTGGTGATGCCCTTGATCGTGAGATCGCCGGTGACTTTGAACTCGTCGTCGTCATCGGTCTTTTTCCACGACGTGCTCTTGAAGGTGATTGTCGGATGCGTCTCGACGAGGAAGAAATCCTTGCTCCTGAGGTGATTGTCCCTGCGCTCGTTGGCGGTGTGGATCGAGGCGGCGTCGATCGTTGCCTCCATCGAGCTGTTCTCGAGATTGTCGCGATCGACCGTGATCGTGCCCTCGAATTTTCCGAACGACCCCGGAATGGGCGTGAAGAAGTGCCGGACCCTGAAGCCGACGGACGAGTGCGCGGGATCGATCCTGTAGGTCTCGACCGCCGCCTGGGAAGGCGAGGCGGTCGCAAACGCGAGAGCGATGGAAGTGAGCAACAGCGATGTTTTCATCATTACGCCGTGGGAAGGGATGCCGGGGCGCGCCGGTGTCAACGCGCGTCGATACCGCGGGCTCGTTTCTCCTCAGCCTTCCCTCGGGCGTCGAGGAAGGCGGGGCCACGGATTGTCCTGCGCGGGCGCGGATTCGGATTTCATCCGTGTCCATCCGTGAG
>CAZFCY010000213.1:602-7452 GCA_964517665.1 uncultured Opitutaceae bacterium | reverse complement strand
GTTGGGCAAAATAACCATGCGCCCGAAACTATTCTTCACCCTCGTGCTTTGCTCCGCCTTGCTTCTGCAAGCGAAAGCTGAAGAAGCATCTTGGGCCACGCTCTTCGATGGCGCCACGCTTGCAGGCTGGAAGGCCTCGGAGTCGCAAACCACCTTCTCAGTCTCAGAAGGCGAGATTGCCGCCCACGGACCAAGATCCCATCTGTTTTACGTCGGACCCGTCGCCAATCACGACTGGAAAGATTTTGAGCTCGTCATGGATGTGAAGACATCGCGATTCGCAAATTCTGGAGTCTATTTCCATACTCGCTTCCAAGAAGTTGGTTTCCCCGAAATCGGGTATCAGGTGCAAATCAACAATACGAATTTCTGGCCCGCGGCGCCATTGCGCTTCAGGGCCATGACAAAGATAGCGAAACCCGGTTTCGGAACATAAGAATTCGCTCGTTGAATCCCTTGCGGGCTCATTCCCCGAAGCTTGCTTCGCCTCTGTGGCAGGAGCGGCTTCAGCCGCGATGCGTCCACGCAACGCTTTCGCATCGCGGCTGAAGCCGCTCCTACATTTCCGTCAATGCCCCGGGGTTCTTTACTAATAAAAAATCCCAACCCTGAAAGTTGTGTGACGCCCCGGCCGTCACACGACGCTTGTTGAACAAGCCCGGGTGAGGCGGGCGCGGGATCGTTATGCGGATTGTATTTATCGCCTCGCTGCTGCGATGAGGCCAGGAAAGGCGGCGACGCCAGAGCCAACGCGCGGGACCGAGGCCGTTTTTCGATCGCGCCGTCTCCGCTTGACCCCGTCCTGGCTCCAGGCAGTCTTTGTTCTGTCAACCCCGCTCACGCGCCCCCGCATGAATCTCAGCACACGCCGTTCGTTCATCACCAGTTCGGCGCTTGCTGCCGGCTCTTTCGCGCTCATCAGCGGCGCCCGCTCCTCCGCCGGGGTCATCGCTGGGCCGGCAAATCAATTGTGGTTTCAAAACTCACTTGTCACCATCCGGGTGTCCATGGCGGAGGGCCAGGATGGCATCTCGGTCCTCGAGCATCGTGTGCCGCATGGCTTTTCACCGCCTTTGCATCTTCATCGCGCCGAAGATGAGGTCATGCAGGTCCTGGAAGGGGAGTTTCGCGTGAAGGTAAAAGACGAGGAGCGCCGGCTCGGCGCTGGCGACATCTTGCTCATGCCGAAAGGCGTGCCGCACACCTACCGCGTGGAGTCGGCGCCGGGAGGCCGTTGCCTTACGATCACAGTGCGGGGAGACTTTGAACGCTTCGTGCGTGCCGTGAGCCGTCCGGCGGAGCGCCCGGAACTGCCAGAGCCGGCCGGAGCACCGTCAGCCGCCGCCATTCAGGCGTTGAGGGCCGCCGCAGCCGAGCATGGAATCGAGATCGTCGGCCCGCCACTTCAATGATGCGGACTGCCTATGAAAAGTGATATGATCCAGGTTGGGTGAGTTGGAATACGTTTTCTGCCCGACCTCTTGGATGACCGCCCCTCACGGCGCGCATGCTCATCCATCCCCTCGCTTTCTTTCGTTCCCCCCCGTCCTCCATATATAATATAATCACGATGCACCGCCGCGACTTCCTCAAACACTCCGCCACCGCCGCCGGCGGCGCCGCCGCGCTCACCACCCTCGGCAGCGCGGCGCTCGCCGCCGCCGCTCCGCGCCCTGGCCGCGCCAAAGAGATCATCCGGGCCGGACAGATACTGATCGAGTTTCTGGTCGAGTCCGCCGACTCGAATGGCTCAGTGGCGCTATTCGAGTTTGCGGTTCCTGCCGGCGCGAAGGTTCCGTTGCCGCATTACCACAAGCAGTTCGACGAGACGATTTATGGGCTGGAGGGCGTGTTGACGTTCACGGTCGAGGGAAGGGCGTTGGATATTGGAGCAGGCGATTCCTGTTTTATCCCGCGCGGAGCCGTTCACGGCTTTGTCAATCCGAAGGAGACGGATGCGAAGGCGCTGGCCATCGTCACGCCTGCTCTCATCGGTCCCGACTTCTTCATGGAGATGGCGGCTCTGGTCAATGCGGGCGGCCCGCCTGATGTCGAAAAGATGAAGGCCGTCATGATGAAGCACGGGCTTGTCCCGGTCATGCCGCAGAGATGATGGCCGGCCGGCCCCGGCTCGGGCGCCGGCCTTTTGTGGACCTGCTCCCAACGTCGTCGCGCATGTTCCGCCGCGATTTCCCTGGCGGCAGCGCGCGCCTTATTCCTCCGGGCTGCGCAGATCCCACGCGCGCAGCCAGCCGTCCTCGGTGAAGACGATCATGCGCGTCGCGTCGGGCGCGAAGTGGAGCAGGCTCGGCCGAGGGTCCGGCTTCGCGGGCATGTCGTCGATCGGCTGGATGGGAAGCGTGGCGACTTCGCGATAGTCCGGGGTGGACCAGGCCGTGACGAGGCCGTCGTAGCCGCAGGTGAAGAGGCGGTATCCATCCGGTGAATACGCGAGGGCGCTGACGCCCTGCGGGTGCGCGAGCGCGCGCGTCACGAGCCGGCCGGCGCGGGCGTCGAAGATGGAGAGGTTGCCATCCTCGCGGCCGACCGCGACGTGCCCGCCCGGGGAGACGGCCACGCAGTACACCGCCGAGGGGTCGTCCTGGATGCCGCGGATCGGCTCGCCGGTCATCGGAT
The DNA here is from genome assembly GCA_964517665.1 of uncultured Opitutaceae bacterium. Classification (GTDB taxonomy): domain Bacteria; phylum Verrucomicrobiota; class Verrucomicrobiia; order Opitutales; family Opitutaceae; genus Congregicoccus. The sequence goes on along the minus strand of CAZFCY010000213.1, from coordinate 4,815 downwards.
CCCAGAACCAGAGGGCGCCGGAGGTGTCGCCGGTGACGACGAAGCGCGAATCCGGCGAGAACGCGGCGGCGAAGACGGCCGACGAATGTTTCGCGCTGCTCGCGATCGTTTTCTCGGAGGCCGGCTCCCAGATGTTGACCGTGCCGTCGCCCATGCCGACGAGGATGTGGCGGGCGTCGGCGGAGGCGGCGGTGAAGATGGCGCGGCGGGCGCGGTCGGCGTGAAGCGCGGTGCGGACGACCGCGCCGGTCTCCAGCTCGCAGCGCGCGAGCGTGAGATCCGCGGTGAGGGCCCAGAGGACGCCGTCGCGCAAGGCGACCGGGTGGAGCGCGTCCCACGTCCTTCCGGCGCGCGCGAGGTTGTGTGTATTGAATTCTCCAATACGACCGTCCGCCATCGTGGCGAAGATCGCGCTGCTGTCCGGCGAGTAGATGAAGTCGCCGAGGAACCCCTTCCAGAACTGGCGGCTGGCGCGCGCGCGTTCCGGCGGCTCGCGGTTCCAGAGTCTCGCGGTTCCATCCGTGCCGGTGGAGACGAGGAGATCCGGGGCGAGCCACGCCACGGTGGTGACGCTGCCTTCGTGGCCGCGAAGGATCGCGGCGCAGGCGCCATCGGCCAGCGACCAGACGCGGATCGTCTGGTCCTCACCGGCGGAGGCGAGCCAGCGTCCGTCGGGCGAGAATGCGGCGTCGAAGACGGTTCCCTTGTGCCCCTGCATCTCGAGGACGTTTTTCCCGGTGGCGATGTCGATCAGCGTGAGGTCGTTGGCCGGGCCGGCGACGACGAGCCGCGAGGCGTCGGGAGAAAACTCGATCGTCTGGAGATGAAAGAAGTCGGGGCGTTCCATCGTGCGCGTCCACTCCGAGGCGCGCGACCACACCTGGAGGGAGTAGGTCGCGGTGGGGTCGTCGGCGAGATACGTGCTGACGGCGATCCTGTCGGAGACGGGGGATATCGACGCGTTCGAGAGGCGTTTTTGCCCGCGGGGGTCGTCCGGTTTCCAGGTCGCGGTCTGGCTCCGGCTGGCGAGGTCCCAGATGCCGACGACCGGATCGGCGGTGAGCCGTTCGGTCACGAGGATGGTTCCGGCCCGCGCGGCGGAGTGAATGACCTGTCCCGGCAGCGGGGGCGTCTCGTCCGAGGCGCGGCCGGCGAAGTCGTAGGAGGCGAGGCCGCCGCGGGCGGTCTGGACGATCACGGCGGAGCCCTCGGCGTTGAAGCCGACGAGGCCCTGCGCGGCGTGGGCGAGTTCGTGTTGTTCGCCTGTTTCCAGATTCCAGATCGTGACGCGGCCGCGGCGCTCGCCCGCATAGGCGGCGAGCAGACGATGATCCGGGGAAAGGGCGGCCTCGCGGATGGGCGGCGAGCCGATCTTTCCGTAAACGCGCATGTCGTCGCCCGCGGCCTCGTTCCAGAGGGCGGCCCATTCGGGGCCGCGCATGTCGCGCTGGCCGTCGGCCGGGATCTGACGGCGCAACGCGCTGCGGGCGAGGCCGACGTCGCGGTTGAGCAGGCTGACGAGCGCGCGGTGCAGATCGGAGGTGTAGCGCGCGTTCTGCTCCTGTTCCTCGGCGCGCAGCCGGCCCGCGGATTCCTGTTCGGCGAGCTTGCGGAGGTTGAAATGATTCTGGACGCCGAGGATGGCCGCGATCACGGCCGCGAACGCGGCGGCGACGACGGCGGCGCGGCGAAGCGCGACAAGCCGCTCCCGCGTGCGCTGGATCTCCTTCAGCGACCGGCCGGCCTGCAGCACGAGCAGATCGTCGAGCATCCCGGCGGCGGAGCGGTAGCGCCTCGCGGGCTCGGGATCGCACGCGCGCAGGACGACCTCGTTCAACTCGAGCAGGAGCGCGGCGTCGGCGCGTTCGAGCGCGTCGGGAGGCAGCCGCGGAAACGAGCTGACGGACTGGCCGGTCGCGAGCACATAGAGGATTTTTCCGAGCCCGTAGATGTCGGCGCTGGTCGTGACCGCGCCCTCCGCCGGCGTGTAACCCGGCGTGCCAAGCACGGTCATGGAATTGTCGGAGGAGGAAACCAGGCCGATGTCGGCGAGTTTCGGGACACCGGCGACGAAGATGACATTGGAGATCTTGATGTCGCGATGGATCAGCCCCGCCGCGTGCAGCTCCACGACGGAGCGCCCGAGTTCGATGCCGAGGCGAATGCAATCGCGGGCCGGCATCTCCGGCTGCTGCTCATGGACGGCGCGCAGCGTGAGCGGCTCGTAGGCCTCCGGGTCGATGTCGGTGCCGCTCTTCACGTCGTCCGCCAGCTCCATGACGTAATAAAGCACGCCCGCCTTTTCGTCGAAGCCGACGTGCATCAACGCCAGTTGCCGCGGCCGGTCGCCGACCTGGCGCTGAAACTGCGTGATGCCCTTCAACTCGCGCAGGAACGGCCGCTCGTCCACGAAGCGCGAGCGATCGACGATCTTGACCGCGCGATAGACGCCGGTGACGGTGCGGGCGAGCCAGACGTCGCCGTAGCTGCCGCTGCCTATTCTTCGCAGCAGCGTGAGATCTGGGATGTCCGGAGGCGCGTCCATGGGGAGAAATCGTCGGAGGAATAGCCGCCTTTGGCATTTGTTGTCGAGCCGCGCGCGGTCGCGCGAACGGCTTTGTCGCGCCCGGGCATGTTATAGTCCCCGCTATATGCGACGCGCGACCGGGTGGCGCGCGCGATGGGCCGCTAGCTTTTCAGCGTCAACGGCATGCCTGCCGCCGCGGCCGCCTGCCCGAAACCGCCGGGATCGCGGCAGCGCGCGCCGACCAGGTCGAGGCCGTGTTCACGCGCGAACCGGCAGCAATCACGAATGCGTTGCTCCAGCATCGCGGCGACGACGGGTGAGCGAAGATCCCCGGACGGGAGGTCGGCGAGGCGGATGGGATCGCCGAACCACACGATGATCCGGGTGAACGGAAGCGGCAGCCGCGCCTGATTCCACGAGCCGCTGAAAACATGACGATGGCGGCTCGCGACACCCACGGGAACGATGCAGCCGTGGGAAAGTTTGCAGATCTCGAACACGCCCTGTTTCGCCTTGAAGATCGGGCCGCGCGGGCCATCGACGGCGATCGATCCGATGCGGCCGGCTTTCATGAGGCGAAGCAGGCCGCGCAGGGCCTCCGAGCCGCCGCGACTGGACGAGCCCTTGCTCGTGGCGCCGCCGAAGTGGCGGATGACGTGGTCGATGAGCTGCCCGTCCTTGCTGTGCGAAGTCATCGTCGCGACGCGGTAGCGGCGCACGCATTGGAGGACGCCGAGTTCATCGCGATGCCAGTGCGCGAAGAGCATCCGCTCGCGCTGCTGCAGCGAATGCCGCATGGCCGCGGTCTCGATGATCGTGGTGCGCCACGTGGCGGACAAAACCCGGTAAAACCAGAAGACGAGATGGGGCAGGAAATGCTGTCGAAACATGAGAAGGCCAGCGCCCGGGGTGGCCGACGGGGAGGGGGAGACAGAAGGGGAGACTCGCGAGGGGAGCGCTGACGACGTCGAGGCTGGCCGTTCAGCCCGACTAGTCGAGGGCAACTTTGCGTCGGGGCGCAGGAAAATCACCCTACGGGATTTGGAGGGTTCATTCGCCGAAGCTTGCTTCGTTCATGGGGGTGGGAGGGTAGGAGCGGCTTCAGCCGCGATTGAACGCGCGTCCGCTCGCGGATCGCGGCTGAAGCCGCTCCTACAGGTGCTTCGATGCCCCGGGGAGCCTCGCATGTCGATCGCCGCCGCGCGCGAGGCGATCGGTCAACGCTGGAGCGGGTTCCGCCCCTGTGCCGGCATCTCGCGGCGGAGCCAGTGTAGTGCTTCCGCCACTACGGGCGATTCCGCCGCGGCGCGCGGGAGGAGCCAGGAAAGGGCAAAGCCCTGGACGACGAGCGCGCGGATCGCGAGAAGGCCGCCATCGCCGAGCTGCGCGCGCCAGAGGTCGCCGCATTTTTTCCAGTCGCGCGTGGGGGGAAGCCATTCGGGGAAGAGCAGACCCGTGCCGAAGGATTTGCCGGTCGCCTCGCGCGCCGTCCACAGCAGCATCCAGCGCTCGAGCGCGTCGCCGCCCGCCGCGCGCGCCCATGCGGCCTCGTCGGGCGAGACCTGGCTCTCGACGACTTCCGCCGCTTCGCGATCGGCGCGCTCGAGATCGATCCCGCAGGTCCAGCGATCGTCGAAGGCGACGGCCACCGCGATCCCGCCGGAGTGGGCGAGCGTGACCTTCAAC
>CAZFCY010000213.1:0-592 GCA_964517665.1 uncultured Opitutaceae bacterium | reverse complement strand
CCTTCAACCCGCCGGCCGGCCCGCGCGCGCAGGGCTGTTTCCAGATCCCGCGGACAATCTCCCACGAACCCGCGTCAGTGCCCGGAGCGAGCGCGCACAAGGCGGATTTCGCCGCCATCCGGCCGGCGAGAAAATCGCCGCGCGCATGCTCCACCTTGAAGCGATCGAAGCGTTCGATCTCTTCGCCGCGCAGCCAGTCCTTCCGCGCGATCGCGGCGAGATCCGGTGGCCGCGCGCGCGCCAGCGCGACAGCCGCGTGGGCGTTGTCCAGTCCGGGAATGGCGAAAGCGTGCGTGGCGGCGTTCACGAGCAACAGCGTTGTGCATCGGCATCGCATGCGAGCGGCTGGATCGCGGCAAGGGCCTTCGGCATCGTGAAGGTGGTCGGGCAGGTCCCTCTGCCCGTGATTGAGTTTGGAGTTTCGGCTTCAGCCGGTCCGAACTGCCGCCTGAAGGCGAAACTCCAAACTCGACGCGCGTTCTCCATGCGCGGTCGTCGTCATTTCCAATTCATTTCATTCCCTTTGGGTCGGAAACCCCGAAGCTTGCTTCGGCTTGTATGGTGGAGGGACGACCTCCGTGTCGTCCGGTTG
>CAZFCY010000212.1:0-7537 GCA_964517665.1 uncultured Opitutaceae bacterium | reverse complement strand
GAATCCTCGTCGGCTGGAACGAAGCGCCATGGGTCACGCGACTGCTGCCCGACGGTTCGCCCGACGACTCGTTTTCAGCGGGAGACGTCGAACTCTTCGGACCGAACCTCACGGTGCTGGCGGACGCCCGCATCCTCGTGGGAGGAACGCGCGTGCCGACAAGCGGGCAACGCGACCACCCGCTGATCGGGCTCGAAGCCGACGGTGGAACCGGAGCGTTTGCAAACCCCTCCTTCCGCGGCCCTGCCGCGGTTTACGCCGTGTTGCCGGAACGCGGTGGAGGATGGATCGTGGCCGGCGCGTTCGACTTCGTGAACGACAGCCCGGCGCCAAACATCGCCCGGCTGACGACAGGCGGCGACGTGGCGCCGGGATTTCCCGCGGGCTCGGGTTTCGACGGCGCGGTTCAGGACATGGCGCGGCAGGGGGACGGAAAAATCCTGTGCACGGGCGCGTTCACACAATGCGACGGTATCGCAGTCAACGGCGTCGCGCGCCTGGAGCGCGACGGCTCGCGTGATGGGACATTCTCCCCGACGCTGCCGGACGATCTCAGGGCAGACGCGCAACTCGCAATCCAGCCCGACGGACGCATCCTTGCCAGCGTGAGAAGCCTGGCGCCGGGGACCGCCCAGACCTCGTTCTCCCGGTGGAATATGGATGGATCGGACGATCCATCTTACGCGCCCGAGACCCAATCCATCCGCCATTGGGCGAGAGCGACTCTCGTCAATCGCGATGGATCCGCGTTTGTAACGGGAACAGCCACCTCTTACGGAGAACCGGGCAGCAGCCTGAGGATTCTGAAACTAAACAGCGATGGATCCATCGATTCCGATTTCGCGTTGCACGGCGACTGGGGCGGCGCCGTCTCCACGATGGACCTCCAGGCCGATGGAAAACTCGTGGCCGGCGGCGGTGTAACGCTCGGTGGGATTGTCCGGGCCAACAGCGATGGCTCGGAGGACTTGAGCTTCGATGTGGGCGACGGATTCGATCGCCCCGTGGACAACCTGAAAGTCCAGGCAAACGGCGACATTCTCGTCCTCGGCAATTTCGATTCGTTCGACGGTCACGCGCGACCATCCCTCGCCCGCCTGAACAGCGATGGCAGCCTCGATGAAGACTTCGAGATCCTCGGTATATCAACCGAAGGCCAGATCGCATCCGCAACATATACGGCAGGCAGCGGCCTCCTGCTCGCGGGCAACTGGATGTCTTTCGGGGATTTTCCGGGACGCGGACTCGTGCTCCTCGAACCGGTTCCTGAACCGGTCATCAAGAGCGGGCCGGTTCAGCCTCCCGTCGCCGAGGCGGGCGGCGCGGGCATCACCTTGTCCGCCGAGGCTGTCGGAAACGGCGTCGTCACGCATCAATGGCAGGCGCAATATAACGACGGCGACTTTGTCGATATACCGGGCGCGAACAGCGCCACACTGGCGATTCCGAGCCCGCAGCGGTTTCACACCGGCAACTATCGCGTCGTGGTTTCGAGCAATGGGATCTCCGTCGCCAGCACGCCGGCGCCCGTGACCGTGGCCGCGGCGGCCCCCTCGCCGGATGCGCGCCTGCTCAATCTCTCGACCCGCGCGCAAGTGGAGACGGGCGACCGCGCGCTGATTTCCGGATTCGTGATCGCCGGCGGCGCGAACAAACGCCTGTTGATCCGCGCCGCGGGCCCGACGCTGAACAAACCGCCGATCGACCTTGGCGGCGACGTCCTGCCGGATCCGTCGATGACGTTGAAAAAATTCAATCCCGCGCTGCCCCCGCATGGCGGATTCGAGGACTACGCCAGCAACGACAACTGGGCCACGAACGCGAACGCCACGGACATCGAGAGCCTGTCCGCGCAACTCGGCGCCTTCGCGCTCACGCATGCAAACGACGCCGCGCTCCTGATCGATCTCGCGCCCGGCCGATATACCGCGGTCACCGAGGGCGCGGCGGCGGGAAGCGGCGTGGCCATCGCGGAACTCTACGACACCGATGCGGCTGACGGCGGCTCGCGGCTCGTCAACATCTCCAGCCGCGGTTTCGCGGGAGTCGGCGGCGAAGTGATGATACCCGGTTTCGTGGTGTCGAACGAGGGGCCTAGAACCTTGTTGATCCGCGCCGTGGGGCCGACGCTCGCGAATCCGGAGTTCGGTGTGCAAGGCGCCATGGCCGATCCGATGTTGATCGTTCACCGGGCCAATGGCGACGGCTCCAGCAGCAAAATCCTCTCGCAAGACAACTGGGGTGAAAATCCAGACGCGGCCTATACGGCGCAGATCGCCCGGGAGGTCGGCGCCTTCGAACTCGCGGTGGACAGCGCGGACGCGGCTTTCGTCGTTACCCTTCCTCCGGGTGTTTACACGATACATGGAAGAAGCGCCGACGGCATGGGAACGGGCGTCGTGCTGATGGAGGTTTACGACATCGTTTCCCCCTGAACACGGGATTTGCGGGTTCCATCCCCGAAGCTTGCTTATCGACGCGCTCGCGCGCCGCGAGCAGCCCGGCCCGCAATCGCGCGAAACGCCGGCCACGCGGATCCTCGAAACGCTGTTGCCACGCCGGCCGCGTCCGCACCCGGCCGACCACCCGGCCCGCCCCGGTGAAGACGAACTGATCGAGCGTGATCGAAGGCGGCCCGCCGGGCAGAACCGAATTTGACCTTCGCGAAAGAACGCCTGAACCTCCCCCGCCACCATCATGCAGCCGCATCCCGTCCTCTCCCACCACTACCAGACGGCCGAGGAAAAACCGGCGTTCGTGCAGAACCTGTTCGACGCCGGCGCTCCCTACTACGATCGCACCGTGGGCTGGGGCTCGTTCGGCACGGGCCTGCGGTATCGCAAGGCCGCCGAACAACGCGCCGGGCTCCGTGCCGGCCTGCGCCTGCTCGATGCCGCCGCGGGCACCGGTTTGATGACCGAGGCCGCGATCCAGTTGGGCGTCTCCCCGGCCGACATCACCTGCCTGGATCCCAGCCCCGGCATGCTCGCGGTGGCGCGATCGAAGTTCGCCGTCGACACGGTCGTGGCCTCCGCCGACGCGATCCCGCTGCCGGACGCGAGCTTCGACTTCGTGACGATGGGTTATGCCCTGCGCCACGTCGGCAGTCTCGAGGACACTTTCCGGGAGTATTTCCGCGTGCTGCGGCCGGGCGGCAAAATCCTGATCCTCGAGATTACGAAACCTGCCGGCGGCTTCGGCGCCTGGTGTTTCCGGCGCTGGTTCCGCGACATCTATCCCGCGCTCACGCGCGTCTTCACGCGCAATCGCGACGCGCAGAAGATGATGCTCTATTATTGGGAAACCATGGACACGGTGGTCGCCCCGGAAGCGATCCTCGATGCGCAGCGGGCGGCCGGCTTTTCCCGGACCCGGCGCCATGTCGTCGGCCGGATCTTCAGCGAATACACCGCGGTCAAGCACGTCGCGAGCCGGGCGACGCCGGCCGGCTCGCCTCCCTCTTCGCCCGCCGGCCCGCAATGATCCCGGCTGGCGCCGCCTTCACGGCGCCGGCTCGTCGTCCGGCTCCTCGAGGAGGCGGCGGTTCATCTCGCCGCGCTCCCCGGCCAGCCGGGCGATTTGCGCGCGGATGGCGGGATGGCGGCGCAGGATGCGGCGGAAGTCGCGCTGATCGAGAGTGAGAAACTCGCTGAAATCGATCGCGGTCACATCGGCCGAGCGCGGCTCGCCGCTGAGCAGCGCCATCTCGCCGAAGAAATTTCCCGGGCCGAGTTTCATGCGCTTTTTCCCCACGGACACCTCCACCTCGCCGGAGGAAATGAAGTAGATCGAATCGGCCTTGTCGCCGGCGCGGATGACCCGGTCGCCCGGCGACGCCTGGCGCGGGCGGAAGTGCAGGATGAGCGTCTCGCGTTGTTCCGGCGTCAGGCCGGCGAAGAGCGGAAAACGCTCCATGAGCTGCTGCGGGCTGAAGGTCTTGTGCGCGGCGGCCTTCTTCTCGACGCGCTCGCGCACCGCGAGCAGCTCGCCCTGCAGTCCCGCGAAACGCCGGCCGCGCGAGTCCTCGAAACGCTGTTGCCACGCCGGCCGCGCCCGCACCCGGCCGATCACCCAGTCCACCGCGGCGAAGACAAATTGATTGAGCGTGATCGAGAGCAGCGCGCCGGCCAGGATCAGGCTCAGGGCCTCCGCCGGCACGAGGTGAAAACTCCCGCCGAGCCCGATGAGGATGAAGGAAAACTCGCCGATCTGCGCCAGCGCCGCGGAGACGATCAACGCCGTGCTGAGCGGATAGCCGAGCGCCAGGACGATGCCGAGCGCGACGAGCGATTTCCCCACCAGGATGATCACGAGCACCCCCGCGACCATGGCCGGCTCGCGCAGGAGAATCGTGGGATCGAAAAGCATGCCGACCGAAACGAAAAACAACACCGCAAAGGCATCCTGCAGCGGCAGCGAGTTGGTGGCCGCCTTGTGGCTGAGGTCGGATTCGTTCAACACCACGCCCGCGAAAAACGCGCCGAGCGCGAACGACACTCCGAAGAGCTTGGCCGAGCCAAACGCGATGCCCATCGCCACGGCCAGCACGCACAAGGTGAACAACTCGCGCGAGCCCGTCCGCGCCACCTGGCGCAGAATCCACGGCACCGCGCGCGTGCCGACGGTCATGACGAGCGCGACGAACGCCGACACCTTCCCCAACGTCAGCGCGAGCGACCACCACAGGTTCCCGTCCGCCGCGTGATGCGCGTCGCCCCCCGCGTTCCCGCCCAGCAGCTCCGCGCAGGCCGGCAGGAGCACGAGCACGAGGACCATGGCGAGATCCTCCACGATCAACCATCCCACCGCGATCCGGCCGTTGGGCGTATCGACCGCGTTGCGCTCCTCCAGCGCCTTCAACAGCACCACCGTGCTCGCGACCGAAAGGCTCAAGCCGAACACGATTCCCCCGCCGAGGCTCCAGCCCCACATCATCGCCATCGCGGCGCCGAGCGCGGTGGCGATGAGGATTTGAAACGCGGCCCCCGGCGCCGCGACCCAGCGCACCGCCATCAAGTCCGCCGGTGAGAAATGCAGACCCACGCCGAACATGAGCAGAATCACGCCGATCTCGGCCAGTTGCCCGGCCAGCGCGGCGTCCGCCACAAACCCCGGGGTGAACGGCCCGATCATCACACCCGCCAGCAGATAGCCGATCAACGGCGGCAGATGCAGGCGGGCGGCGATGAAGCCAAAGGCGAAGGCGAAGACAAAACCCACCGCGATGGTGGAAATCAGAGTAATCTCGTGAGGCATGGGAGGTCGCGCGCTCGATCTTTTGCGGCGCGAAAGTCGCACGCAAGGCAACTACGCAATCACCGGCGCGCAACGTCGGCGCGCGCAAGCGGCGACCCCGACCCTGCGCATCGGCCACTGAAACGCGGTCGCTGGTGGCCGCGCGCGTGAGTCCCGGGCGCTCGAAAAACCCCGGCGGGGACGCCGCGGTCCACCCTGCGACGGCGGCGCGGCGGCCACTCGCCGGCTCGGCCTGACCGCCATGTCGCGCGCAGATTCATCCTCGCGTTCCTACGCAAAACGGATCTCGCGCCGCCTCGGATCATATATCGTCTTGCGGCCTTTTTCGCAGGAGAGCGTGGCCATGAGGCAGGCGACGGCGTGCTGGTAGCCGGCGTCGATGGACGCATGCGGGGTTTCCCCCGTGCGCATGCACTGCAGCCAGTCGAGGAAATGGTCGGGCCGCTCCACCGGCGTGACCTCGTTCTCGCCGCGAATGGAGCCATCACGCTTCGGGCCACCCTCCGCGCTGTAGGTGGGGGCGTTCCAGTTGTCCACCTTGAGGACGCCCTTCTCGCCGAAGAACTTCCGGGTGTTGCCGTAGCCGTTGCCGAAGTTGTTGGCGCTGGTGAGCATGAAGCCTTCGGGGTAGATCCACGTCGCCTGCACGCAATCGGGAGTGGTGAAACGGTTCTCGTCCTTCCAGGTGAACACTCCGCCGAGACACACGCAGGACTCTGGCAGACCGCAGCCCGTGATGAAGTGCGCCATGTCGAGGAAGTGCGCGCCCCATTGCGGTATCGGCCCGAGGCAGAAGTCGCGGTAGCCGTACCAGGCCGAATACATTCTCGCGTCGAAGGGCCGCCTGGGCCGGTCGCCAAGAAACTCCTGCCAGTCCACGTCCTCCTCCCTCACATCGCGACCGAGGTAGTCGTACCAGTACGGCTTCTCGCCATTGCGGCTCTCCTGGATGAGCGAGAGCTTGCCGAGGGCGCCGCTCCGCATCACATCGCGCGCGCCGACGATGCCGGGCAGGCTGCGCAACTGCGTGCCGACCTGCACGACCGTGCCGGCGCGCTTCACCGCGTCCACGGCGCGGATCAGTTTGGCCATGTCGTCGGCGAGCGGTTTTTCGACATAGATGTGCTTTCCGGCACGCGCGGCGGCTTCGAGGTGGGTGGTGTGATGATGGTCCGGCGAGGCGATCATCACCGCGTCGAGTCCGTCCATGGCGAGAAGATCGCGATGCGAGGTGAACTCCTTCGCCTCGCGTCCGAACCACTCCTTGACCAGCGCGTTGGCCCGGGCGCGCGCGACTTTCCACGGATCGGCAAGGGCGACGATTTCGAAATTGGCGCCGGCCAGATGCGGATGGATGCCCATCATGTGCGCGCCGCGCCCGCGCTCGCCGCAGCCGATGATGCCGATGCGGATGCGATCGTTCGCGCCGACGGAGCGGACGCGCCCGGCGGCCGAGAGCGGGCGGACGGCTGACGCCGCCAGCACGGAGCCGAGGGCGAGGCCGGCGGACGTTTTGAGAAAATCGCGACGAGGCATCGCGGCGGAAGTGGCAGGAGGGCGGACGGGGTCGTTCATGGTGAAACCGGTGGGAGCGAGGCGTGGGAAGGGTTTCGGAAGGGGCGTCAAATGGCGATGATGCGTTCCATGCCTTTCACAAGGTGTTCGAGCCAGGCGGCGTCGCTCTGGCCGGGCGGGCGATGGGTCTGTTCGGCGATCAACCAGCCGGAGTAGCCGATCTCGTCGAGGGCCGCCATCACGGCCGGCCAGTCACTGTCGCCTTCGAGCAGATCGACCTGAAAGCCGGCGCGCGGCCCGCTCTGGTCGCGGAGCTTGCGGCTGTATTCCTTCACGTGCACCTGGACGATGCGCGAGCCAAGCTCGCGTATCCACTGATCGGGCCAGCCGGTGTTCACGACGTTGCCCACGTCGAAATGCCAGCGGACCAGCGGCGACTTGAACTCGTCGATATATCGGGCGGCTTCGAGCGGACTGAGCAGGAAATGGTTCCACACGTTTTCGATCGCGATGGCCACGCCCAACTCCTCCGCGAGCGGCACGGCCCTGGCGATCTCTTCGCGGGAGCGCCGGTAGGCGTCGGCGTAGGAAACGTCCTTGTTGACCACGGCGGGGACGAGAAGGACGGAGCCGGCGCCGCAAGCCCTGGCATCGCGCAAGCCCCGCTCGAGGGCGTCGAGCGTGACCTGCCGGGTGGCGGGATTGGGATGCGACAACGGATGCGTCCAGTGCGTGGCGATGACCACGCTCGGAATCTCCAGTCCGG
>CAZFCY010000211.1:0-7539 GCA_964517665.1 uncultured Opitutaceae bacterium | reverse complement strand
TCCGTCACGCCGTAATGCGCCGCGGCGTGTTGGGACGATGCCGAGATCGCGTGTCCCTTTCCGGGTTCGACCGTGACGCAGACGCCGCCCGGTTTGAGCGCGCGATGGACCGCGCCCAGCGCGGCGGACTCGCTTTCGGCGTGGTGGAGCGAATCGTAAAACACGGCGCAATCGAACACGGCGTTGAACTCCATTTGCTCGTAATCCTGCACGATCAGCTCGAGGTTTTTCACCTGGTGTTGCGCTTGATTCTGCCGCGCCAGTTCGATCATGCCCGGGGAGATGTCCTGCGCCGTGACGCTGAATCCGCGTTGGGCAAAGAAGACGCTGGTCCAGGCGGTGCCGACGCCGAGGTCGAGCAGGCGCGCCGGAGGCGCGGGCAGCAGTTCCATGATCGCGCCGATATCGCGAAGGTAGCGGCCGCAGAACTGGTCGGAAAAGGGCTTCCGCAGCGCGTGTTTCCTGCCCGCTTCGTCGAGCGCTTCGGGGTAGGTGATCTCTCCTTCTTTCGGCATCGGATGAAAGGGGCGAATGTGCGAGCCGGGTTTCAAGGGCAAGCAATGTCGGCTCGCGTCGGGCGAAATGTCCGATAATCTTCTTTCCACGCAGAACGTGAATCCCCCGGCGCGCGTCCGGCGTATCCTGTGCAAGGTCATGAAAACGAGCAGCCTTCAGCGATTTGTGTGTCTGTGCGCGGCTCTCACCGTCGGGGCGGCGAGCCCGGCGGTGGGGAGGCCCGTTGCCTTCCGCGAGGCGGCGCCGGTCGAGCTGCCGGAATTGCGCGCGTTTGTCGAGGGCCAGCAACTGGGTTTTCTGGATGACGGCCGCGTCGTGCTCGGCGGCGCTTTCACCGAGGTGAACGGCGAGGATCGCGCCGGCCTCGCGCGTCTGCTCGCGACGGGCGAGGTGGATGCTTCGTTTGCGCCGGATCCCGCGTTCGCATCCGCGCACGCGGGCCGTGGACCCTGGCTCGTGGCGCCCGACGGGCGCGTTTATTTCGTGCGTGTCGATGAAGGGCAGAGTCCGCCGGCGGCCGCGCTCCGGCGGCTCGATGTTTCCGGCGCGCTGGACGAGAGCTACGAACTGCGCGCGGCCACGGACGCGGGCACGCAGGAAACGCCGCCGATCATCACCGCGCTCTTTCCCGGCGCGGGCGGCCGGATGCTCGTGGCGGGCCAGTTCACCTCGCTGGGCGGAGTGGAGAAAACCAACGTTGCGCAGCTCGAACCGGATGGAAGCGTCGATGCCTCGTTCACGTTCGGCGCGGCCGGCTCGTTCGAACGGGCGATCGCGCTGCCGGATGGCCGCTGGATCGTGATCACGGCGGCATACGAGGAGATCGGGAATGTCCCGCAGTATGCGCGCCGGGCGTGCCGGCTTCTCGAGGATGGGTCGGTCGATCCCGCGTTTGCGGCTCACGTTTTTCCCGACTCGGGTCCGCTTTACGGCGCGCATGCGTTTGCCTTGGATGCCGCGGGGCGGCTCGTCTTTGCCGAGCCGGCATCGATGACGGACGTCTACCGGCTGCGGCTGGCGCGGCTGCTCGCCGACGGCACGCGCGACGAGACTTTTGCGGCGGAGCTGCCGCTGGTGTCGGAGAATCTTCCGGGATGGGTGATCACGATCATCTGGATGCCGCCTCGCGTGTGGAGCCTCGCGCCGGACGATCTGGGCGGCGTCGAATGCATCGCTCATTTCGTGGACGAGACGTTCGGCGGCGTCGTTCACGTCGATGCAAACGGCGAGGTGAGCGGATCGAAATTCGCAGACGAGGAAGGAAGACAGGTGCTCTGGTTGAGGCGTGACGGAAACGGCGCGTGGTGGGGCGAGATCCGCCAGACGACGAGCGGACGGCAGGCGCTGCGCGTCGCGCGTTTCCTGGCCGGCGGCGAAGTGGACGAGACCTTCGAAGCCGAGGCGGTTCGGCCGGGAATGGCGCGCAGAATCGCCGCGTTGTCGGATGGCTCGGTCGTGGTCGAAGGCTGGTTCAACGAGGCGGACGGGGAATACGCGCCGGGCCTGGCCGTCGTCGATGCGAACGGGCGTGTCCAGGAAATGGATACGCTGCCGTGGACGTCGGCCGATCTGCTTTCCATTCTGGAGGACGAAAGCCTGTTGGCGATCTCGCCGCCGCCGCCGATTTTTATCTACGACGAGGGGAGGTTGGCTGCTCCGGCCGCGTCGATCGAAGGCGGGGAGCCGCTCCTCGCCCGGATTCGGCCGGATGGCGCGGTCCAGCCGCTTCTGGTGAGCGAGAGTGAATGGCTGACGCCGCGCGGGGCCTGGCTTGACGCCGACGAGAACCTCCTCGTGTTCGTGCCGGGCGGTTCCAACGCGGATCTCGCCGTCGCCTCCGACCTCGTGCGGATCGCGCCCTCGGGCGAAGTGGACGCGTCGTTTCGCGCCCGGGCCGCGGATGGTGTTTCCCTCGAGCTGCGCGACGCGGTGAGCGGCCGTGGTGGAGTGGGGGCTTGGGCATTGGCGCGGCGCTCGTCGCGGGATGCGCTGCATCGACTCGATGAGACCGGCCTCGCGGTGGAAACGATCGATCTCGCCTCGTCGCGCGCCGGGCCCGGGACCGGAGGCGTCCGGCGGATCGCCAGGGGGCCCGATGGCGTTTTCGTGGCCGGCGGCTTCGATGTGCTCAACGGCGCGCATTCGCCCGGAGTCGCCCGCCTGACGATCGATGGGAGGGTCGATCCGCGCTGGGGCGGCTGGCTCGGGGACGGCACATTTGTATCCGATATCCGGATACTCGACAACGGCTTGATCGAAGTCGCGGGCGCGCTCGTGACTCCGGCGGGGGATGCCTCGATCGCCTGGCTGCGACCGGACGGGCTGCCCGAGTTGAACATTCCCGGGGAAGCGCTCGCGCCGGAGCCACCCCGGCCCGCGGCGACGGCTTCGCGCGATGGCGCGTGGTTGATGCGGCTGGAAACCGGGGCTGGCGTGGAGCCGGTCCGGATCCAGCGCTGGCAGAGTGTGGAGGCGCCGGAGATCGCGATCGAGGCTCCGCGCGGCCGTATCCAGATCGGGGATACAATCTCCCTGCGCGTGCCGTGGTCCGGCGTGCCGGTTTCCTTTCAATGGCTCGTGAATGGCGCTCCGGTGGCGGGCGGCGAGACCGGGATCTTTTCCTTCATCGTGAGCGAAGCGCACGATGGCGCCGTCTTCAGCGCGCGGCTCGGATTCGAGGACGGCTCGAACATTTTTCTGTCGTGGCGGCTCGTGGTGGACGCGCTCCCGGCGCGTCTCGTGAACGGCTCGATCCGCGCCTTCGGCGCGCGGGGCGCGGACACGCTCATGGTTGGATTCGTGGTGGCCGGCGGCGGTCCCGGAGGCTTGCTCGCGCGCGGCCTCGGCCCGGCGCTGGCGGACTTCGGCGTGCCGGATCCGGCGGAGGCGCTGGCCACGCGGTTGTTGGGAACGGATGGCGTGGAAGTGCTCGCGCCCGAGGCGTATCGCGTGGTTCGCGATCAGACCGGGGCGAGCCATCCCGATGTGATCGAGGCGGCGCGCTCGGTCGGGGCCTTTTTCCCCGAACTCGGGTTTCAGTCGGGAAACGACCAGATGCTCCATCCCGCGCTGGCGCCGGGCCGGTATCATCTTCAGGTCGAGGCCCGCGCCGAAGAGGCGGAAGGGACGATGCTGGGCGAGGTGTTTTCCGCCGGCGACGAGTTGTCGTTGCGCAACTTTTCCGGGCGCGCGCGGATCTCCGCGCAGTCGCCGCTCATCGGCGGCTTCGTCGTCGCGGGCGATCGCGAGTCGCGCGTGCTCATCCGCGCGATCGGTCCGGGATTGTCGGGTTTCGTCGGAGACGAGGCCGCGGTCGATCCGGCGCTGACCCTGCACCGCGGCGCGGCGACGCTCGCGGCCAACGACGACTGGGGCTCCACGCCGGCCGAACGCGAATCCATCGCCGAAGCCGCCGCCAGGGCGGGCGCCTTCCCCCTCGAACCCGGCTCGGCCGATGCCGCGCTTCTGGTTTCCCTCCCGCCCGGCGTTTACACGGCGGTCGCCATCTCCGACGTCGAGGCCGGAGACGGACTCGCGTTGCTCGAAATCTACGTGATCGAATAACCCCGCCCCCCGATCTTCCGTGACCATCGATCCTCCAGCCCTTCGGGCCGCGAACGACCTGCTCGATGTCGATTGCGTCAACCGCGTCGCGCGCGGCGAGACTGAAGCCCTGCGCGAGTTGTACGACCGCCACGCCGGCAAGGTCTTCGCCTTCTCGAGGCGCATGCTCGGCGACGCTCACGAGGCCGAGGAGGTCACGCAGGACGTCTTCGTGCGCGTCTGGCGCAAGGCTCGCGACTACGACCCGCGCCGCGCCTCGGTCTGGGCGTGGCTGGTGATCATGACGCGGAGCAGTTGCCTCGATCGCCTGCGCCGCCGTCGTCGCCGCCCGGATCTCGCGGCCAACTTTGCCTCGAGCGAGCCGGAGTTCGCGGATCACGTCGTCACGGACCGGCACGACACCGGCGAAGCGACCGAGGCCGCGGGCACCGACATCGGTTCGCTGCTCGGCCTGTTGCGTCCGGTCGAGCGCGCGTGTGTCGCGCATGTTTTTTTCGACGGCCTCACCCAGGCCGAGACCGCCTCACGCACAGGATTGCCCCTGGGCACTGTGAAAACTCATCTGCGCCGCGGCATGCTGCGGTTGCGCCAATTCCTTTCCCGACATGATTCCTGAAGACCTGCGCGACACCATTCCGCTTTACGTCCTTGGCGAACTCGACGAGGCCGGCCGCGCGACGTTCGAGGTCCAGCTCTCGCGTTCAGCCGAACTCCAGCAGGAGGTGAGAAACTGCGCCGACGGCTTTGCCGCGCTTGCCTTCGACGCGAGCGCGCCCCGGGAACTTCCGGCGCACATCTGGGCGGGCATCGAGCAGCGCGTGGCTTCTCCGGAGGCGGCATCGCCTGGCGCGAGCGTGGCCGCGCCGTCGGTCGCGGCGGCTGCCGGCTCCGATTCCACGGTTTCCTGGTGGCGGGTGGCATGGCCGGTCGCGGCGGCCCTGCTCTTTGCGATCAACCTCGCGCAATGGTTCTGGCCGCGCGCGCCGCAGCGGGGCGGGGAGACCGCCCGGCCGCAGATCGCCGCGTCGCGCGGCGACGCGCAACCGGGCGCGCGCGATGACGACGGCGGCTCCGCCGGCGACGCGGCCGGCGTCGCGATGCGTAATGGGAATTCAACTACACAGAACAACGCCGGGCGGACGCAGGCGGCGCCGGCCAGCGCGGTCGATGAGTTGACGGAGTCCCGCGCGCGCGCCCAGCGCCTGGCGGCCGACTACCGGAAGCTCGCGGGCGAGTACGACGATCTGGCGCGCGCGGTGTTGCCGTTGATCAATTCCGGCCTCCTCGACACGCAACGCCCCGCCATCTGGACGGCCGAGTTGCGCGGCGCGGACGCCGGGGCGGGCGTCAGCATCGGCTTGTGGGACCGCGCGCGGGAACTCGTGCCCGAGGCCGGCCTTGCCCTGCTGCCGGATCGCTGGCGTTTCAGCACGGACGGATTCGAGAGCCTTTCTCCCGACATCGTCATGACCGAGGAGCCGCGCGTCGACATTGCCGCGACCGAGTCGTCGCCGTTCGCCATGGCCGCGCTCAACAACGCGCAGCGCCTCGGCTATCTCGATCTCTACAACCTGCCGGTGCTTCCGTCCGGCGGAAGCATGCAACTCTGGCTGCAGGAGGCGGGGGAAACGGGATACAGCCCGGTCGGCGAAGTGCCGGCCGTCCTCGCGGGCGGCTCGGGCGGTCTGGTCTTTCGCATCCCGCCGGGCGTCGATGCGGCCAGTCGCATCCTCATCACGATCGAACCGGGAATCGCTCCCGCGCAACCGACCGGCCCGGTCGTGATCGAAGGGCCGTAAAGCGGCCGGCGGCGATCGCATGCGCGATCGCGCGCTCCGCGGTGGACGTCGGCCTCCGACCGGCGTTTTTCGCGCGCAGCTTGTCGAAGGGGGCGCGGTTTTGTCGTGGTGTGCGCGCGCAGCAGCGCGGTCGGGACGACCGCGACCACCTTTGTTGTCGGGTTGGCGCTCCGGCCTCCGGCCGGCGTTTTTCGCTCAGTCGCGGTCGATGTTGGCTTCCGGGATCTCGCTGCTCTGGATGCGTTCGGCGAGGATCCAGCGGTCGAGCGGGGTGGTGGGGCCGCCGGAGGTGAAGCGTTTGAGGGTGTTGTAGAAGATGTGGAAGGTGTCGCCCACCGGTTCGGCGGTCGCCACCTGGAACTGCTCCCACGAGTAGGTGTAGGTGGTGCCGGTTCCGGTCAGTTTGACGGAGCCGCCGAGGCCGACCTCGATTTTGTCGAATTCCGTTTCGGTCGTCTTTTTCTCGCGGCGGACCTTGTCCGTGTTGACGACGAGCCGCCGGATCGGGCCTGTTTCGTAGCCCGGGGTTTTGAGCGTCTCGCGTGCGATCGCGACGAGGGCCTTGTCGGTGGAGGCGGCTTTGGGCATGCGGACGAGCTGGCGGGCGCGGGCGTGTTTGGCGTCGAAAGCGGAGGCGGTGTTTTCGACTCTTTCGAGCATCGCGGTGTGGGCCGCGAGTTGTTCGCGCCCGAGCTGCCGGTCGTAGCCGACCGCGACGGTGGCGAGGTGGCGCGCGCCGGCGAGGCGCGCGCGCAGTTCGGCGGCCTTGCCCGCGCCGAGGAAGGCGTTGGCCTGATCGTGCTCGCGGGCGGGATCGAGGCGGTCGAGGTGGGCGAGGGTGTTGGCGAGGTCGGCGACCTGAAGGTCCAGATCGGCGGAGAACCGCTCCAGCGACTGGTCGATGTCGCTCACGGTCTTGCGGAGGCCGGCGTCGATGCGCTGGACGTCCTGCATATCGTAGGCGGCGCCTTCTTCGACGGTGCCCCGCTGGCCCGGCAGGTAGGCGTTGTCGCGGATGAAGGCGAGCTGTTGGAGGTTTTCGGCCGCGGCCTGGCGTGTCCTGGCGAGGGCGACGATCCACTCCTGCACGGAATTTCCCGCGTACGGCCAGGGTGGAGGTTGCGGGGCCCGGGGCATCTGTTGATCGAGCGTCCGCAGCCGGGCCTGCGCGTCGCCGACCTTCGCCATCGCCTGCGCGGCATGGTTTTGGCCGAAGGCGATCATGTTCTCAAATTTCGTGAGCGCGCCGCCCGCTTCGACCACGTCCGGATCGGCGGGGAAATCGGAGAAGCCGGCGAGCGTTTCCTTGAAGCGGGCGACGAGGGCGGTCTGTTTCGCGACGTAGCCGGCGTCCTGAAACGGCGCGACCCCGCCCTTGTCCAGCGTGTCGGACGCGCTTGCCATCTCGCGGGTCAGGCGCTGGATGCGCACGCGCTGTTGCGAGATCATCTGCGGAGTGGCGGCTGCCTGGGCCGCGCCCGCCGGCCGTGCGGCCGGAGCGGGAGCCGGCGTCGCGGGCGCGCCGGCCGTGGGTTTCGCGCGCGACTCGAGCCGGGCGACGAGGGCGGTGAGCCGGGTGTGGGCTTCGATCCACGAGGGATGGGATTTGTTGGGCGAACCCTCGAGGCGCTCGCGGGTCAGGGCGAGGAGCCGGAGCGTG
>CAZFCY010000210.1:0-7564 GCA_964517665.1 uncultured Opitutaceae bacterium | reverse complement strand
TCCGCGGGGCAAGCCCCGCGGCATTGGAGGGACCGGCTCCGTCCGGTCCGCGAATTCCCCCGGCTCTCGTTTCTCCAACCGGACGACACGGAGGTCGTCCCTCCAACACCCAAGCCAAAGCAAGCTTCGGGGTATCACACCCAAAGCGAATGAATCTGCCCGAGGCTCAACGATTCCGCCATTCAATCGTATCGCATTCCGGGTTTGGAGTCCCGCCTTCAGGCGGCCCCGGCTGCCGGCTGAAGCCGGAGTTCCAAATCTCGAAGGACGAGGATTCGAACTCTTCCGTCTTTCTCGACTCCGCCGTGGCGCGCGGGGAGATCCTCGACTGGCGCGGGCCGTGGCGCAGTTCCGGAGACTGGTGGGAAACGGGCCGGCAGTGGGAGCGCGAGGAGTGGGATGTCGAGCTGGCCGAGGGCGGTGTTTTTCGTCTCGCGCGCGTGCCGGGAGCCGGGGGCGGCTGGTTTGTGGAGGGCGAATACGGATGAGCGATTACGTCGAACTCCATGCGCGCAGCGCCTTCAGTTTTCTCCGCGGCTCCTCGACTCCCGAAGATTTGATGAGCGCGGCCGCGCGGCTCGGGCTGCCCGCGGTGGCGTTGTGCGACCGCGACGGCCTCTATGGCGCCCCGCGTTTTTTCCACGCCGCGCGCGACACCGGAACGCGCGCGCTCGTGGGCGCGGAGATCACGCTTGCGGACGGCGCCGTGCTTCCGCTCCTCGTGTCATCAAAAACTGGATACAGCAACCTTTGCCGGCTCATCACGGAAGCGAAGCTGCGGCCGAGGGGGGCCGGCCCGCCTGGCGGGCCGGCATTTGAGATCCCGGATCTGAAATTTGAAATTCCGGCGCCCTTGGCGCCGGACCTCCGCGCGCGCAAGCGACCGTGTTTCGCCACGTGGGCGGAGATCGCGCGGTTCTCCGAGGGGTTGATCGCGCTCACGGGCGACGAGGAGGGGCCGGTGCGGCGCGCGTGGGAAACCGGCGGGCCGGCCGCGGCGGAGGAGGCGTTGCGAAGCATCACCTCCGTCTTCGGTCCGGATCGTGTCTTCGTGGAAGTGCAGCGGCACAACGCGCGCGGCGAGGAGCGTTGCGCGCGGATGCTGGCCCAGCTCGCGGAAGCGCGCGGCCTGCCGCTGCTCGCAACCGGCGGGGTGGCCTTCGCCGCGCCGGAGGATCGCGAGATCGCGGATGTATTCACTTGTTTGAGACACCATGTGACGCTCGACACCGCGGGCCGCCGGCTCGCGCCCAACGCGGGGCGCCACCTGCGCGACGCGCGGACGATGCGCGAGCTGTTTCGCGACATGCCGGAAGCGGTGGAAAACTCGGCGCGGCTGGCGGAGAAGATGAACTTCACCCTGCGCGACCTCGGGTATCGTTTTCCGGATTTCGAGGTTCCCGCGGGCGAGTCCCAGCAGTCGTGGTTGAGAAAGATCGCCTGCGCGGGCGCGCGGGATCGCTGCGGCGGGATGACTGCCGAAGTCCGCGCGCAACTCGAGAAGGAGCTGGCGTTGATCGAGAAGCTCGGATTCTGCGGCTATTTTCTCATCGTCTGGGACATCTGCGCATGGTGCCGGCAGCGCGACATCCTCATCCAGGGCCGCGGCTCGGCGGCGAACAGCCTGGTCTGTTACGCGCTCGGCATCACCGCGGCCGATCCGATCAAGCGCGGGCTGCTCTTCGAGCGTTTCCTGAGCGAAGGCCGCATCGGCGCGGACGGCCATCCCTCGTGGCCCGACATCGATCTCGACCTGCCGAGCGGCGATCTGCGCGAGAGCGTCATCCAGGAGGTTTACCGCCGCTACGCGCCGCGCGGCGCGGCGATGACGGCCAACGTCATCACTTATCGCGGACGCAGCTCGGCGCGCGAGCTGGGCAAGGCGCTCGATCTGCCCGAAGGCATTCTCGACACCTTCTCGAGTCTCTTCGCGAACGGGGATTTCCCGCACACGCTCGATTTGCGGAGGCAGATGGCGATGGCCGGGCTTCCCCAGGGCCATCCGCGGCTGCCGGCGTTTCTGCGGTTGTATCGAAGGATCCGCGGCCTGCCCCGCCACCTCGGCCAGCATTCAGGCGGGATGGTCATCTGCGGCGGCGCGCTCGACGGCGTGGCGCCGCTCGAGCCCGCGTCGATGCCGGATCGTGTCGTCGTGCAGTGGGACAAGGACGACTGCGAGGAACTCGGCATCGTGAAGGTCGATTTTCTCGGCCTCGGGATGATGGCGGTATTGCAGGATACGTTCGCATTGTCGAAGGCGCGCGGCCGGCCGTGCGAACTGCACACGATCCCGCAGGACGACGAGCCGACCTTCGAGATGATGCGGGCGGCGGACACGATCGGCGTGTTTCAAATCGAGAGCCGCGCGCAGATGACGACCTTGAAACGCTTCAAGCCCGCGAACTTCTACGACGTCGCGATCGAGGTCGCGATCGTGCGGCCGGGGCCGATCGTGGGCAACGTCGCGCATCCGATGCTGCGGCGCCGCGCCGGACTCGAGGAGGTCGTCTGCCTCGACTCGAGCGTGCACGAGATCATGAAGCCCGCGCTCGCGCGCACCTACGGGATCATTCTGTTTCAGGAGCAGATGCTGCAGGTGGCGATGACTCTCGCCGGCTTCACCGCGAGCGAGGCGGAGGAGCTGCGGCGCGCGATGGGATTCACCAAGGGCACGGAGCGGCTCGAGCGCGTGCTGCGCAAGTTGCGCGAGTCGATGCGCAACCAGGGCCACAGCGAGCGCGTGATCGACATCGTGGTCGATTCGGCCTCGTCGTTCGGGCTCTACGGTTTTCCCGAGGCGCACGCGATCAGCTTCGGGCTGCTCGCCTACGTGAGCACGTGGCTGAAGGCGCATCGCGCGCCGGAGTTTTTCGCGTCGTTGCTCGACAACCAGCCGATGGGTTTCTACTCGCCCGCGACCCTGATCCAGGACGCGCGGCGGCATGGCCTGCGCGTGCGGCCGCCCGATGTGATGCTTTCGGACTGGCGTTGCACGGTGGAGGACGATCGCACGATCCGCCTCGGCTTGAAACAGGTGCGCGGTGTGCGCAAGGACAACGTCACGCGGATGCTCGCGGCCCGGACGGAGCGGGCGTTTGCTTCGATGGAGGATTTTCAATTGCGCACCCGTTTCTCGCGCGTCGAGCGGCGCGCGCTCGCGGCGGTCGGCGCGCTCAACGCCCTCGCTTCGCACCGCCGCGCCGCGCTCTGGCGCGCGGAGGAGGATTTTCCGGAGGAGGATCTCTTCACGCACGCGGCGGCGCGTGAAGCGAACGCGAAGGCGGAAGACAGGGGGCAGAAGACGGAGAGCGGAGAGATCTCACCGCTCGCGCCGATGACACGGCTCGAGCGCGTGCAGGCCGATTATGCCGGCATGTCGCTCACCACCGGAGCGCATCCGATGAAGTTCATTCGCGAGCGGCTCACGGATGTCGTTCCGGCGGCGGAGTTGCCGTATCAGCGCAACCATGCGCGAGTCACGATCGCCGGCGCCGTCATCTGCCGCCAGCGTCCGGGGACGGCGCAGGGCTTCGTCTTCATCTCGCTCGAGGACGAAACCGGCGTGGCCAATGCGATCGTCGTGCCCGACCTGTTCGAGAAACGCCGGCTCGTGATCACGCAGGAACCGTTTTTGCGCATCACGGGCCGCCTGCAGAACGACGACGGCGTGATCCACGTGAAGGCCGCGCGCATCGAGCCGCTGCTCGACCACGCGCTCCCGGCCGAGGCCTCGCACGATTTTCACTGAGCGACCGGGCATGACGCCGGCCCCGGCCGCTACAGAGCGGAGCTGCGATGCACGCGCTCGATGTCGGAGTCGTCTCTTCGCAGCACGCCTCGCGGCGCAACCGGCATCGCCGCGAATCGCCTGATCCTGGCACACGACTGAATCGTCCCACAATGAAGCCAAGGTCGGATGCGGCGAACACGTTTCCTTTTCGTAAACAAAGACTTACCAATTGATCGACACGACGCCGGCCTCGTCCATGGCACGCGGCATGCGATGATTCATGCGATTGCCAGATGGATCCAGGGATACCCCGGATCCGACTGTATTTGGATTCCTGATACGCGCGGCCCACGCGTCGCACGTGTCGCAAGCACACCCACAACAAGAAAGCATCCCATGAACTCAGGAAACGAAGACAAAGCCAAGGGCACCGCCAAGGACGTGAAAGGCCACATCAAGGAAACGGCCGGGAAGGTGACCAACAATCCGGACCTCCAGCGTAAGGGACGCCGCGATCAGGCCGAAGGTCACGCCCAGAAGGCCGTCGGCGACGTCAAGAAGGCGTTCGGCAAGTAAAGCCGGCACGTTGCGCATTCGCGCGCCTGCGGCCGGCGTCGTCATCGGACGGCGCCGGCTGTTTGCGTCCCTTGCGGCTTTGTACAACGGCTCGGAGCGACTGGAGTCGCAACGCGGGCAGGGACGCCCGCGTCCACCTTTCAGTGATGCGGTTTGCCGGCTCGTTGTTCGCTCGCGCGCTTACTCGAGCATCAGCAAGCCGCCGATCACGGCGCCGTATTTCACGATCAGGCCGGCAAAGACGACGGAGACGATCGAGATGAGCTTGATCAGGATGTTGAGCGACGGGCCCGAGGTGTCCTTGAACGGATCGCCCACGGTATCGCCGACCACGGTGGCCTTGTGGTCGGGCGAACCTTTTCCATAGACGATCACGGTTCCGTTGCCCGCGCGCACCAAATCGGCCGCGCGCTCGGCGATGGATTCACGCACTTCCGCCGGCACGGTGTCGCGCGTGACCTTGTTGTGATGAAAGTCGTCCGCCGTGATGCGCCCGTAGGACTCCAGCAGCTTCTTCGCGTTGTCCCACGCGCCGCCGGCGTTCGCCATGAAGACGGCGAGGGCAAATCCGGCGACGAGTCCGCCGGCAAGCATGCCCATCACGCCCGCCACGCCGAGAACCAGGCCGAGCGCGACTGGCGCGATGATCGCGAGCAGCGAGGGAAACACCATCTCGCGCTGCGCGCCGGCCGTGGAGATCGAGACGCACGTCGCGTAGTCCGGATAGTTCACGCCCTCGAAGTTCACGCGCTTCGGCCACTGCATCGGGTCGGCGATCTGCGCCTCGGGCATGCCCTCCTTGCGGAAGGCCTCGCGCATCTTTCCGAACTGTCGGCGGCACTCGTTCATCATCCGATACGCGGCGCGCCCCACCGCGCTCATGGTCAGCGCGCAAAAGAGAAACGACAGCATCGCGCCCACGAAAAGACCGCCCAGCACCTTCGGATTCGCCAGGCTGACATTGTAGAAATCGAGGATGTCGCCGATCGAGGCCTGCGTGGTGGAAACGAGCGAGAAACCCGGCCGGCCTTCCTCGCCCACGACCTCGTAGAAAACGGCGTGCATCGGGTCGGCGTCTTCCGCCACGCGAACGGGCAGCGCCGCGCCTTTTTCGAGCGAATAATACTCCTCGCGCGTCATCTGCCGCCGCCCCACCAGGATGGCGCCATCGAAGTAGGCAGCGCCTCCCGCGCCGCTCCCGGGAAAGGCGACGGCGAACACACCATGGCCTTGATAGATCGCCGACGGCTCCTGCGCAACGATCGCCTGTTCTCGCGCAAAGTCGCCGGCCTGTTTCGTGAGCTGCGCCTGCACCACCTGCACATAGGCGGCGAGCAGAGCCATCGCGGTCAGCGCAGCCGAGCCGATCGCGAAGCCCTTGCCCATCGCGGCCGTGGTGTTGCCAAGCGAATCGAGCATGTCGGTCCGCTCCCGCACGTATGGTGGCTGGCCCGTCATCTCGGCGTTTCCACCGGCATTGTCCGCGATCGGTCCATAGGCATCTGTCGCGAGCGTGATGCCGAGGGTCGAAAGCATGCCCACCGCCGAGATGCCGACACCGTAAAGGCCCATGAGAAAATCGTCCGCGCCGCCGGCCACGGCAAACGCGCCCGCGATGGCGACCACGATCGTGAGCAGCGAAGCCCACGTCGATTTCATCCCTTCGGCGATGCCCGCAATGATCACCGTGGCAGGCCCGGTCAACGCCTGGATGGCGATGCGCCGTGTCGGCGGATGCTCGTAGGAAGTGTAATATTCGGTCGCGTTTGCGATCACGAGCCCCGCGCCGAGGCCGAAGACGATCGAAACGCCGATCCGCCACCAGCTCAAGCCGGCCGCCTCGAGCTGCGGATCGCCCTTGAACAAAAAGTAGAGCAGCGCGAACGAGCCCGCCGTGATCAAAACCGAGGCGACGTTCACCCCGAAGTGCAGGCTTTTGAGCAGTTGGGAAAACGTCGCGTCCTCGCGCGTGCGCACGGTGAAGATCCCCAGGACCGAGCAGATGATGCCGAGCCCGGCCAGCGCGAGCGGCGCGACCGCGAGTTTCAACCCGAACACGGTCGCCTCGGGCGTGAGTCCCGCCATCGAAACCGCCGTGGCCGCGCCCAGCGCCATGGAGGCGAGGATGGAGCCGTAATACGACTCGTAGAGATCGGCGCCCATGCCGGCCACATCGCCGACGTTGTCGCCCACGTTGTCCGCGATCGTCGCGGGATTGCGCGCGTCGTCCTCCGGAATATCCGACTCGACCTTGCCCACGAGATCCGCGCCGACATCCGCCGCCTTCGTGTAAATGCCTCCGCCCACGCGCGCGAACAGCGCCTGCGTCGAAGCGCCCATGCCGAAGCTCAGCATGATCGTCGTCATCTCCACCAGGCCGCCGGTGAAGCCGAAGCGATCGCCGAACAGCGTCAGGACCGCGAACCAGAATGAAACATCCAGAATCGCGAAGCCGACCACGTTCAACCCCATGACCGCGCCGGATCGGAACGCCACGACCAGCCCCTCGTTCAACGACGCCTTCACCGCATGCGCCGTGCGCGCCGAGGCGTTCGTCGCCATCCGCATGCCGAGCCAGCCGCACAGCGCCGAGAGAAAGCCCGCGAGCGGCACGCCGACCATCGACAACGCCGGCTGCAACCCGAACCAGCTCAACGCGCCGAGAAACGCCACGATCCCGACAAAGACGATCGCGACGATCCTGTATTGACGTCGCAAATACGCGATCGCGCCCTCGCGCACCGCCTGGGCGATGCGCACCATCTCCGCGTCGCCCTCGCTGCGTTTCATCACCGTCGCCGTAAACGCCCGCGCCATGATCAGCGCGAGAATTCCACCGACGGGGGCCAGCCAATACAGTGGCGGAAGCGATCCGAGCGACGCCACAGGGTACAGATCGATCAGGTTCATAAGCGGCTCACGGGGTTGCGTGAAAAGCGTCGCGCCCGTCGTAAACACGGCGGGCGCGGCAGGAGGGGGTTTCCGATGCCGCGATGCTGCACCCTTCGTCCACCTTGGCGAACAGATTCCTCACGAACACGACCGCGGAAACGCAATGGGAGGGGGAGGCGGTGAACGCCTCGAAGACGGCCGGCCGGGCCCTTCCGTCCGCGATCCGGGCGTGGACGGACCCCGACTTCCGATTGCGCCGAAAACGCCGGTTTTTCCCTGAAAAGCCGTTGACACTCGAAACCGCAAAACCCACTTTCTTCCCTTCGCCTGTTGCAGGGTGGAGCAGTCTGGTAGCTCGTCAGGCTC
>CAZFCY010000209.1:0-7642 GCA_964517665.1 uncultured Opitutaceae bacterium | reverse complement strand
GTTGATGCCATCGGCCCTGAACTCGACCTGACGAGCCGCTCCTCTGGCGTCTTCCCAGCAAAGCTCGAGGCTGCCGTGATCGGTGAGGAAAATTCCCGCTTGCGCGGCCCACGCGGCGCTTCACGCTTCATTGATCCCGGTGGGCGCCTTTCCAACCGCCCGCCGCTGATAACCAGCGCATTTGTTGGGCACAATATAATGTCCAAACTGTCACTGATTCGTTTTGGCGCCTATGCCATTTTGATCGTCGCGGCGCTTTCAGCAACCCGCCAACGCTACGTAATACCGATTCATCTGCCGCGCGCCATGCCAGATTGGATCGACTGGTTTGGAGAGAGAGACGGATCTTTCCTGAGCATCCGCCGCGATGTGCATCCGAATTTTGGCGACACAGTTCTCAGCGGCAGTGAGGTTCTGCGACTCGCTGGGGAACGGACAGAAAAGGAGGGCATTCCGCTTCGGGAGCTGGAGGATCCGGCAATTGTGCTTAATAAGCGCGGAGAGCGATTGGAATGGCAGGTCACGCGGGAAGTTAGTCGCTCGATTGGCGATGGCACAATCTGGGTGGTCGTATTCGTGGATGACGAGACCGGACGCACTCGACTCGAGCGACACAAACACCCCTATTGACCCATGAAGTTGGCGCCCTGTTGTGGGGAACGCGAATCGTCCGCGTTACGTGAAGTCTCGGTTTGAGCCTCTCGCGCGTTCATTCCCCGAAGCTTGCTTCGTCTGAAGCCGCTCCTACGTTTCCTTCGATGCCTCGGGGCTTGCCCCGAGGAGTTTCACTATAGCACGGCAGCGAACGAAGCCTGCTGTCGTGCCGCGGGCTGAAACTCGCCCGGTTGATCCATTTAGATGAACCGTTAGCCGATGCGTTGTTTGCAACGCGGAATTACTCGTTCCGCGCGCGCCGATATTCGCGCGCACGGAATCATTATTCTCCGTCCCCGTTGTCGTCGTCGTTGTTGTCGTTACCGCAGTTCCTCGCCGGTGTCGGCGTTGAGGATCTTGAAATTTTCCACGTGATAATTCGGGTCGGCGCGGAAGGTGAGGGCGATGTTGTAATTTTTCTCGAGGCGGATGAGCAGGTCGCTGTCTTCGCTGCGGAGGCGCTCGAGGACGCCGGGGTTGACGAGGATGCGGATGTGCAGGTCCTTGTGCGGGTCCCGGGCGCGGATGCGGCGGATGACGGAGGCGAGCTTGCGCTGCATCTCGACGCTGACCGTGGTGGCCGATTTCACGATGCCCCGGCCGCGGCAATAGGGGCAGTCGGTGTAGAGGCCGGAGGAGGTGCTTTCCTGCTGGCGCTGGCGCGTCATCTGCAGGATGCCGAGGGGGGAGATGGGGAGGATGTGGTTCTTGGCTTTGTCGTTGGCCATCGCGTCCTTCATCTTCCCGTAGATGGCGTTGCGATGGCGCCGCTGCTTCATGTCGATGAAGTCGATGATGATGAGGCCGCCGATGTTGCGGAGGCGGATCTGGCGGGCGATCTCCTGCACGGCTTCGCCGTTGACCTGGTAGATCGTGTTGCCCTCGTCGCCATCGCGGGCGCGGTGCGAGCCGGTGTTTACGTCGATGGCGACGAGCGCCTCGGTCTCGTCGATCACGATCTGGCCGCCGGAGGGCAGCGGCACCTGGCGTTGGAAGGTCTGCTCGATCTGGCGCTCGATGTTATAGCGCTCGAAGATCGGGATCGAGTCGGCGTAGAGGTTGATCTTCGAGCGGGAGCGGGTGGAGATCTGGGAGACGAGGTCGATGACGCGGCGCTGGCCGTCGGGATTGTCGATGAGGACGCGGTCGATTTCCTCGGTGAGGAAATCGCGCACCGTGCGCTCGATGAGGTCGGGTTCCTGGTAGAGGCAGGAGGGGCTGCGGTCGGACTCCATCTTGCGCGAAATCTCGTCCCACTTCTTGAGCAGGATGTGGAGGTCGCGCACGAAGTAGCGGGCTTTTTTGCCCTCGCCGGCGGTGCGGATGATGATGCCCATGCCCTCCGGGATGGTGAGGTCCTGGATGATCTTCTTGAGCCGCGCGCGTTCCTTCGAGTCCTCGATCTTGCGGGAGATGCCGCATTGTTCGGCATAGGGCATGAGGACGATGAACCGGCCGGGGAGAGAGAGATTCGTCGTCGTGCGCGGGCCTTTGGTGCCGATCGGGCCCTTGCTGACCTGGATGACGATTTCCGTGCCGACGGGGTAGAGGCGGGGGATGTCCTTGACCGTGATCTTC
This sequence comes from uncultured Opitutaceae bacterium, assembly GCA_964517665.1. GTDB lineage: Bacteria > Verrucomicrobiota > Verrucomicrobiia > Opitutales > Opitutaceae > Congregicoccus. The sequence goes on along the minus strand of CAZFCY010000209.1, from coordinate 5,410 downwards.
TCGTCCTTCTTCGCCTTCGAGGACTTGTTGACGCGGACCACCTCGATCGAGGAGTCGGTCGCGGCGGGGAGGATGTCCCAGTAGTGGAGGAACGCGTTTTTGGGCAGGCCGATGTCGACGAAGGCGGCCTTGAGGCCGGGGTCGAGGTTCTTGATCCGGCCCTTGAAGATGCCTCCGACGATGCGGTCCTCGCCGGAGCCGCGCTCGATGTCGAACTTGTCGAGGATGCCGTCGACGAGCAGGGCGACCCGCTTTTCGAGCGGTTCGGCGTTGATGATCAGTTCGCGATAAGACCGCTTCTCCTTACGAAGCGAGTCGATGAGCTTCGCGATGAGGGGCTTTTTCTTGGATCGATCCCGGGCGTCGGCCTTGATTTGGGCCGGGTTGACCGGGTCTGCCATTCCCTCTGGGGGGGGATTCTTCAGTTCTTCGTCGTAACGCTTCAGCGTGTCGGCCGGGTTCGGCGGATTTCGGTCGCTCATTGTGCGGTGTTTTCCCGTGTGATGGGGACTCTGCCGCTCCGTTGGCCGGGGCCGCCGGGGTGGGCGCGAGGTCTTCGGTGATGGGGAGGAGCGCGGGCATGTCAGAACTCCCGCCTGAACCGATAGACACTTTGGACCAATCCCTGGAGGATACAGCAACTAAGCAGAAAAGAGCCCCCGTAGCTCAAGAAGGGAAGCGGGAGGCCTGTGATCGGGACAAGACCGATGGTCATGCCGATGTTCACAAAAACATGGACGGCAAACACGATCGTCACTCCGAGGGCGAGGAGGGCGCCGAAGCGATCCCTCGCCATCCCGGCGATTCGCACGCCGTTCGCGAGCAGCAGGCCAAACAGGGCCAGGACAAAAACGCTTCCCAGGAATCCGGTCTCCTCCGCGATGACGGAGAAGATAAAGTCATTGTGCGCGACCGCGCGCGGCAGGTAGCCGAGCTTCGCCTGGGTCCCTTCGGCCCAGCCCTTGCCGGTGAGTCCGCCGGAGCCGACGGTGATCAACGACTGGCGCAGGTTCCACGTGATGTTGGTGCCGGTCGGATCGACCTTCTCGGGAGCGGCAAACGCGAGGATGCGGTTGCGCTGATAATCGTGGAGGGGAATCCACGAATGAGGCTCGTACGCGCCAGTGTCCCGATAGGGAGACAAGTTGTTCTCCGTGAGAAACTTGCTGTAGCGGTAGGTGTCCCAGGAGACGATTCCTACGACGACGACGAATGCGAGAATCGAAGCGGCGAAGAATCGCTTGGACAGGTTCGAGGCATACAGCTGGGAGAAAACCATGGGTGGGACAACCAGGGCCGAGCCGAGGTCGGGCTGCGCCAAGATGAACAACATCGGAATCCCGGCGGCAAGTGCCAACTTGGCCAGGGTCCAGAGTGAATCCTTGACCGTTCCGATGCGGCTGCGCGCGAGGATGCTCGCGCACATGATCACGATCGCGAGCTTGGCCGGCTCCGAGGGCTGGAGCGAGACGGGGCCAAAATCGATCCAGCGTTGCGCGCCGAGGCGCTCCTGACCGATGCCGGGCACCTTGACCGCGATGAGCCCGAGGAGCGCGAGCGCCCAGACCCAGTGGCCGTGCTTGAGGAAGATCTTGTAGTCGATATGGGAGACGACGCCATAGGCGACGATCCCGATCCCGATCCACGTGATCTGCATCATGTACTGCGTGCGCCCCGTGTAGACCTGGGCGCTGTAGATGAAGAACACGCCCACGATCGCGAGCAACAGCATGCACAGCGGCGACATCGGATCGTGGCGCCAGTGGGCGCGTCGCCGCACCCAGTTGAAGATGGGAAGTTGAAACTGTTGCCCGGATCCAGCCACGGGAAGAAAACGAAAAATTAAGAATGTAGAATGTGGAAGCGAGTAGTGAGCAGTGCGTAGCGAGTGGCGAGTAGGAATGGCGCGCCGGACCAAAAGGGGCCGGAAGCCCGCCCGCCGCCTCCGCGCTCTTCAGTTCCGCATTCCACGTCCACAATTCTTCATTCCTCCTATGTTGCCAACGGCCCGCGTGTTTCTACACTCGGGCGGTTGACTTACGAACTCGAACCGTTTCTGCCTCGTCTTGCGGCTGTTACGGAGTGGCTTGCCGTGCGGTTTTTGCTCTCCGCGATCGTCGGCCTCGTCCTCGGCTGGCTGTTTGCCTGGTGGCTCAACCGCCATGTCCGGCAGCGCGCGAGGGAGGATGCGTCGCGCCTGGTCGAGCTTGGCGAGCGCGAGGCGGAAGTCACCCGGCAGAGCCGCCTCGCCGATGCGAACGTCGAGATCGAGCGGCGTCGCGCCGAGCTGGATCGCGAGATCACCCGGCGCGAACTCGAGATCGACGCCAAGCTGCGCGAGATCCGCTCGCACGAGGAAGCGATCGGAGAGCTGGACCGCGAACTCGGGCAGCGCGAGGAGCGGCTCACGCGCGAGCAATCCGCGATCAAGCAGGCGCGCGAATCCGTCCGCGCCATGTCGCGCAGCCTCCGCCAGACGATGGAAAACCTCGCCTCGATGAACGTCGAGGAGGTCCGCGCCAACCTTCGCGAGCAGGTCGGCCAGGAATGCCAGGACGAGTTGCGGACGCTCCGGCGCGAGGTGATCGAGCGCTCGGAGACGGATATCAACGACGAGTCGCGCCGCATCCTCGTCGCCGCCATGCAACGGCTCACGAGCAAGCCGAACAACGACCTCACCGCCACGATCGTCCAACTGCCCAACGACGACATGAAGGGCCGGATCATCGGCCGCGAGGGGCGCAACATCAAATGCTTCGAAGCGGCCACGGGCACGACGCTGCTCATCGACGAGTCGCCGCAGATGGTGCTGATTTCCTCCTTCGATCCGATCCGGCGGGAGATCGCGCGCGTGGCCCTCGAGCGCCTCGTCGCGGACGGCCGCATCCACCCGGCGACGATCGAGGAGTTCGTCAAACAGGCGCGCGACGAAGTGGACGTGATCGTGCAGAAGGCGGGCGACGCGGCCGTCTCGCACGTCAACCTCGCCGCGGTGCATCCGGAGGTCGTCACCCTGCTCGGCAAGCTGAAGTTCCGTTTCTCCTACACGCAGAACGTCCTCGATCACTCCGTCGAGGTCGCGCAGTTGTGCTCGATGCTCGCCTCGGAGCTGAAGCTCGATCCCGTGATCGCCAAGCGCGCGGGGCTTTTCCACGACATCGGCAAGTCGGTCGATGGCGAATACGAGGGCAGCCACGCCCGCATCGGAGCGGAGTTTCTCAAGCGCCGCGGCGAGGACGCGCTCGTGGTCAACGCCGTCGCCGCCCACCATGAGGAGGTGCGGGCCGAGAGTGTTTACGCCGGGATCGTGATGCTGGCCGACACGATCTCAGCCGTCCGCCCGGGCGCGCGCGCGGAGTCGCTGAGTTCATACATCGAGCGGCTCGAGCGGCTCGAGAAACTGGCGACGAGCATGGAAGGCGTCCAATCGGCCTTCGCGATCCAGGCGGGCCGCGAGATCCGCGTCATCGTGCATCCGGATCAGGTCGACGACGAACAGGCCTCGAAACTCGCGCGCGACATCCGCCGCCGGATCGAGGACGAGCTGCAATACCCCAGCACGATCAAGGTGACCGTGATTCGCGAGCGCCGCTTCACGGAAACGGCGACGTGAGGAAGAGTAGCGAGTAGCGAGTAGCGAGTAGGGAGAGCGCAAAGAGAAGAATTGAACGCGGAAGGTGCGAGAGCATCGCTGGCGCGCTGGGTTTGAAATCTACTCGCTACTCACTACTGGCTTCTCGCTACCATCCTCCCCATGTCCGATCCCAGCATTCTCGAGACCTTTCCGAATCCGGCGCCGCAGCGCGATTATCTGATCGAGCACACGCACCATGAGTTCACTTCGGTGTGCCCGATGACGGGGCATCCGGATTTCGCGGAGATCACAGTGCGCTATGTGCCGGATAACACGTGCGTGGAGCTGAAGTCGCTCAAGCTCTACTTCCACGGCTACCGCAACGAGGGCATCTTCTTCGAGGCCGCGACCAACCGCATTTGCGACGAACTCGGCGAACTCCTGCAGCCGCGCCAGCTCGCGATCATCGCCGACTGGAAGGCGCGCGGCGGTTTCTCCTCGGTCATCACCGCGGAGTGGTCGCCGAAGCAAAAACGACATGCGGCGCGCAAGGGCAGCGTCAAGAGCAGGCGCGCCCGCTGAAGCTTCCGTAGTCCCAGCCTGACGTCGGCGGCCACAAGAATCAGGAGACAGGTGTCAGGAGTCAGGAGTCAGATCCGATCCCTCTGACTCCTGTCCCCTGCCTCCTGATCCCTGAACTGTGGCTGCCGACATCAGAAGGCTGGCGCGATCCGACCGCGCTGGATTCGTCTTGGGGTCCGCGCGATTTTCCGCGAATCTGTGACAGGTCGCAGGTCTTCAACCCGTTTTTCCGGGAACACCATGAATACCCTCAGGCATGTTTGCTCGCTGATGCTCGGCATCTCCCTCGCGCTGGCCACCTTCGGGCGGGCGGACGCTTTTGCCTCCGATGAAGAGGCGCCGCCGGAATTGCGCGGGATCCTCTTCCTGAGCGGCAGCCGCCAGTTCGCGCTCAGCACCCCGGGTGGAGCGGAGTCGGGCTGGGCGGTGATCGGCGACACATTTGCCGGCTGGAAACTCACGGAGTTTCGCGAGGAGGGCGAGGCGCTGGTGGTGAGCAGGGGCGACAGGTCCGCCGAGCTTCATCTCGCCTCCAGCCAGGTGCTCGAGGCCGACAACGAAAAGGCCGCGCGCGCCGAGGCCGAGGCGTTGATGGAGAAGATGAACTTCGAGGAAATGTTCGAGAAGATGATCGAACAGCAGAAGGCGGCCGCCGTGAAGATGACCCGCCAGATGGTTGGCGGCATGGGCCATGACGGTCCCTCCGCCGATGAGATGGCGGAGTTCCAGGGGCGGGTCATGGATGTGATGTGGAGCGAGATGAACTCGAAGCAGATGGCCGCCGACATGGCTGGAATCTACAGCGAAATCTTCACGCGTTCCGAACTGCGCGGCCTGTCGGAATTCTACGGCACACCCGCCGGGCGGGCCATGATCGACAAGCAGCCCGAGATCCAGGCGCGGACGATGGAGATCATTCAACCGCGCATGATGGCGGCGATGCCCCGCATCCAGCGGATCTCGGAGGAATTCGCGCGCCAGCAGCGGGAGCGTCGCGCCGCCGAGGCCGCTCCGCCGGCTCCGGCTCCGTAGTTGGAAAACAACTACGAGGAGAAGCGAGTAGCGAGGAGTGAGCCGCGCGTGGAATGAACGTGGCCCGCCGCGGGAGCCCAGCCCTTCCGGACAGGGCTGCCTTCTCGCTGCTCGCTACGTCCCGTTCAGCGCCTCGATCGTCGCGGCGTGCAGCTCCGGCGTGGCGGCGGCGACGATGGACGCGGCGTCGACCGGGTCGCCGCCCTGCCAGTCGCTGATGAC
>CAZFCY010000208.1:1322-7709 GCA_964517665.1 uncultured Opitutaceae bacterium | reverse complement strand
GACGGCCGCGGCCCGACCACGCTCGAACTCGATCTCCCCCGCGGCAAGCACCACGTCGAGTGGATCGACCCGCTCGACGGCCAGGTGGTGAAAAAGGAAACCGTCCGCGCGAGCCGAGGCAAAGCGACGACCCTCGCAAGCCCGGATTTCGAAACCGACATCGCGCTGCGGATTTTGAGGCATTACGCGAAATTTCCAGGAAGGTAGAAACTTTACAGGACTGCTGAACGCTGGCAGCCTCCGCATACCCTTCGCGGCCGACACTCGTTGCGCCCGCCGCTACCCCATGGCCGCCTGATTCCCTCTTGTAATGAACCGCATCTACCAAGGCCGCGTCAGCGCGGTCGAGCGCTTCAACGACCACAAAGACACAGCGGGCCAAACGCCTTGGATTCCGACAACGGCTGGCGAAGAGTTGCTCCATCGGCACCACGCGCTCTTTCAAGACGCGGTTAACTACTATCTCGTCGCCCTGCTCGCACTCGCGGCCCCGGCGAATCCCGCTCTCGGAAGACTTCGCGAAAAGATCGCCGTCACCGGGGACGACTTTCAGATCTGGGAATGCTTTCGACGCCGTGGCACGAATCGCCGCGGCTTGCGCGATTCCATCGCGCCTTATCTGACGCCTGCCCAGACGACCCCATCGCTCGATGAAGTGTTCGCTGCCGTGCTGGCCGGAAACGAGGCCGACGCATGCATTCGCGATGCCGCAGTTAGCATGCTTCTCCAAGTCTGCGACGGAGCCGGTGCGATCCAACAGCAGGGGCGCGCTTACTGGCCAAAGTTTTGTGATCCGGGATCCACAGCCAATTTCGCCGGTGACCCGGTCATGGTTCGCCGTCAGCGACACTCGCAGCTTCTCCCGCGCGTGCTTCATGATCCGGCGACCCGTTTCGATTCGCCGGAGCTCGACGAGTTTGACACCTACTCGATCGCAACCCCCGACTCCAAACGGCCAATCATCGCCGGAGCGAAAGCGCGCGCGCGTCTGCAGCAGGCGGTTGCAGCCTGGAGGGGGCGCCGCTCCGATGCCGCGGCTGATTTCGACCGGTTCACCAACCTTATCGATAGCCTGCCCGAATCGTATCAGCTTCCCGGATACGTTGGCAGCAGTGCGAAAGGCGAGGTTCAGGCGCGACTTTTTGCGCTCTTGTTGTTCAAGCATGTCGAACGCTCGCCGCTGACCTTCGAGCTTCTCCGTTCAGCCACCCCGCCTCCGCGCAAAACAGAAGCAGGCAACGAAGCTCATTCGGAAGCGCGGGAGACACCGGCGGCGGATCCGATTCGTCTCGCTCGCGGCGAACGCGGCTACGTCTTTCGCGCATTCAGCAGCCTCCCTTGCTGGAATCCCGGCGACTCCGCTGAACCGCAGTGGAAAGAGTTCGATATCGCCGCGTTCAAGTATGCGCTGACAGCGCTCAATCAGATCGAGGAGAAAACGAAGGAACGAAACGAGGAGGCAAAAAAGCTCGAAGCGCGGCTCGGTTACATGCGCTCCGACAAGCCGGGAAAGTTCTCGGGCGCGAGCGATCAGGACGAACCTCCCCCAATTCTTACGGGCGATCCGCGCATAGGACGCCTTCGCGCGATCCTCGCGTCAGACGCGCTTCGTGTCGCGAACGCTCTTACCGATGGGGACGCCGCCGAGTATGGATTGCATCCGCGCACCATTCGCGGATTTCGCGAGCTCCGTAAACTCTGGCGCCGTCAGGTCACGGCCGGTGAAGTTTTCTCTCCGGAAAAACAGGGAATCCTCCGCAATGAACTGCGTGAGTTTCAAACCGCCAACAACGAAACGATCGGCAGCGTCGCCCTTTTCGAGGCGCTGCTGGACCCTGAGAACTGGATCGCATGGCAGGAGCCAGATGCGCAACTGGCCTCGGCTTGGTCCGCCGCGGGCTTCGTGACCGATCCCAACGATCCGCTCACGGCGCTGGTCGAGGAGAAAGAGTTGGAGCGTCGGCTCGCGCGATTGCGCGAACCCGTGCGGCTCACGCCCGCAGACGCAGTATACTCCCGCCGACAATATTATTTTAGCGATGTCTCAAAGTTCTCCGGCGGTCGCAAGGCCCGCAACCGCCATGAACCCGGAGCACTGGCGTTCACCACCGAGATCGCGATCTGCGAACAAGGCGTCTGGAAGATTCAGCGTGTGCGCATCAGCTACTCGGCGCCGCGTCTGCTGCGCGACGGTTTGCGAGGAGAGACCGAATCGGGAGATCTCACAAGCGCACGCTGGCTTCAACCGATGATGGAAGCGCTCGTCCCGACTCCGCCGTTACTACAGGACCTGACCAGTTGCCCGGTCAGTCTCATGCCCGACGCTACCGTGAGCGGCGAACGGCGTATATTGCTCAACTTTCCCGTGACGCTTGATCCAAACGAGCTTGTTCGCCAACTCGGCCGTAAAGCATCATGGGACGGACAGTTTTGTGGACCGAAGGATGAGCCGTTCGCTCTGAGGTGGCCGACCGACAAATGGCCAGAAGGCAAAGAGCCGAATGCGTGGTACCGCCGGCTGTCTGCGTTCTCCGTGCTCGGTGTGGATCTCGGGACCCGCGATGCCGGAGCAATGGCGCATCTCACCGTCACAAGCGATGCCCCCGGCAAAGCAGTGCATCGATTTCTCGGCGAAGCTGGCGGACATCGCTGGTTTGCTCATCCTTCCAGCACTCAACTGATCCGGCTTCCGGGTGAAGACGCGAAGATCTTCGTCGCGGGAAACAACCGGCCAGTTGCTGAAAAATATGGCGAACGCGGACGCCTCGCTTCGGAAACGGAATCTGCCGAGGCGCAAATGCTGATCCGGCAACTGGGCGAAGATCCAGATAAGCTTCTAGGTCACGTCCGCTCGGAGGCGCGTCGGTTTTTTCCCATACAGAACGACATGCTCCTGGTCGCGTTGCGTCGTGCTCAAGCGCGCCTTGCACGCATGCAAAGCTTAAGCTGGCGAGTGCGCGACGAGAAGAAGCTGCCCGAAGCCCGCACCGAGATTGCGCAGCTAACGCCGGACCGGGCGGATCTCGACAGAGCGGATCTCGTTGTCACCGTCGACGCGGACCTGCGCCTGCAACGTGACCTCGTGACTCGCGCGCTTGTGCTCATTGCCAACCGGGTGATGCCCTTGCGCGGTCGGCGCTGGGAATGGGTTCCCCTTAGAAACGAGGGACGCGGCTACAGGCTCCAACAAACCGATCCGGGCTCCGACGCGACCCCGCGTCGGATCGCAGGCCAGCGCGGGTTGTCTCACGAACGAATGGAGCAAATCGAAGAACTGCGCCGCCGTTGCCAATCGCTCAATCGCGCTCTCCAACACGAACCCGGCCAGGCCGTCCGCATCGGCCCCAGCACCCGAGGGGATGAGCTGCCCGATCCCTGCCCGACTCTGCTTCGGAAGATCGAGAACCTGCGCGAACAGCGCGTGGATCAAACAGCCCACGCGATTCTCGCCGCAGCGTTGGGCGTGCGTCTGCGCGCGCCGACCAAGGACTCCGGGACGCGAAATGCCAGAGATATTCACGGAGAGTATGAGTGGTTCCGCGATCCCGTGGACTTCATCGTCATTGAAGATCTCTCGCGCTATCTCAGCTCCCAAGATCGTGCCCGTCGCGAGAACACGCGCTTGATGCAGTGGTGTCATCGACAGCTTGTCGCGAAGCTGCGTCAGCTCTGTGAAACCTACGGTCTTCCCGTGCTCGCGACACCGGCTGCTTACTCATCGCGTTTCTGCTCCCGCGCCGGAGCCGCGGGTTTTCGAGCCGTGCAACTTTCGCCAGAGGATTGCCACGAAGCGCCCTGGCGCTGGACGTTGGAACGACTCGCCGCGCATGAGCGCGCCGAAAAGCCGCTTCGAGATCACGCGCTCGCCGAAGCTCAAAACGTGCGCGAGCTGTTCGCCACGCTCGACCGTATCAACGCCGGTCGCGCGGCCGCAGGAAAACCGCCGCGCACACTTCTCGCTCCGCTGGCTGGCGGTCCGATTTTTGTTCCCCTCAGCGGCGCGCCGACGATGCAAGCCGATCTCAACGCCGCCATCAACATCGCGCTGCGTGGGATCGCAGCGCCTGATTGCCACGACATCCATCACCGGATTCGAACGGAACGCAAAGCAGGCGCGTTACAGTTGCGTCAATCTTCGCAACGAGAAAAGGCCCGCTGGGGCAGCACGCCGCCTGCACTAAAGATACCGGAGAAATCGACGGCTTCAGAACGCATGCCGAATCTTTTCGCCGACCGCGCGCGCATCGGTTTCGCAGATCAGCGCGTCACGCTCGAAGGCCTCGATTTACCGTTTGCAACCGGCGTCGCTCTCTGGACCGCAGTGAAACGGCGCGCGTGGGAGCGCGTGGCCGCGCTCAACCACGCCTTGGTCGAAAGATGGGCGCAGGCGGATGACGACATCCCGATGTAGCGACGACTCTACCATGCCCCGCTCCTCTACCCCGCCCGACGGCGCCACGCCGCCATCGATCCACGTGATTCGCAACCAGCGCGTGATGCTCGATAGCGACCTCGCGGCGCTCTACGGCACGACGACGATGGTGTTCAACCAAGCGGTTCGTCGCAACCTGAAGCGATTTCCTCATGATTTCTTGTTTCAGCTTACGAAGCGGGAATTCGAGGATTTGAAGTCACAAATTGTGATATCAAACGCCGCCGGGGTCGGATCTTTAAGATCACAAAATGTGATCTTAAAAAGCAACGGCCGCGGGAAACACCGGAAGTATCCACCATGGGCGTTTACCGAGCACGGCGCGATCATGGCCGCGATGGTCCTGCGCAGCGAACGCGCGGTCGCGATGAGCGTCTATGTCGTTCGCGCTTTCGTCCGCATGCGCGAAGAGGCGCTCGCGAATGCCGCCATCCTCAAACGCCTCGCGCAAATCGACAAGAAGCTGCTCGAACATGATGTCGTGTTGCAGGACGTCGTGGAGAAGCTGCTGCCGCTGCTCGATCCGCCCGCGGAAACCAAAGGCGCCCGTCGCCGTATCGGCTTCGGACAAAACGATCGCTGAAGATGCCTGATGGCGCATTGCCCCCGCCAGGCGATCTTGCGCCGCAGCCGCCCATGCCCGTGCGGCGGCTGCACAACTATCTCTATTGCCCGCGCCTGTTCTATCTCCAGTGGGTCGAAAACATCTTCGAAGAGAACGCCGACACCGTGGCCGGCTCGGCCGCGCACCGACAGACGGATCAAGCTTCGCGCTTCGATGACGAGCGCGCCGCCGCCTTGCGCGACGGCCTGCCCGAAGGTGCCAGAGTCCGCTCCTTGCGTCTCGAAAGCGACACGCTCGGCCTGGTCGGTGTCGTCGACATTGTCGAGGGTGGCGCTGACGGCGCGTGTGTCGTGGACTACAAGAAAGGCGCGGCACGACGGCTCGACGACGGCTCGCGTGCGGCCAGGGAAAACGACGCGGTCCAGATGGCCGCGTACGCGCTCCTGCTGCGCGAACACGGCACGACTGTCGATTCAGCCGCCGTTTACTACGCCGAGGAAAAGCGGCGCGTGCCGGTCGCGCTCACCGACGAACTCTTCGCCCGCACCCTGACCGCGCTCGCCGAAGCACGTGCCGTCGCAGCCTCGGGAAAAATGCCGCCGCCACTCGTCGAGGATCCGCGGTGCAACTACTGCTCAGCCTACCCCGTTTGTCTCCCACGCGAATCGCACTGGTGGGCGCGCATGCGCGAGCGCGCGGCCACGGAAGACCCGCAGCTTCGGCTCGCCTTTCCGCCGATGGATCTGCCGGCCGAACTCACCGGCGAACCTCCGGCAGACCACGATCCCCTCCCGCCTCCACGACCACCGCGCGACGATGGTGAGTTGCTCGTCGTCCAGAAACCCGGATCGCAAGTCGGCCAGCGCGGCGGTGAGTTCATCGTCACCGTTCACCGCGAAGTCGCGCGCAAGCTGCCGCTGCGTCAGGTTCGCGCGATCTACCTCTACGGCCCGGTGCAGCTCACCGCGCAAGCAGCCGAGGCCTGCCTGGAACACGGCGTGGACGTTTCCTATTTTTCCGGCTCCGGCCGCTTCATCGGCATGTTGCGCGGACTTCCGATGAGCGGCATCGACGCGCGGCTCGGCCAGTACCGGCTGTTCGAATCGCCCGACGCCGGATTCTTCCGCCTGAAACTCGCTCGCGAGTGCATCCGGGCAAAGATCCACAACCAGCGCGTCATGCTCATGCGCAACGGCGATGTGCCCGCTCGTGTCCTGCGCCTGCTCGCGGACGCCCGCGAGGCCACCGGCGGCGCGCGCGACCTCGCCGAACTGCTCGGCATCGAGGGCGGCGCGGCAAACATCTACTTCGAACAGTTCGCCACCATGCTCAAAGGCGCGGAATGGAGGTTCGATTTCCATGGACGGAATCGCCGCCCGCCACGCGACCG
>CAZFCY010000208.1:0-1312 GCA_964517665.1 uncultured Opitutaceae bacterium | reverse complement strand
CGAGTTCGACGTCAACGGCCGCAACCGCAGGCCGCCACGCGATCCCGTCAACGCCCTGCTCTCCCTCGGCTACAGCGTGCTCTCGAAAGAACTCGCCGGCGTATGCCACACCGTGGGGCTCGATCCGTTTCTCGGCTTCATGCACCGCCCGCGCTATGGCAGGCCAGCCCTCGCGCTGGACTTGATGGAGGAGTTTCGACCGCTCGTCGCCGACTCAGTCACGATCTCGCTCATCAACCGGGGCGAAATAGACCCAGGCGACTTCATTCGATCGGCCAGCCGCACCGCGCTCAATGACCAGGGCCGCCGCCGCTTCTGGGAGGCGTGGTTTCGCCGGCTCGACACCGAGGTCAGCCACCCGGAATTCGGGTATAAAATGAGCTACCGTCGCATGTTCGAAGTTCAGGCCCGCCAGCTCTGGCGCGTCGTGCGCGGCGACGTGCCCGCCTATCACGCCTTCACCACGCGTTAATCGCCCGCCTCCTGGAGATCTGGCAACTCGCGTCGATCATCTCTCCTCCTTCCTCCCCATGGCCGCGACCCGCCGCCGCTACCTCGTCTCCTACGACATCGCCAATCCAAAGCGACTGCGGCGCGTCGCAAAAACGCTCGAAAGTTACGGCACGCGGCTGCAGTTCTCCGTCTTCGAATGCCCGCTCGACGATCTGCGACTCGCGCAAGCCAAGGCTGCCCTCGCTGAGATCATCAACACGGACCACGATCAAGTCCTGTTCGTTTCGCTGGGTCCCGAAGCCAACGACGCGACATTGATCATCGAAGCGCTCGGTCTGCCCTACACCGTGCGCTCGCGCGTGACGATCGTGTAAACACGCTTGAGTCCGTGGCCGCGAATGCCGGATTGACCGGCCCATCTGAAACAGCCAGACACGAGGCGGCCACTGGCCACCGACCACCTTGCTTCCGCCATTGGCAAGGCACGCTCTTTGAGATCGCGATGCGCGCGACATGCCCGCGAGCGCGGCAGTGCCAGAGCGTTCCGGCGTGAGCGCTCGCGAACCAGAAACACGAGTGAAAGCGCGATTCTCCATCGCAACGCGCGACCAGCGCGTGCCTCGATTCCTCCTCGCGCTCGCAAACGGCCCTGCATCCGCTTGATCGCAAAGATCTCGCAAGGAGCGGAGCCGCGCGCATCGCGATCCCATCCAGCGTGAGGCGGCTTGGACGCTTCGGCGAGTTTCAGAGCAGACCACGCCGCGCGCATCGCGATCCCATCCAGCGTGAGGCGGTTGTAGGCGGCATGGGCATCTCCTTTGCGCCGCCCGCCGCGCGCATCGCGATCCCATCCAGCGTG
>CAZFCY010000207.1:3102-7717 GCA_964517665.1 uncultured Opitutaceae bacterium | reverse complement strand
GGAAACGTGGACGGACAGTTTTGCCTCATCCCGACCGAAGAATATATCCGGCGCGCGAACGAGGAGACCCTGCTCATCCTCCAGATCGAGTCTCCCGAGGCCCTGGAGGAGGTCGAGAGAATCGCGGCCGTGCCCGGCTTCGATGGTTTGCTTTTTGGCCCCGGCGATTTCAGCCACCGCATAGGCAAGGCGTCCATGCTCGACGATCCAGAGGTGGTTGCCGCGCGCAAGCGTGTCGCCGCGGCCGCTCGAGCCGGCGGCAAGTTTGCGATGACTGCCGGATTGATCGCCCCCCTTGCCGACTTGGTCGCGGAAGGTTACCAACTCATCGGCATCGGCGCCGACGTTGCCTGCCTCGCCAAGGCGTTCAAGCAAAGGCTCGAGGCAGTGCGCGAGCACATCGACACGTTGCCCGCCGGCCTCCGGCCACCGCATTCCTCCCCCTATGTCTGACCACTCCTCTTTCTCCCTCGACGGGAAGGTTGTCGTCCAGTTCGGCGGCGCCGGCCTCCTTGGCCGGGCCCTCGTCGCGTCCCTCGCCGCATCCGGCGCCACCCTGATCGTCGCGTCGCGAAACCGTGATTCCCTCGCGACCCAGGCGTCTGAAGAACAAAGCGCTGGACGCAGCGTGAGCATCGACGAGGTCGATATCGGCTCCGAATCCTCTCTGCACGGCCTTCGCGATCGCATCATCGCCACGCACGGGCGTGTCGATGGCATCGTCTTCAACGCTGTCGCCCGCACGATGAGCGACTACAACGCGCCCCTGGAAGACTGGGCCGCCTCCATGGCGACCAACGCGACCGGCCTCTTCGCCACCCTGCGCATATTCGGAGATGTCATGGCGGAGCGCGGCGGCGGCAGCATCGTCAACATCGCCTCCATGATGGGCATGGTGGGCATGAACCCATGGCTCTATGAAGGCTCCGCCATGCGCGCGTCGCCCGACTATTTTTTCCACAAGGGCGGAATGATAAACCTCACCCGCTACCTCGCTTCGTATTACGGCAACCAGGGCGTGCGCGTAAACGCGGTCTCTCCAGGCGGCATCTACAATCCGGACAAGCCGCAGGCGCCCGATTTTATCGAGCGGTATGGCAAAATGACCATGCTGGGGCGAATGGCCGAAGCCCGAGAAGTGGGCGGAGCCGTTGTGTTTCTTTTGAGCGACGCCTCTTCTTATATCACAGGCGCAAATCTGCCGGTCGATGGCGGATACACGGCGAAATAGGCTTTTCCGGCCTTCCACCGCGAGCCTTTCTTCCGCAATCCTGGATGCAGCTCGACGATCGCGCCACGGAGGCATGCGCGCCGCCAGACCGTCCCGGCATTGACGCCGGCCCATGGATGGCGTTTCCGCTATCGGGCCGCCGCTCGTGCCTCCCGGAGCCACGCGACGGAGCCTGGCGTCCGCTCGTCCGACATTGGGAGACCCGCGGATCGGCGCCGGGGGCCGAAACCGCCTGGGCCTGTGTCCATTGGGCTCCCGCCGGTTTGCTTTACACGGTCATGCTTCCCGGGGATTCCCCCGCCAACCGCGCTCGACGGCTGAACGAACGCACATGGGAGCTGGGCGACGTTTGCGAGTTTTTCATTCAGCCGCGAGGATCGGACGCGTATCTCGAAGCGCACGTGACGCCAGAGAACCATCGACTGCAACTTTGGTGGCCCGCCGACGGTCTTTCCCGCGTGCGAAGCGGTCTCTGCGCGCTGGAGAACTTCATGGTGGGCGAACCTGACTGGGTGGAAAGCCATGTGGATTTCACCGCGACCGGCTGGCGCGCCACCTTGTTCGTCCCCGCTGCAAGGCTTGGGTTGAAACAATTGCAGGCGCGCGACACGGTCCGCACGGCTGTCTGCCGTTATCACTATGGCAACGATTCCCTTCATCCGACGCTTTCTTCAACCGCGCGCCTGCGTGCCGGGGCATTCCATTGCCCTGCGGAATGGGATGAGCTTCAACTGACTCTATGATGGCGACGCCAGCAAGGCCCGACGTCGGGGAATCGCAGCCTTATATCAACACCGCCGTCGTTCCGGCGCTCCGACCCGATTACACGGCGGAGCAACTGGCTGCGTGGCTGCAACGGCACGAGGAGTTTGTCTCGCTCGCCCGGCGCGGCGGGCTGGATGTCGCCTTTTTCGGCGACTCCCTCACCGACGGCTGGCGCACGCATGGACATATCGTCTGGGAAGGATGCTTCGCTCCCCTGCGCGCGGGAAACTTCGGTCTGGCGGGCGATCGAACCCAGCAGTTGCTCTGGCGATTGACCCACGGCGGGCTTGACGGACTCGATTGCAGGGCCGCGGTCGTCCTCATCGGCACGAACAACACCGACCCGGGGCTCGGCGACAACAGTCTCACTCCGCGCAACACACCCCTGGAGATCGTCGCGGGTGTCACCGCCGTCGTCCAGACCCTGCGGATGCGGCTGCCGGGCGCCCGCGTGCTGTTGCTCGGCGTCTTCCCTCGCGGTCCCGCGAATGCGCCCGTGCGTGGCGCCATCGCGACGATCAACGCCGGCCTGCGACAGCTTGACGACGGCGGGCGCTTCGTGAGTTTTCTCGATATCGGCGCGCGTTTCCTCAATACGGACGGTTCTCTCCGCCAGGATCTCATGCCCGACCAACTGCATCTCAACACAGCAGGATACGAGGTTTGGGCCGACGCCATTCGCGCGCCCCTCGCGTCCCTGCTCGCGTAAAGCCTGGAATGTCTTCCCTCCGGCCTTCATCGCACGATCTTCAACAACTCGCCGGTCGGCTCGAGGGCGAGTTGCGCGTCGATCACGCCATGCGCGCGCTGTATGCGACCGATGCGTCCGAATATCAGGAACTGCCCGCTGCTGTCGCCTTCCCGAAAAGCGAGGGCGACATCCGCCATCTCCTCGCGTTCGCGGGCCATCACGGCATCGGCCTCGTGCCCCGGACCGCCGGCACCTCGCTGGCCGGTCAGGTCGTGGGCAACGGCGTGATCGTCGACGCCGGCCGACATTTCAACAGCATCCTCGGATACGACGGCGCCCGTCGTCGCGCGCGCGTCCAGCCCGGTGTGGTGCGCAATGAACTCAACCTCTTTCTCGAGCCTCACGGCGTCTTCTTCACGCCAGAGACCTCGACCGCCAACCGCGCCATGATCGGCGGCATGGTGGGCAACAATTCGTGCGGCGCCAACTCGATCGCTTATGGCACGACTCGCGAGCACCTCGTCTCCGCTCGCGGTTTCCTCAGCGACGGCTCCGAAGTCATCTTCGGCCCCCTCTCGCGCGAGGCCTTCGCGGCGAAATGCGACGCGCCGGATTCGCTCGAGACGCGCATCCATCGACTCGTGCGCGATCTTCTGGGAGACGCGAAAAACCAGCAATCGATCCGCGAGAATTTTCCGAAGCCGTCCGTCACCCGCCGCAACACCGGCTACGCGCTGGACATGCTGCTGGACTGCGCGGTCTTCAACCCGGCCTCGAATCAACCATTCAACCTCTGCCGCCTCATCGCCGGCTCCGAGGGCACCTTGTTTTTCGGCGTCGAGTTCGAGCTGAACTGCGAACCGCTTCCGCCTCCCGGCGCGCTCCTTTGCGCGCATTTCGCCACCATTCAGGACGCGCTCGAGGCCACCCTCATCGCGATGCGACACCAGCCGCTTGGCTGTGAACTCATCGACCGCCACATCCTCGAATGCACCAGGGCCAATCTCGAGCAGGCGAGGAATCGTTTCTTCGTCGTCGGCGACCCCGGGGCTGTTCTCGTTATAGACATCCGCGATGCCGAACGCGCGCGCGTCGAGCGGACGATGGCCGCGATCGAATCCGAAATGCGCGCCGCCGGCCTGGGCTATGCCTTCCCCGTTCTCTGGGGCAACGACTGCGCGAAGGTGTGGGCGCTCCGCAAGGCCGGCCAGGGCCTCATGAACAACGTCAAGGGCGACGCCAAACCACGCGAGGTGGTCGAGGACACGGCTGTCGCCGTCGAAGACCTGCCGGATTATATCGCCGAGTTCGACGACCTGATGCGCAATAAATACGGCATCAGCTCCGTTTATTATGCGCACGCGGGCGCCGGCGAGCTGCACACGCGCCCGCTCTTCGACCTCAAGACGGAACAGGGCCTGAAATTCTTCCGCGGCATCGCCACCGACGTCGCCGCCCTCGTGAAGAAATACCGCGGCTCCCTCTCCGGCGAGCACGGCGACGGACGCCTGCGCGGCGAGTTCATCTCATTCATGGTCGGCCCGGCGTGCTACGCCATGATGCGCCGCGTGAAGGAAACATTCGATCCACACGGGATCCTCAATCCGGGCAAGATCATCGACACGCCGCCGATGGACACCCACCTGCGGCACACGCCGGGGCACGCCGTTCCGACCTATAAAACCATCTTCGACTTCAGCTCCGCCGAAGGGGTGCTCCGCGCCGCCGAGGCTTGCACGGGCGTCGGCGAGTGCCGCAAGTCCCACCTCATGGGCGGGACGATGTGTCCGAGCTATATGGCCACGCGCAACGAGCAGGATACGACCCGCGCGCGCGCCAACATGCTCCGCCAGGTGCTCACCCATCCGCGGTCGATGCGCAGCCCCTGGGACAGCGAGGAGGTCAGGGGCGTCATGGACCTCTGCCTC
>CAZFCY010000207.1:0-3092 GCA_964517665.1 uncultured Opitutaceae bacterium | reverse complement strand
CTCTGCCTCTCCTGCAAGGCCTGCAAATCCGAATGTCCCTCCAACGTCGACGTCGCCCGCCTCAAGGCCGAATGGCAGCAACACTACCACGATGTTCACGGCGTCCCTTTTCGCTCGCGCCTCATCGCCAGCTTCGGCCGGAGCATGCGCCTGGCCTCGCTTGCGCCGTCGTTATATAACTGGGCGATCACCACGCCGGGATTTTCGCGCTGGATCAAAAGACTCTCGGGGTTCGCGCAGGAACGCAGCCTGCCGAAGCTGCATGCGACGACTCTCGCCGCCTGGCACGGGAAACACGCGAACCCGCCGCGGCTCGCCTACCCCAACGGGCGCGTCCATCTCTTCTGCGACGAGTTCACCAACTATGGCGATGCCGACGTCGGCATCGCGGCCGTCAAACTCCTCAACCGGCTCGGCTACGAGGTCGTTATACCGATCCACTCCGAAAGCGGCCGCGCGCACTTCTCAAAAGGCCTCGTGCGCGCGGGTCAGCGACACGCCATCCGCAACGTCGAACTCCTCCACGACCTCGTCACCGACGATGCTCCCCTCATCGGCATCGAGCCCTCCGCGATCCTCGGTTTCCGCGACGAATATCCCGACCTCGTGCCCGCGAACCTGAAGGACGCCGCCAGGACGCTGGCCACGCGCGCGTTGCTTATCGACGAATTCATCGCTCGCGAAGCCGATGCAGGCCGCATCCGGCGCGACGCCTTCACCGCCAGGCCGCAAACGATCAAGCTTCACGGCCATTGCCACCAGAAATCGCTGTCGTCAGTCGTGCCGACAGTAAAGATGCTCGAGCTGCCCGCAAACTACAAGGTGACCATGATCCCATCCGGCTGCTGCGGCATGGCCGGATCGTTTGGATACGAGAAGGAGCACTACGCCGTCTCCCAACAGATCGGCGAACTCGTGCTGTTCCCTTCCGTCCGCAAGACCCCGGATGATATAATCATCGCGGCTCCGGGAACCAGTTGCCGGCATCAGATCAAGGATGGCGCCGGACGCGTGGCCCTCCACCCGGTGACGATTCTTCAGGAGGCGCTCGTCTGATCCGCGCGGCCGATGGCGCCGCCCTGCGAGGCGGACTCTTTCCCGCGGATCACGAGCTTGGCAAACCAACGCCGGAAACCGGAGGCGTTTCGCGAAGCTGGAATGCGCCGCGGATGGTGTTGAACGAATCGTTGTCCCTGCCGCCTCCTCCACCCGTAAAAGAGAGGGTGAATTCGCGTCCGTCGCCGCTCCACCACTTGGGCACGAACGAGACGAAGAAGACGTTGTTTCTCCAGGCGAGATCGCTGCCCGGCCGCTCGTGGCCAAATGGATTTTCCTCCGTCCAATACTCCACCGTGGTCCACGGCCCCCAGGGCGCCGGCGCGTCGAAGATCCCGATCACGCCGGCGTGGCTCTCGCCATGTTCGGTCGCGATCAGATAGCGGCCGAGGCCGGGATTGTAGCTCGCGCTCACGCACCAGCCGGAGCCGTTGGGATCCTCGAAGACCGGCTGCTTTGCGGAGAGCGGGCCCCACGCCGGCTTGCCCCGCTCCATCCCGGAAAACCATTCGTAGGCATCGCGCCCGGCGAAGAGGTGATCGCGGTGCGCGCGCGCGAGGAAGAGCGCGCCGGGACGGTGAACGCTCAACTTGAATCCGGACTGCGTGACGTCGGGATTCTGCGGGCGAATGAAATAGGCATAGACAAACTCGTCGCGCGCGCCGGCGTTGTCGCGGCCGAAGTTCAGGAAGGTGGGAACGATGAGATTGTCCTCCCGCCACCATCGCCAGGGCGCCTTCTCCCAATGCGCGGCATGATCCGTCGAGCGGGCCAGTTGGGCATACCTGTAGTGGTCCCGTGGATACGCGACCTCCGGGTCGTCGGTGAAGCGGAAATTGTCGCCCGAGCCGGCCGAATCGGGATTGTCCGGCACGACCCACGAATAGAGCGCGCCGCCGACCGAGATCGTCCCCCAGCTCTTGCCCGCGAACTGCGCGCGGTGCTCGCCCTCGAAGCCGCCCCAGACGTTGAAGCCGCGGTGGTTGTCCCAGTCGCCCTCGATCCGCGCGAAGCCGAGCGAATCGCGCCCCGCTTCGTTCCGGCTGCCGAAACCGCCTCCATCGCCCCAGGCGCCGTACAACTGGTTGTCGTCCGCCCAGGTGAGCTGAAAGTTGTCGCTGCCCACCGCCGAGCGGCGGTGCGTGGACCAGTCGAGCGAGAGCGCGGCGATGACCGGACTCGGTGGATAAGGCGCCTCCGCGGCGGCGAGCCCGGAGACGATAGTGGAGCCGCTGACAAACGCCGCCGCGAGGGATCGAAGATCTGGCATCCGTCCGAGAAAACAAATACGCGTTTGAAACTCAATCCTGACCTGCGTCCCTGCCTGTCCATGGGCGCCATTGGAAGTGGCGGGTGTATTGCAGGCGGCCGGGAAGCGCGCGAACGCGACTGAAAGCGGCGATTCATCGCCGCTTTTGCGCTCCCCGGACCTTTTGATCACAAATACGGGCGGCGCGCGTCGAGCGCGCTCCTCAACGTGATCGAGTCGGCGAAGAGCACGCCGCCGCCGCTCGGCAGCCCGAAACCAATGCGCGTGAGGTCGAGGCCGCGGCCGGCGAGCCGGTCGCTGAGGAAATGACACGTGGCCTCGCCTTCGACGTCGTTGGAAAGCGCGAGGATCACCTCGGCGATGCCGCCGCGATCGAGCCGCGCGAGCAGGGTGTCGAGGTTGAGTTCGGCCGGGCCGATGCCGCGAATGGGCGAGAGTTTCCCATGCAGGACGTGATAGACGCCGCGATAGGAACCGGAACGCTCGAGCGCGACGAGGTCGGGCACGTGCTCGACGACGCAGACGCGCGAGCGATCGCGCGAGTCATCCGCGCAGATCGGGCAGCGCTCGTCCTCCGCCAGGTTTCCACAGACCTCGCAGCGCCGCACGTTGCGCGCGGCCGCCTCGATCGCCTCGCCCAGCTCCGCCATCGCGCCCGGCCGCTCGACGAGCAGGTGCAGCGCGATGCGCTCGGCCGAGCGAAAGCCGATCCCCGGCAGCTTGCGCAGCCGCTGCACGAGATGGTCGAAGGCGGGAGTCATGGGGG
>CAZFCY010000206.1:0-7740 GCA_964517665.1 uncultured Opitutaceae bacterium | reverse complement strand
GGATGGCCGTCTTTCTCAGTGGTGACGGATTCCGGACCGAACGGCTGCGAGCCGCGCGCCGATTTCAGGTTTCATTTCGGCGAGGGCGGCAAACACGCGCAGCCGTTCGGCCCGGAATCCGTCACCACTGAGAAAGACGGCCATCCGGCGGTGAACGCCACTCGGGCAGTCGGGCCAGTAACCCACCGGATGCACCCGGGCGTGCGCATGGCCGGAAGCGCTGAGGAGCACGTCGTCCCAAAGGCCGACTCCGCCGAATCCGCGATCGGCCAGACCGGCCGCGAGCCGGTGGTACTCCTCGAGATGCGCGCGGGTGAAGCAGTAAACGCGGTTGAGGACGTGCACCCGCTGGTCGACGTAGCGCACGTCGGGCGCGCAACGTCCCTGGATGGGATCGAAGATCTCCCCCTGCACTCCATGCGGCACGCCCGGTTCGCGAGCCAGCGCGGCGAGAAGGAACGCGAGCGCGCGCGGCGGAAGAAAGAGGTCGTCGTCGAGCACGAGAAAGCGCTCGCCGGGTTGCGAGCGGGTCAGGTCGAATCGCACCCCGGGAGGCCGGGCGACGGGCTGGTCGATGACTTCGAGACGCGGATCGCGCAGCCGGAGCCAGCGCCTCAGGCTCACTGCCGGGTTGTTGTTCGTGACCAGCACGCGCTCGACGAAGCCGAGACGGAGCACGCCACGCACGATCGGGTCGATGTTGGCCATGCGGCGAAACGACGCGATCACAACCGTGCATCGCAGTCCCTCGTCGTCGGGCGCCGGTTGCGCGCGACGCAAGGCCCACCAGTACCGCGCCATGCCGGCGACGTAGCGCCGCAGCATCAGGCGAATCGAATGGGTTTCGATGTCGCGCCTGTCGCGCAGGGCTTCGAATACACGGTGAAGGATTAGTGCCAGCATGAGCGCATCAGGATTCACCAGGACGTCGCAGCGCGCGGGATACACCGTGCGCGACTGCGGCGGCGAAGTGCTCGAAGGCGAACTCGCGCGTCACGGCCTCCTGGCCGAGGCGTCCCATGGCGAGAGAGCGCGCGGGATCCCGAAGCAAGGCGATGCAATGCGCGGCGAAACCATCGTCGTCATCCGCGATGAGGACTTCGCGCTCGTGTATGAGCTGGCGTTCGTAGCCGCGGCGGGCGAAAGGCGTGAGCACGGTGGGTCGGCCGCATGCGGCGGCTTCCAGCACCTTGATGTTGCTCCCGGCTCCAAAGCGGATCGGGGCGATGCAGGCGGTGGCGACGGTGTAGTGTTCGTCGAGGGAATCCACGCGACCGACCGCTTCGACACCCGGGAGCGAGTTCCAGTCCGCGCGGTCTTCGGGAGCGGTTTCGCCGACGAGGCGCATCCGCGCGTTCGGCGCAAGACGCCGCACTTCAGGCCAGACGCGCTCCAGGAAATGGCACACGCCGAGGCGATTGGGCGCGTAGCGGAGGTGACCGACGAAGAGGACGGTGGGCGTGGTCGTGTCGGGCGGGCCGAGATGCCGGACCCCGTGAAACGGAATGTTGCGCAACACGCCGGCCGAACGGGCGCGGAGTCGCGCGCGATCGGTTTCCGACGTGAACCAGACGTGCGCGCAGCGGTTCAGGCACTGGAGGATCCTGCGCCGGTGCGCGTGGATCCGCGCGCGCTGCGCGAGGCGCGGGCGCGGCGTGCCGCGCTTGTTGCGCAGGTGGGATTCGATGAGGAGGTCCGGCGCGTCGTCGAGGTCGAGCAGTGTGACCGCGCGGCCGAATGCGCCGAGACGGCAGAGCGGCGACAGGCAGCGGCCGACGACGAGGTCGTAGCGACGATCGTGATCGGGCGCATCCCACCAGCCTCGCCAATCGGGATCGGGCTGGTATTGGGTGAGGGCGGCTCGTTCGGCGACGAGGGCGTCTCCGAACGACGGGCGCAACTGGCGGATGGCGCGCAGCCAGAGCGGCGGATGCGGTTGCCGCCCGGATGGGCGCAGGATTTCGACGAGACGCGGCACGCGGTCGGTGGCGGCTTCTTCCGCGTCGGTCATGCGGACGTGACGGAGGACCGCGACAATGTCGACTTCGCCCAGCGCGCAAAGGGCGCGGCGCAGGAGGTTCGAACGCTGGGCCGCTCCGAATTCCGGAGGCTCCGTCAGAAACGGCGTGGCGAGCAGGATGCGGAGGGGACGCGTCATCATCCGGGCGGATTCAGGGCACGGCGGAGCCGGTGCCCGGCCAGCCAGTGAGGGCTGAGCCTGCAGGAGTCGACCGGACCGGTGGCCAGATCCGCCGTGGCGAAAGCTTTTCGCAGGGCGGCGATCCACGCCGGCGCGACCACGTCGTCGGCATCGCAAAACGCGAGTCGTTTTCCGCTCTCCGCGTTCTTTGCCGGGATGACGACGGTGAGAGTCATGGGTGGTCCGCGGCGTCGTCAGCGTTTCGGAGGCTGCTCACGCGACGAGAACCGTGAAGGATCACAGCCGAGGAGCGAACGATGCGATCTGGGAGGGCGAGACATGGCAGTCCGACTGCCTGGCGCAGACGGGTCAGTGCTCTCTCCGATCGGCGCTTGGGTGGGTCTCGTTAGTCGAAGAACTGCTTATCGCAGGCATTGCGCGCGTGATCGCCGTTCGAGCCGGGGCTCAACCTCCGATGAAGGACATCTCCACCTTCGGCCTGGTTTCTCCGGCGAGAAGGCGTTCCGACCGTTCGTCGGAGTAGCGGTCGGAACGCATGCGCCAGATCCGCGCGAGCCGGGAGAACACCGCCTCGTCGTCGGAGGTCTCGCGGATGAGAGCGCGCAAGTCGTGGCCGTTGGCGGCAAAGAGGCAGGTGAAGAGTTTGCCGTCGGCTGACAGGCGCGCGCGGTGGCAGTTGGAGCAAAACGGTTCGGTCACCGACGAGATGAGACCGATCTCCGTTTCCGTGCCTGCGTAACGGTAGCGGGCCGCAACCTCGCCCCGGTAGTTCGGCTCGAGCGGTTCGAGCGCGTGCCCGGCATGAATCGCGCGAACAATCTCGCGGGCCGGGACGACCTGTTCCATCCGCCAGCCGTTGGTCGTGCCGACGTCCATGTATTCGATGAACCGCAGCGTGATCCCGCGTTCGCGAAAGTGCCGCGCCATCGGGAGGATTTCGTCTTCGTTCACGCCGCGCTGCACGACCATGTTGATCTTCACGCCGAGGCCGGCCGTCAGCGCGGCGTCGATGCCGTCCAGCACGCGCTTCACGGTGAAGCCGCGGCCGTTCATTTTGCCGAAAACATCGTCCGAAAGCGCGTCGAGGCTGACGTTGATCCGCTGAAGCCCGGCTTGGGCGAGTTCGGGCGCGAGCCGGGCGAGAAACCAGCCGTTGGTCGTGACGGAAAGATCCTGGACGCCGGCGATGCGCGCCAGCCTTCCCACCAGCCGGGCAATGCGCGGGCGCATCAACGGCTCGCCGCCGGTTATCCGAAGTTTGGATACGCCCGCCCGGACAAAGACGGCAACGATGCGCGCCAGCTCGTCGTCGGTCAGCACCGCCTCGGGCGGAAGAAACGCGTAGTCCGGCCCGAAAACCTCCTTCGGCATGCAATACGGGCAGCGGAAATTGCAGCGGTCCGTCACCGAGATGCGCAAATCGCGGAGCGGACGCTGGAGCCGGTCGCGCGGTTGTTCGCGGTTCTGCGGTGTGCTGTCGGCGGCATTCAACGCGAGCAAACGAACCCGCCGACGCCAGCGGGTCAATCCGGCGGCGTCGCACGCCGCTCCCACTGGCCAACCCCCGTCAGTCCCGCCGACCATGGCAGACGCGCGTCGTGGGGCTTCGGTTCGTCTCGCGCCGGGCGCGGGCGGTGTGTTGATTGTCGGCCATGATCGCGGTTGCGGAGGCTGAGCGGCTGGTTTTGGAGAGCATGGGGCTTTTGCCCGCCGAGCGCGTGCGGCTGAAGGAGGCGCATGGCCGGATCCTGCGGGAGGCGATCGCGGCGGATCGCGAGGGCCCGCCCTTCGATCGGGCGACGCTCGACGGCGTGTGCCTGCGCCATGCGGATTGGGCGGCCGGGCGGCGCGAGTTTCGCATCGCCGGCATACAGGCCGCCGGCGCCGAACCGGTCGATCCGCCGCCGGAAGGCGGGTGTCTCGAGATCATGACCGGCGCGCCGATTCCGGCGTCGTGCGATTGCGTGCTGCCGGTCGAAGACTTCACCTGCGAAGGCGAAACGGCGCGCGCTCGCGCGGGCGCGAACATCGAGCCCGGTCAGGGCGTGCATCCCCGCGGTTCCGATTTCAAGGCGGGCGACGTGCTCGTGCCCGCCGGCTGTGTCTTGACGGGGCGCGAGATCGCGGTGGCGGCCTCGTGCGGTTGCGAGCGGCTCGATGTGTCCGCGCAGCCGAAGGTCGCGGTGCTGACCACGGGCGACGAACTGGTCGATGTCGAGGACGTGCCGCGCCCGCACCAGATCCGGCGCTCAAACGATCTGGCCTTGCGCGCGGCGCTGGTCGCGGCCGGGCACGCGCAGGTCGAGTTGAACCACCTTCCCGATAACGCGAATGCCATCTCGTGGAATCTGGAGCGGCTGCTTCAACAGGCGGATGTCGTCGTGATCACCGGCGGCGTTTCGAAAGGGAAGTTCG
This sequence comes from uncultured Opitutaceae bacterium, assembly GCA_964517665.1. GTDB lineage: Bacteria > Verrucomicrobiota > Verrucomicrobiia > Opitutales > Opitutaceae > Congregicoccus. The sequence goes on along the minus strand of CAZFCY010000206.1, from coordinate 3,164 downwards.
ACCACATTCCGAATGTGCTCGAGGAACTCGGCGTGAGACGGATCTTTCACGGCGTCGCGCAGCGTCCGGGCAGGCCGATGTTTTTTGGCGTTTTCGAGCGGCCCGGCGATTTCCTGCATCCGGAAGACACGCGCGTGGTGGCGGTTTTCGCGCTGCCGGGGAATCCGGTTTCTTCCTACACGTGTTTCCATCGCTACGTCCTGCCCGGACTGACGCGGATGTGTGGCAACGAGCGGGCCGCGCCGGGCGGAAGCGTTCCCGTGGCGGCGCCGGTGAAGTCGCGCGAAACGCTCACGCTTTTCGTGCCGGTCGTGCTCGAGCGCGGCGCAGACGGCATGCTCGCGGGCCGGCCGAAACCGTTCAATACTTCGGGTGATTTCGTGTCCATCGCGGGCACGCACGGCTTCGTCGAAATCGCGCCAGGAAAAACCGGGCTTGCGGCGGGCGCGCCGGCGCCGTTCACACGCTGGATCTGACATGAGCTGGCGCGACGAAGACGAGGACGAGCTGCGCGATTGGGAAATCGAGCCGGAGGAGGAGAAGGAGGATCGAAACCCGACGCTGAGCGGCACCGCGCCGCTGGCCCGCGTGGTCTTTCTCGGGCTGGTGCTGTTGATCGTGATCGGCGGCGCGCTCGCGCTCGTGCGCGGGATCGGCGCGTGGTTGGGGGAATGAGTCCTCGCAGCCCGTCGCGGGATCGGCGGGATCCCGGCCCTCCCGGGCGGGGCCGCGTGGACGTCCCGTTGCCGGTTGCGCTTTGATCGCCGGTGCGCTTTTCGTTGGCCGGGTGAAACGAAGCAGTGGCAGGAAACTCTCGCACGTGGGCGCCGACGGCCAGCCGGCGATGGTCGATGTGGGCGCGAAACGCGTCACCCGCCGGACCGCGCGAGCCCGGGCCGAGGTCGCGCTCACGCCGGAGGCGGCCGCGCTTTTCGACGGGCGCGATCTTCAATCGAAGAAGGGTCCGGTGTTTCAGACCGCGATTCTCGCAGGCATCATGGCGGCGAAACGCACCCACGAGTTGATCCCGCTCTGCCATCCGCTGCCGCTGGACGACTGCAAGGTTTCCATCCACTTGGAGGATGGCGGGTCGGCGGTGGTGGAAACGCTCGCGAGCGCGGAGGCGCGGACGGGTGTCGAAATGGAGGCGCTGACCGCGGCGAGTGTGGCCGCGCTCACGCTTTACGACATGGTCAAGGCGCTGGGGCTGGGAACGGAGATCCGTTCGATCCGGCTGGTTGAAAAGACCGGCGGCAGGAGCGACTTTGGGCCGACCCCATGAAATCGAGAACGATCACGGTGCAGTTCTTCGCGCTTCTGCGCGAGCAGGCCGGTCGCACGGAGGCGGCGGTTCGGACAGCCGCGGCCACTCCCGGGCAGCTTTACGCCGAACTGGCGGCGAAACACGCGTTTACGTTGAAACCGGCGCAGCTCAAGGTGGCGGTCAACGACGACTTCGCGCCTTGGGAGCAGCCGCTCGAGGACGGCGATCGCGTCGTCTTCATCCCGCCGGTCGCGGGCGGATGAGCGCGAAGCCTGTGATGCGTTTCCATGTTTCCACCGCGCGGCTCGATCCGGCCTCGTTGCGCGCCGCGATGGCCGATGCGCGCGCGGGCGGATTCGTCAGCTTCGAGGGGCGGGTGCGTGATTTGAACGAGGGGCGCGCGGTCCTGCGGCTCGAGTACGAGGCCTTTGCGCCGCTGGCGGAAAGGGAGGGCGCGCGCATCCTCGAGGAGGCGCGCCGGCGTTTCGAGGTTTTTGACATCACCTGTGTTCACCGCGTGGGACTGCTCGAACTCGGCGAGCTTGCGGTCTGGGTGGGCGTTTCCTCCCGGCATCGCGGCGCGGCCTTCGACGCCTGCCGCTTCGTCATCGATGAGGTGAAGACCCGCGTCCCGATCTGGAAGAAGGAACACTACGCGGAGGGCGATTCGGGCTGGATCAACGGCCACACGCTTCCGGAAAGCGCCGGTTAGGAACGGGCGTCCGCGGTCGATAGGGCAAGTGGAACGCATTCGACCGCCATGGACTTCCTGCTCGCACTCGACCCGACGTCAGTAACGATTCCCGACAGCGACTGGCTTCGCTTCGGCATTCTGCTGCTGGTGCTGCTCGCCGTGCTGCAGACGATCCGGCTGCTCTCGCGCGTGAACCGCTATGTGCTGTTTTTCGTCCTTCTGGTCGGCGGCACCGGTCTGCTGGCGTCGTGGGTGCACAACCGCAACGAGCCGACATTCCTGAAACCCGTCGTGGACATCGTCGAGCCGTGGTTTCCGAAGCGGGCGCAGCCGTTTGCCATCTAAACCGCGCCTGGCGCGAGATCGACAAGGCGAAGCCCGGAACCGGCTTCGCCTTTTTTCTTCTCGGCAGCGCGGTCGATTCTGGGGCATGTTGCCGGCTCAACGCACGCAGCTCACAGAAGGCAACGAGATCGGAATGGCCACGCAGATGTGCCGGCCACGCTCGAGGTCGTTCCGGAGGTGAATCGCGGCGATTGCGGGATTCCGCAATCCACCTCTTCTCCCCGGTTCTCTTCGTTTCCTTTTGTGCAGTCTGTCCGCGGAACTTAGGTTAACACGTACTGGTATGGCGAAAAACAAATCTGAAATCGGACTCATCGGCCTGGCCGTCATGGGTCAAAATCTCGCGCTGAACATCGCGGACCACGGCTTCCGCATCTCCGTCTTCAACCGGACGACGGAAACGATGAAGAAGTTCGTCGACGAAAACCCCGACACGCCGGGTGGCCTCGTCGGCTGCGAGACGCTCGAGAAGTTCGTCGCCTCGCTCAAGCGCCCGCGCAAGATCGTCATCCTCGTCAAGGCCGGCGCCGCCACGGACGCCGTTATCGACGGCCTTGTTCCGCTCCTGCAGAAGGGCGACATCGTGATCGACGGCGGCAACGCCAAATGGACCGACACGATCCGCCGCGAAAAGGACCTCCGCGCCAAGGGCCTGCGCTTCATCGGCTCCGGCGTGTCCGGCGGCGAGGAAGGCGCGCGTTTCGGCCCGTCGCTCATGCCCGGCGGCGATCCGAAGGCCTACGCGGAATTGCAGCCGGTCTGGGACGCGATCGCGGCCAAGGTCGATGCGAAGACCGGCGGCCCGCTCGAGGGCGCGAAGCCGGGCAAGCCGATCAAGGGCGGCGTTCCTTGTTGCACTTA
>CAZFCY010000205.1:1912-7743 GCA_964517665.1 uncultured Opitutaceae bacterium | reverse complement strand
GGGCAATCCGGTTGCCCTCAACTGAGCGCAATAAGGTGCGGGAGCGGTAGCCTTCACCGCTCCCTTTTCTTGCCGCGTATCCGCGCTTGCCAGATGCCGCGCAGCTTGTCTTGAAGAACGCCCCTCCCGCCAAAAATTCCCGGTAGAGCTATGCTCCCGGGAATTTTAAGCCCGCTCTCACGAGCGGGCTTTTTTTTGCCTGCATTCCAGAATTTCCAGAGGCTGAAATGTTCTAGGCCACAGTGCTTAAGATGCAGCTGACTTTTTGACCTCACTGAGGTTCTCACGCCAATGAACAAGGCGCAGAGGGAATGTCCGGTGAAAGGTCAAAAATTCTGACAATAGCACCTCATCAACCCAAACCGGATCGCTCTTTTGATCGACGCTGCGAGTGAGCATTACGGTTCCAAGATCAATTCCCCGCTCTCCAAAGAACTTCTCTATGATCGTCTCGAAGGGAACTAGGTGGTCAGCAACCGCTTCTTCGAGTGCAAATAGCTTCCCTGAAAATTGGGATACGAACGTATCTCCACAGCCAGCTAGCGCTTGAGTTTTGAACAAGTCCAAATCACCTCGAATGGCCATACGCAGCGACATGCGGTTGACACGTCCGATTTCCTGTAAACATGCCGGCACCCCGAAATCCGTCTTAGATCCATCCGTTCTCTCGATCCAGAAACAGTCGGCAGGATGATGGTCTGGCGCGTAGTGGACAAAAAAACGGCTCACGCCGTCGCCGATTTTTGCTCCTCGTTCGACGTGCCCTTGAATCAGATCACGCAAAAACGCGATATCATCCAAATCTGTGACTGTCGCCCCAACTCCATACCATGCTCGCATGGCGCTGGCGAATCGCTTGACGGCATCCTTTGAGGTGAACTCGTGCTTGCCGAAACGGTATTTGGGGGTTCTTGCCATTGGGAATTAGGCGCTGCGCGTTGCCGATGGATCAACTTTCGAGGCGCTGCCGAAGTTCGTCTGTTTGCGCCTGAAATTTCGCTGCGTTCGATTTCTTGAGGCGCGCCAAGTTTTGAAGCTTCCACTGAATGGCTGGGAGTTCAGCCAAGTGACGGCACTTCATCGCCTCCCACGGAGGATCACCGGCAACAAGTCCCAGCAGGAACCGCTTGTGATCGGCCTTTAGCGAATCGAGGAGCTCGCGCCGCAACCGTGTCCGAGCGGCTTCCAGCTCCTGAACGGTGACCGGCTCCCGTTCCATGCCGGCGAATTCGTTCACGCGGCTTTCGGCCTGCGTCACGTAGCGTTCGCTGAGCGGCCGACGACGGGGCAGCTCCTTCCACCGCGCAACGATGTCTGTGAGGAGCACTGAGCGGACGCGTTCGCCGGTCCGAATCTCGTGAATCGTCTGGATGAGTTCCTCGGCTTTGCAGCGTTTCTTCGCGTCGAGTTGGAATCGCTCCAACGCCGCCTGCGCGCGCGCCCGGGATTTTTCGAACACAATGTCGCCGACCTGCGAGAGCCGCGGCGGAATCTGTCCCTGCAGTTCGACGCCGAGGTTTCGTTTGATCTTTCGGCCGTTCACCTCGATCCGGCCATACCACCACTTGCTTTTCTTCGGGTTGATTTCGAGTCCCATGATATTGTCTCCGTTTTGTTCAGGTTGTTTTGGACCTGGGGGAACTCGGAGCAACGGGCAGCACCTCCCGAAAAAACGGTATCCCACATACGGACCCACCGAGGTGGAGACCCAAGTTAAACGGCATTAGGTAAGCGAGTTACGTCACGCCCTCATAACCTGAAGGTCGCGGGTTCAAATCCCGCCCCTGCACCCAATTTGAAGCCCCCGGGAAACACGTCCGGGGGCTTTTTGTTGAACAACTTGCGAAGGTCCCTTCCGACCTCCCTGTTCCCTGTGCCTCTCTCCGAGCCGGAGGTCCGTGGTGAAAACGGCTCCCCTTCCGGTCGCGGTTGTCGGGCTTGAATCGATCCGGTGGGACATTAGCGTGGCTTCATGAGCAAAGCGGAGATCATGGCCGAACTTCCGAGGCTCTCGGCGCAGGACAGGGCCGAAATCCTCGAACGATTGTGGAGCCTGGAGGAGGCGGCCGGGCCGACCGATCGCGAAAAGTCCCTGCTCAACGAGGCTCAGGCAGAATATGACGCCGCCCCCTCCGCGGGATCCTTGTGGTCGGACGTCGAACGACGTCTGCGCAACCACCCATGAGCTGGATCGTCCTCGTTCGGCCCGAGGCCGAACGGGACCTCGAGGCAATCCGTGACTGGTATGAACAATTCGGTCAGGCGTCGAGGATCGCGATGCCGTGGGGATCGAGGGCGATCTTTCGCGTGGCGCGGCCGTCGGCCAGCGTGATTTCGGTTTCCTGGGGCTCGCCGGCGTTGTTGATCACGACGAGCTTTCCCTTCCCTGGGAAATACGCGCACTCGGTCCGGACGTTGCCGCTCGACCAGGGGGCGTACCCGGTTTCCTGATACGCGGCCCAGGCGATGGCGCGGTGCAGGAGCCGCGTGTTTTCGTGGCTGCGCTTGAAACCGCTCAGGTAAACGCCGCGGCCGCGCGCGAAGGTGTTGGTTGCGATCGTCACGCTGCCCTCGATGAACTCGGGGCCGCGGCCGGCGCGCGCGACGAGGACTTCCGTGGACGGCGCCGTCGTATGGATCCCCGCGATGTCGCCTCCGAAGTCGGGCTCGCCCGCGAGATCGGCGGTGATGAAATGCGCGTCCGGCTTCGTATATTTGCGGCGCGCGAGGGCGAGGCGCTCGCCGCGGTCGCGATCGACGCCGAGGACGGACGAGAGCCTGAAATATTCGCCCGATTCGCCGGCGAGGGCCGAAGGCTCGGCGATGCCGATGAAGCCGCCGCCTTTCGCGACCCAGCCGGTGAGCGCGGCCACGATGTCGGGATTGTCCCAGAAGTGGCCGCCGCTCCAGGCGCTGCCCGCGCGGCCGCAGTTGATGATCACCTTCACATCGCGCGGGATGCCGCTCGTGGCGATGTCGTCGAAGCTGATGAACTCCACCTCGACCGGCAGGCCGGCGAGCGATTCGATCAGTTCGTTATATTCAAGTCCGGGATGGAAATGCCCGGAGGCGATCCACGAGCGCAGGCGGCCCCAGGCGGTGAGGACGGCGACCTTGAACGGGCCGGTGTGGGGCTTGTCCCCGGCGTGAAAGGATTTGAGGAGGCGGAACTCGTTCGCGAGCCGCTCGATATAGTCCTGGAAATCCGGATACGGCTCGACGAGCGAGAGGTAGCCGCCGAGCCCGATGCGATCGATGGGCGCGCGGATGATGCCGCGGCGCGCGTCGATCCAGAAGTTTTTCGCGTCGAGCGTGGGATCGCCGCCGCCGCCCTTCTGGAAGGTCGGCTCGCCTTTCAGGCCGGTCGGAAACAAATACGGATGCAGGCGCAACTCGCGCGTCGCCACATGCCCGACGCCGGCGCACTTGCGGACCTCGAAGGCGTTGAAGACGCATTTGATGATGCCGTCGAAGGCGAAGTCCTTGAAGCGCGGGCCGTACGGCTCCACGCCGATCCAGTGGTCGTCGTAGAAAACGTATGCTTTTTTTGAATACGCGTGGACGAGATCGACGCACTTGCGCCCGAAACCGGCGACGAAGTCGTGGATGAACTCCATATAGTCGGCGTAGCGGCGCGAGGGCGCGTTGTGCGTGGAGTTATAGAGACCGCCGTTGACGAAATCCTCGCTCACCAGCTTGTAGCCGTATTGCCTCGCGAAGAGCGTGAGCGCGCGCGGGCTGACGGTCATGGCATAGTCGGCCCAGTCGGAATAGACAAAGCGGAGGCGTTTCACGTCGTCGCCCCAGAACCAGGAGAAGTTATAAAACATCGACGTGAAGCGCACGACCGTCGTGTCGGGATGCTCGCGCAGCCACTGGTCGAGGAACTTCAACAGCGCCTTCTGCGTGGCGGGGCGCATCGGATCGACGGCGGCGAGGTGCTCGCGATCGCCCCAGTTGTTCGTGATGTGGTTGTACATCGAGATCTCCTCCCAGATCCGGTAGGCGAGGAAATTGACGGTGTATTTATGCCACTTCGCCGCGTTGCGGATCGTGACCGCGCCCTTCTTTGCGTGAAACGACCAATCGCGTTTCGGGACCTCCTCGCCGGTGGTGCGGTCGAACACCTGCCACCAGCGCTTCGGGTCGGCGTCGAAGTTGACGACGAACTGCTCCTTGAAGAAGCCGGCGAGCAGATCGATCGTGAGCGTCGTCCTTTCCGCGACGACGGGGAAGCTCATGAGGAAGTTTTGCTGGACCTTGTCGCGGTTCTGTTTCGCCCATTCGTTGACCGAGCGGACGAGGCAGACGGTGGAGTAAATGTTATAACCGGCCTTCAGGATCCCGGGTGAGAGCCGGGTGCCGTCGCTGTCGCGGATGTTGTCCGCGCCCCACTTCTTCGCGAGGCGAAGGGTGAGGTCTTCGAATCCGGCTTCGCCGGGGAGAGTGAACGCGCCTTGCGTGAGATCGTGGGACATGGCGATGAGGGGAGACGGGTTTGCCGGCGACGGGGCTGGCGAAAGGAAAGCAGGCCCGCGAATCGCCGGCGCGAAGGGGAAATGCTGAGCCGCGCCCACGCCCGGGCGAGCGGCCTTGCCTCTGACAGAAAGAAAAAGCCCGGTGGGGATCACCGGGCTCGGAACTCACGCGGCCCTCCCATGAGAGCGGGGAATCCCGCCGCTCCCGCGGCGGGCTGCGAGGGAGGACAGGGACTGTTACTGCACGACCAGCACGCCCTTCATGCCGGCCGAGAAATGACCGGGGAAGCTGCAGACATAGGCGTATTCGCCCGGCTCGGCTGGAGCGGTGAACGTCACCTCGGCCTTTTCCTTGGGGCCGATCAGCTTCGTGTGGGCGATCACGTCGCCCGCGCGGGCGGCCGGGAAGTAGTCGGTCGCCTGGGCGGTGGCGGCCTGCATGCTGAAGGCGGTCGCATCCACGCCCTTCTTGAGGAGGACGAAGTTGTGGCCCATGGCGGCCTTGGGCAGCGTGCCGGTGTTGGTGAGGACCACGCGGACCGTCGCGCCGGCTTTCACCTCGAGGCGGGTGACGTCGAATTTCATCTGGTCGTTGGCGCTGAGCTGAAGGACCGTGACGGCCGGCTCGGCCGGGGCATCCGAAGCGGCGGCGGCCGGGGCGGGGGCGTCAACGGCGCTGTTTTCTTTCTTGGAGCAGCCGGCGAGGATCAGCGCGGCTGCCACCGCGTACATGCTAAGGAACTTTGCCATGCGAAACACATTTGCGCCTCTTTCGGAGTCAGATCCAGCTTCAATTCCAAGGCGTTGAAAAAGTGATGGAGAAGATCACGCGCGCTTATGATTGGGCGGCGGCGGACCAGCGGGAGCCGCAGTATGCCCTCGCACGAGGATTCCTCTTGAAAAGCGCCCCAATCGAACGAGTTTGTGACGCTGAATGCAGGCGACGATCGTCTGCTTTCTTCAACCTTGACGCTCTCGCATGGGAAGACATTCCCCCCCCACCCCGTTCATCAAAAAACTCGCCTCGTTTGGCGCGGCTGGCCTGACCGGACTTCTTGTCGCCGGTTGCCAGATGGACGGTCCGCAATCGACGATTCACGTGGACGGCCCGGTTGCCAAGATGCAGCTCGACCTGTTTTACGTCACGCTGTGGCTCACGCTCGGAATTTTCATCCTCGTGGGAGCGACCCTGATCTACGCGCAGATCCGATTCCGCGAGCGTCCGGGCGATGAAGGGAACGATCCGCCGCCGCAAACGCACGGGCATCCCGTGGTCGAGGTCGGGCTGATCGTGGCTTCCACCCTCGTGCTCGTGGTCATCGCGATCCCCACGGTCAAGGGCATCGCCTATCA
>CAZFCY010000205.1:919-1902 GCA_964517665.1 uncultured Opitutaceae bacterium | reverse complement strand
CCGCGTCACCGGCTACCAGTGGTGGTTCAAGTTCGAGTATCCCGAGCTGGGAATCGTCACCGCCAACGAGATGGTGATCCCGACCAACCGGCCGATCCATCTCGACCTGCGCACGGTCGATGTGATCCACAGCTTCTGGGTTCCGAAGCTGGCGGGCAAAAAGGACCTCATGCCGAACCGCGCGAACCACATGTGGCTGCAGGCGGACAAGTCGGACTACTATTGGGCGCAATGCGCGGAATACTGCGGCGAGTCGCACGCGAACATGCGCTTTCGCGTCGTCTCGCTCGAGCCCGCGGCCTTCGCGGAATGGACGCAACGCCAGCTCTCGGAAGCCCGCACGGTGGACGCGGCGGTGGCGGAGGCGGAGGCGTTGAAACCCCGGCTGCGTTTCGCCGCCCACGAGCCCACGGAGGACATCGGCATCGCCGGCGCGGAATCCCCGTTCGCCTACTGGCTGCGCAAACAAACCGTGCCGGAGCCGGGCGCGGAGGACGCCGCGCTCATCGCGGAGGGCCGGCAGCTCTTCCAACAAAAGACCTGCATCGCCTGCCACACCATTCGCGGCCACCTCGCCATGGGCATCACCGGCCCGGATCTCACGCACGTGGGCTCGCGCACGACGATCGCGTCGGCGACGCTGGAAAACACGCCGGAGGGCCTGAAGCGCTGGCTCCAGCATCCCGAGGAAGTGAAGCCGGGCAACATCATGTATCGCGACGGATACGCGCCCAACAACGTCACCCTCTCCGACGATGAAGCCGAAGCGCTCGTCGCCTATCTCCACTCTTTGAAATAGACCGCCATGGACACCGCCCTGAAGCACGACTTCGTCGAACGAGAAACCAAGTCCGGGCACGGCCCGATCACGCTCTTCAAGCGTCCGACGGCGAAGACGGGACTGGTTGGCTGGCTGACCACCGTCGACCACAAGAAGAGCGCGGACATGCCGTAGAGGATGCCGATCTTCTTGTGGTCGACGG
>CAZFCY010000205.1:0-909 GCA_964517665.1 uncultured Opitutaceae bacterium | reverse complement strand
AGGACATGCCCACTGTGGGCTGTGCGATTTGCGATGTCCGCGCTCTTCTTTCTCCTGCTCGGAGGCGTCGAGGCCCTCTTGATCCGGCTCCAGCTCATGGTGCCGAACAACGACCTGCTCTCCGCCGAGGCCTACAACCAGATGTTCACCATGCACGGCACGACGATGATCTTCCTCGCCGTCATGCCGTTGAGTTCCGCGTTCTTCAACTACCTGACGCCGCTCATGATCGGCGCGCGGGACGTGGCCTTTCCGCGGTTGAACGCCTTCAGCTTCTGGACCTTCCTCGCGGGCGCGATCATCCTCAACCTCTCGTGGCTGCCGTGGCTCGCGCCGGATGGTTACAGCGGCATCGGGCAGGCTCCCGCGCAGGGCTGGTTCGGCTACGCCAACCTGACCTCGAACGCCTACTCGCCCGGGCTCGGCACCGACTTCTGGATCGTGGGCCTGCAACTCCTCGGCGTGGCCTCGGTCGTCGCCTCGCTCAACTTCATCATCACGATCATCAACCTGCGCGCGCCGGGCATGACGATGATGCGCCTGCCGGTGTTCGCGTGGATGACGCTCGTCACCTCCTTCCTCATCGTTCTCGCCTTTCCGGCCATCACGATCGCGCTGGTCGAGCTGATGTTCGACCGGCTCTTCGGAGCCAACTTCTTCGAAGTCGCGAAGGGCGGGCAGCCCATTCTCTGGCAGCACCTCTTCTGGGTCTTCGGCCATCCGGAAGTGTACATCCTCATCCTGCCGGCGATGGGCATCATCTCGGAAATCCTGCCGACCTTCTCGCGCAAGCCGCTCTTCGGCTATCCGATCGTCGTCTTCTCGGGCGTGCTCATCGGATTCCTCGGGTTCACCGTGTGGAGCCACCACATGTTCACCACCGGCCTGGGCACGGTGCCGCAAGTGGTG
>CAZFCY010000204.1:0-7844 GCA_964517665.1 uncultured Opitutaceae bacterium | reverse complement strand
GAGATGCGAACGGACGTGCTCAGAGCTGCGCGTTCCAACCACCGTCCACCATCACAGTGGAGCCGGTGACGTAGGCCGATTCGGCGGCGCACAAATACAGCAATGCGGACTTGAGGTCTCTGGGCTGCCCGAGACGGCCCATGGGACAGTTGGCTCGCAGCCAGGGTTCGACGACGTCGGTCGCGCGCGACGAAGCATCGTTGATGCTAGTGTGAATCCAGCCGGGCGCAATGCAGTTGACCGTGATGGCATGATTCGCGAGTTCGAGGGCCATGCCCTGCGCCAGGAGCGAGAGCCCCCCCTTGGTCGCGCAGTAGTGGGCTTGGGTGGCGTTGGAGCGGAAAGCGCCGACGCTGGTGGTATAAACGATGCGCCCGCCACCTCCTTGGGCAACCATGAGACGCGCGGCCTCGTGGCCGACGAAAAAGCCCGCGTCCAGATTCACCGCGAAATGTCGACGCCACTCCTCGTCGGTGAGATCGAGAAAGGGAACGAAGCGACACAAGCCAGCATTGCTTATCGCGATGTCTATCCCGCCAAGTGTTTCGGCGGCCTGGGAGACAGCGGCGCGCGCTACGCGCGGCTCTCCCACATCGGCGTCGAGATGTGCGACGCTCCGGCCCGTTTCCCGGGAGAGACGGACGCACTCGCGAGCCGCCTGCTCCCCATCCTGATGGTGAACTAGGAACAGGTCACAGCCCGCGGCAGCGAGCGCCTCGGCGTAAGCAAGACCAATGCCGCGTGAACCGCCGGTGATCAGGGCACGTGAACCGAAAGGACGCATATTGATACTGCACTACATCCCGGGCCCAGTCCGCAAACAAGACGCCCTGCGTCCGTTTTACGACATTCTCGACTTGTTTCGCGACACGATATTCCAGTAATGCATCGGTTCAATGCCGTCGAAGTATGGATTCCATTATCTGCCGGTAACCAAGACGGATATCCACAGGGAAATCTACGTGACCGGCGTTGGCCGCCTGATATACGGGCCGGGCGAGACATATCCCTGCGCGGGGCACCATCGGGATTACAATTTTGAGTGGTCACAGGGGCGGGAACTTGGCGATTTTGCGGCAGTATTGATCGAACGAGGAAGAGGTGAATTTGAAGACCGCCGACTCGGACGGGCGCCGTGGACGGACGGGGAGGTCTTGCTTCTGCCTCCGGCAGTATGGCACCGGTATCGGCCGACGCGGTCGGTGGGCTGGACGGAGTCCTGGATCTGCGCCAACGGCGCCCTGTTGCACCGGTTGCGCGCGAAAGGCTTTTTTCCGCGCACACCACTGCTGAGGAAGCTCGGCGAGCCCGCGGCATTCCGGACCGCGCACTCGGCTTTGTACAAGCTGGCCAGGCACGGAAACTCACTGCAGCTGTCAGCGCAGGCGCTGAATTGCTTTGGCGTTGCCCTCGAAGGACTCGAACTCGGCCACCGCGGCGACTCGCTGACTGTCACTGGGAACGATCTGGCCGATCGCGCGATCGAGTTTATTTTACTCAACTGTCATCATCCTCTGACCGTCACCGCCGTTGCCGATGCGCTTCACACTACCCGGCGGACACTGGAACGGACGTTCGCCGACGTGCATGTGCGAACCATTGCGGACGAGATCGCCTGGAGCCGGCTCGAGCGAGCGCGGCTCATGATTGCCGAGGGGAACATGTCGCTCAAAGAGATCGGGTATGCGACCGGTTTTGGCGGCGCAAAGCGCCTGGCTGCCACGTTTCGGCGGTTAAAGCAACCGATGCCCGTTTCCCCAAGGATGCGGTCGCCGCGAGCGCCTTGAAGCAGGCCAGGGCCGAATGACAGCGGCCCTATCGAAAGGTGCTCCGGGTCATGCGGCGGTCCACCCTTGTCGCAAATCGAGCCTACGCTGTCGCGTTTCAGCCGCGGGTTTGCCTCGGCAGGCATCGCCTATTCTCCTTGGGTTCTTCCGGCATTCCGTGATCCACACGAGCCCCTTGTCATGATCACTCGCCAGGGCCGGGACGTTCACGTCGAAACCCTCCCGTCGAAGAGCGATCGTGGAACAACGTGCCAGAAACCCCGAAACCCATATCATGAATAGAAAAGAAATCCTGAGAACCACGCTCGCCGCGCTGATCGCCGGCACGCTCTGCAATACAATCTTCGCAGCGGGAAAAAATGAATACCGGGACAACTCCCCCGGCTACACCATTTCGGCCTATTACTGGCCCAATGTGCACGTTGATCCACGGAACGAGAAATGGTTCGGTCCCGGCTGGACCGAGTGGGAGATCACCAAATGGGCGCGCCCGCGTTTTCCCGGCCACGACCAGCCCAAAGTGCCCTTGTGGGGATATGAGGACGAGTCCGATCCCAAAGTGATGGAAAAGAAGATCGATGCGGCCTCCAAGTACGGCGTCGACGTGTTCATCTTCGACTGGTACTACTACAACGATGGCTCGTTTTTGAGGGCCGCCCTGGACAAGGGGTTTCTCGAAGCCGGGAACAATCGGAAGGTCAAGTTCTCCCTGATGTGGGCAAATCACGATATGCCCGACGTCTTTCCGACGAAGCTTTACCAGAGCTATCCCAACTGGAAGGTGCTTATTCCCGGAGATGTCAGCCGAAAAACCTTCGATCTGATGGTTGATGATATTATTGGGAAATACTTCAAGCACCCCTCCTATTGGTTGGTCGATGGATGCCCCTATTTTTCGGTCTATGACCTCGATACGCTCATCAAGGGGCTCGGAAGTCTCGAAGCCACCAAGCTGGCCCTGGCTGATTTCAGGGCGAAGACGATTGCGGCGGGATTCCCAGACCTGCACCTGAATGTGATCGTGAGACGGGACCAAGTCATCGGAGGCGGCACGCTTGTCCTATCCGGTTCCAAGGAGGATGCCAGGGCCTTCGATCAGAATCAGGTGACATTGGATCTTGGTTTCAAAAGCTTGGGAGCCTACACGTGGTCTCATCAGGTTTCTTACCCCGATTTCCCGACCACACAATACTCCTATGCGAGGGAAGAGGCGATGGCTGCCGCCCACCAGACGGTCAAGAACTTCGAATTGCCATATTACGCCAATGTGACGTGCGGCTGGGATTCCACTCCGAGAATGAGTTCCTCGGATGTATATATCCAGAAAGGCTATCCATTTTTGCCAACGCTGGTCGGCAATACTCCAAAGGAATTCAAGAAGTCCCTGAACGAAATGAAGAGATTCTTGGATACTGTGGGAAACAAGCAAAAGATCTTCTCGGTGAACTCTTGGAACGAATGGACCGAAGGCAGCTACCTGGAACCGGACAAAACCAATGGGTTCGGATTTCTTGAGGCCATCAGAGATGTGTTCGGCCGCAAGGAATAGGAGGCACGGGCGCGTCGGCATCCGCTAGACATGGAAGAGGTGTGATCGAGTCGCGCCGCGGGCAAAAGAAACTCGAAATGCCTCTCGCTGAGCGGTTTGGTGCTGGTGTGAAAGGCCGACCGATCCGCCAAGGAGGACATTTCGAGTGGAGAAGACGAGAAGACGTATTGCAAGGCGCTTCGAAACCACAAGCGAAGAATCGAGCACCGGTTGGATGCGCGCAGGAGATGGAGTGATCAGGCCGAGTCGATGATCGAGGCCGGCAATATACATTGCGAGCTGGCGGAAAGAGATCGTGCGATCAAGCGCGGTGGAATAGGCATGATTCAGATGATGGTCGAGAAGCTGGCTTGCGCGAAGAGATGGACGTGCGGCTGCATCTGCCTTGTCACGAGAGCGACCATGTCTTGAGCCTGGGTTATAATGCGATGCTGCAGGGCGTGCGTTTGCAGGATACAGAACTGCGGCGCAACGACGAGGCGTTTCTCGATGCGCTGAGAGCGCAGCGCATACCCGATCCCACGACCAGCGGAGACTTTACTTGGCGCTTTTCGCACGCGGATATCGCCGCGAAACTGTGTATGACCCGGCAGAAGGCGGGCCGCTGGCGGGATCGTTATGTGCGGCTGGGGCTGGCAAGCATCGAGAAGGACGCGCCGTGTCCCGGCCGGTTGTCTCGCTATGGACGCAAACAGATCGAGCAGATCGTGCGGAAGACCCTGGAGGAAAGGCCGGTCGGCGCGACCCACGGGAGTCGCCGAGGCGAGCGGATTGAGCGACTCGACGGTCGGGCGGATCTGGCGCAAGCACGGGCTGAAGCCGCATCTGACGCGCACCTTCAAGTTCTCCGTAAGGCGTTCTCGATTGCGTTATTGTCGAGGCCTCCGCCCGAGCCCCGGCGCAGTCAACCGTCGCTCCGCGCGATCATCTTCACCGTCAACGCCTCGTAGGAGACGCGTCTTCGGTAGGTGGATTCCGTCTCGAAGCGATCCCTGGCGGATAACACTTGAATGCGGGCGACGCGCTCGCAAAGCGTCTTCAGCAGGCTGCGGACGATCAGTCGCGCATGCGGCGCCCCGAGGCACAGGTGCGGCCCGAAGCCAAAGGCGACATGCGGATTCGGGCGCCGGTCGAGCCGGACGCTTTCCGGATCCTCGAACACCTCCGGATCGTAGTTGGCCGCGGCAAAGTTCAACGACACGAATTTTCCCGCCTCCACCTCGACGCCGCGCAGCTCCACGTCTCGAGCGCACACGCGGGTCAAGTGCGTGGAAGGCGAGAGCACGCGGAAAAACTCCTCGCTCGCGCCCACGATGCGCTTCGGATCCTCCCGTAGAAACTCGAAGTCGGCCGGAGTGGTTGCGAGGTGGCCGATCACGCCGGAAATCGAGTTGATGATCGTGTCCCGGCCTCCGGCAAACACGATGCTGCAAAACCCGAGCATCTCCTCGCGGGTGAGCCTCCGGCCCCTGAAGGTCGCGCGCGTGAGCGCGCTGAAAAAATCGTCCGTCGGCTGGGCCGCGCCCCGATCGAGCAGGCTGTTGGCGTAGGCCTCCATCGCGGCGCCCTTGGACGTGCCGTCGCCCTCGCGAAAAACGTGCATGCCCCAACCGATCCAGATCTCGGCCTCGGCCTGGGGGACGTCGAGCAGGCAGGCCAGCCCGCGCGACTGGAGCGGGATGGCAAACTCGCGGACGATCTCGATGGCGTCACGCTTCAGCGCGTCACTCACGAGCGCCTCCACGAGGCCCTCGACCTGCTCGATCACCCCGGGAAGTTTGGCGCGGTTGAAATACGGCTCCACGATCGCCCGGTAGTCCTTGTGGTCCGGTGGATCGATCTCGAGCGGCAACTGCCGCACCGTCCTCACGTCTTCCTCGGTCGGGATGGGAATCTTGAAAGGCGCGTCGGAACTGAACGTGGCCCAGTCCCGCGCGGCGTTGCGCACGTCTTCGTGACGAAGGAGGATGGGCATGGTGTCGCCATGAAAGTCATTGACGAGAATGCCTTTCTTGCGACGGGGTTCGCGAAACGGGTCTGGTTGGTGGTCGTGAAACGGGCAGGGCATCCGGGGAAAGCTTCGCGGCCATTGTGCCACATGCGGGCCCGTTTCCGCCACTGAACGCTTGACGAATCCTGATGATTTATTGCGGCGCTGATTTAAATTCGCAAGGTATCGGGATCAGATTTCATCAATGAAACCCCTGGCCCAACCCCTCCGTGAGGACGTGCCGCTCGCCGGCCCGGTTTCCGTGACCTTTCGCCAGTTCGACCTGCCTGCGTTCACCTATCCGTGGCATTTCCATCCCGAAGTGGAGTTGACCTGGATCCTGGAGGGAAACGGGCTGCGCCACGTGGGCGACAGCATCCGGCCGTTCGACGCGGGCGACTGCTGTCTGCTCGGCGCCAACCTCCCGCACGCGTGGCTGTCCTCGCGGATGACGCCGGCTCCGCGGGCTCGCAGCTTCGTCGTGCAGTTCGATCCCAGGCGTTTCGACGATCTGCTGCGACTGCCCGAATACTCCCGGATCGGGCAACTGCTGCGCAAGGCCTCGCGCGGGCTGCGCTTCGAACCGGACCTGGGCCGGCGGCTCCTCCGGCGGCTGCGCTCACACACCAAGGCATTGTCCCGGCTGTCCATCCTTTGGGAAATCCTCGACACCCTCGCCAGCGGCGCGGACGTCGAGCCCATCTCGGCGCGCGCCTGGCCGGATGATCGCCCGGCTGGGCGCGATCCGAATCTCTCGCGCGTGCTCGCGATTCTTTCGGAGGAGGAGAGCGGGCCTGTCGCGCAGGCCGACATCGCCGCGGGCATCGGGATGACGCCCTCGGCCTTCAGCCGTTTCTTCCGACGCGCCATGGGCCGCGGCTTTCAAGACTACGTGACCGGCCTGCGACTCGGGCGGGCCTGCCGCCAGTTGCTCGACACCGACTTGAACGTGAGCGAGATCGCCTTCGCTTCCGGCTTCGGCAACCTCTCGAATTTCAACCGCGCCTTCCGCATGCGGCACGGCATGACGCCGACCGAGTTTCGTCGCGACTCGCACGTCCGCGATGGCGTGGGGAAACCACCCCGCCGCGCCGCTCGATGAGCCGCCGGGTTGGTTCAACGACCGTCCAAATATCGAGGCTGGTCCCGCCTGCGAGTCCGGCGTTTTCCCTTCCTGCCGGGCTTCAGCAGGCGAGGCGCGCGACCGGCGCGTGCGTGAGCATCGTGAGGCGTTCCGCCGCCGTCGCGATGCGGGGGACGTTTTGGCGTTCGACGCGTGGCAATGGGTCGCTCATCGGCACGCTGGCGGATTCTCGGCCCGGTCAGAAGGTGGGCCGAGAACAGGGTGAAAACCCGGGGTGGATTTCGATAAGATTGGCTTTTTACAACCACCCCGGAAATCTCGCAAATCGTTGCTTGCGAATGGCGCGCCCGTAGGGAGTCGAACCCCAAACCTCCTGATCCGTAGTCAGGCGCTCTATCCAATTGAGCTACGGGCGCGCAGAGAAGCGGTGAGGGAAAGGCCCGGCCCGGTGGCAGGCAAGCCGTTTTTCTGGATTTCTTCTTATGGGGAACGCGCGGTTTTCGCCGGGCGGGCGGGCGGCTTTTTGTGTCCGGCGCGGGCGCGCTTCAGTCGCGGTGGCGGAGGGCCTGGAGGATGTTCAGGGAGTGGTTTCCGATGCGCTCCATGTTGTTGAGGATGTCGATGTAGAGCAGCTCGGCCTTGATCGCTTCGCCGCTGGCCTGCATGCGGCGCATGGATTCCTTGCGGAGGCGTTTGCGCGACTGGTCGATGAAGTTTTCCAGTTGGAAGGCGGTTTCCATGTCGGCGGTGGTGACGGCGCGGCCGATGAAGCCCGACCAGAAATCCATGAACTGGGTAAGCACGTCGGCGAAGGAGCGGATCTCCCGCATCGTTTCGGGCGGGAGCTGGCGGTTCTTGCGGGCTTTGCGCTCGGCGAGGACGCAGAGGCGGTAGCCGCAATCGCAGATGTCCTCCAACTCGGCGACGACGCGCATGAGCGATGAGACGCGGAGGAGGGTCGCGTTGCTGAGATGGGCGGCCGAGCACTGGAGGAGATGGTCGGTGATCTCGAAGGACTTTTGATCGCTCTGGTCTTCGAGCCGGGCGAAGTGCTTCAGGCGTTCGCCGACGTCCGGGCCCGGGCTTTCGAAGGTGGAGACGAAACCGTCGAGAAGTTCGCGGGTCAGCCGGCCCATGTCGGCGAGGCCCTGCTCGGCCTCGGCGATGTCGAGTTCGCCGGTTTGCGGGAGGGCCGAGGAGTGGAAGCGGAGGTGGTCGGATTTCGGTTCGGGCCGGTCGGGGAGCATCCATTCCACGAGGCGGGCGAGCTGCGGGACGAATCCGATGACGAGGAGAATGTTGATGAAGTTGAACCCGCTGTGAAACGCCGCCATGTGCAGGGGGATGTGCCCTGGCGCGATCGCGTCGCCCGGCATGATGGCGTGGTCTGGGCGATCCTGCTCTTCGATCCGTTCGTCCGCCTCATCGACGCCA
>CAZFCY010000203.1:0-7963 GCA_964517665.1 uncultured Opitutaceae bacterium | reverse complement strand
GGATGGCCGCGCGCGTCGCGGGCCATCCTCTCCCCGTTTTCCAGCCCGCGCCGAATTCAGGTCCGCCAGGGGCTGCGCTCGCGGCGGACTGCCGGCGCGGCGCGGCCGGCGAGCGGCGAGCGCGGCGGCGCGGCCGATGGACGCCAGCTCCGCAGCTCCATCTGCATGAAACGGCGGCCGTTGTAGCGATTCCACTGAAGCTGAAACGCGATATCGAGCGGCTGGCCGGCGGGCGGGATATGGTCGTGCATGTTCCACGCCACGCCGAAGATCCGGCGACCGGTGAGTGTGTGCAGTTGAAAGCGAAAATGCTGCGTTTTGAAGACCTCGGGCGGCGTGTCGAAAATCACCCCGCCGATCCCGAAGACCGGCTCCGGATGGTGCTGGCCGAACGGGTGCAGACGATCCAGCTCCTCGAGCAGGCGCTCGCGCACGTCGTCCAGCCCGATCCACGCGGCGATGTCGATCGACGGTTTCGCGAGATCGTCGACCGGAAGCGAGGCCACCGCCTCGTTGAAAAGACGTTGAAACGCCTCGACGTTGGAGGCCTGCATCGAGACGCCGACCGCCATGGGATGGCCGCCCCAGCTTTCGAGGAGGTGGCCGCACTTCCCGAGAACCTCGACGAGGTTCAATCCCGGAATGCTGCGCCCGGATCCCTTCGCGAGCGTTCCTTCCGATCCGAGAACGATGCACGGGCGGTGCAGCTTGCGCGTCAGCCGGCTCGCGACCACGCCGACCACGCCCGGATGCCAGTCCGGATGAAAGAGCGCGACGCCGCTGGCGTCGACGAACCGCTCCTCGATCTCGCGAAACGCGTGCTCGGTGATCTCTCGCTCGATCTCCTGGCGCTCGCGGTTGAAGGCCTCGAGCTGGGCTGCGGCCGTCCGGCAAAATCCCTCGTCTTCGCTGAGCAGGAGGTCCACCGAGACGGCGGCGTCGGCAAGCCTTCCGCCGGCGTTGATGCGCGGGCCGAGCCGGAAGGAAACATCCACCGGCCGGGGCGGTTCGCCGATCGTCATGCCGGAAACCTGCATGAGCTGGCGGAGGCCGCAGCGCGCGGTCGTGCCGAGAATCCGGAGGCCGTGGCTGGCGAGGATGCGGTTCTCGCGCAGGAGCGGCACGAGGTCCGCGACCGTGCCCATGGCGACGAGATCGAGGTAGTCGCGCAACTTGATCTCGAACGCGCGCGGGTCGCCGGCATCGCGGCGTTTCTTGAGCAGGCCGTGCGCGAGCTTGAAAACCAGGCCGACCGCGCAGAGGTCGCTGAAGCCGGAGGCGTCGTCGTCCTGCACGTGCGGATTCACGAGGATGCAATCGGCCGGCAGCGCGCTTTTCGAGCGATGGTGATCGACGATGATCACGTCGATCCCGAGCGAGCGCAGGTAGGCGGTTTCCTCGACCGAGTTCGTGCCACAATCGAGCGCGAGAAACAGCGCGGGCCGGCCGTGCTCCAGCGTGCGATCGATCGCCTCGCGGCTCATGCCGTAGCCCTCCTCGAGGCGGCGCGGCACCACATAGTGCGGCCGCAGGCCGAAGCGGCGAAGCACGCTCACGAGCAGCGAGGTGCTCGTGACTCCATCGACATCGTAGTCGCCAAACACCGACACCGCCTCGCCCCGCCGGACGGCGAGGTCGAGTCGATCGGCCGCCGCCTCCAGGTGCGTGAGGCGAAAGGGATCGGTCAGTTCCGACAGTCGTGGATCTAAAAATGCCCTGGCTTCGCTGGTCGAAGCCAGGGGCACACGCAGGAGCAGTTCAGCAAGGACATTGCTGACCCCGAGTTCACGGCCGAGGGCGCTGATCCGTTCCCGCGGGAGCGGAACATGCCTCCATTCCATCGGGCGTGATCACTCGGAGGCCCGGCTGGACGCGGACCATTCGTATTTGGGGGCAATGTCGTGAGAGGCCTCGACGTGCTTCCGATCGCCCTTGTGCCACCAGTAGAAGACCGGGCTCGCGACGAAGATCGAGGAGAACGTTCCCACGATGATGCCGATGATGAGCGTGAGGGCGAGGTCGTTGACCACGCCGTCCGTGATCAGGAACAACGCGAGCGAGGTCGCCAGCGTTGTCCCGCCTGTCACGATCGTGCGCGCCAGCGTGCGGTTGAGCGAGAGGTTGATGATGTCGCGCAACTTCGCGCTCGGGTTGAGCGTGAGTTCCTCGCGGATGCGGTCGAAGACGACGATCGTGTCGTTGATCGAGTAGCCGACGATGAGCAGGATCGCGCCGACCATGGCGGAGTTGAACTGCCGCCCCAACATGACGAAAATGCCGATCGTCAGGAGCACGTCGTGCACCGTCGAGACGACCGCGCCGATGCCGTAGCCGAACTCGAACCGGAAGGCGACGTAGAGGAGGATGCCGACCAGCGAAAGAAGGATGGAAAGGAGCGCGTTCCACTGGATGTCGGAACTCACGCTCGGTCCGATGCCGGTCTGGGAGACGAAGGTGAAACCAGCCTGGGGAAAATCAGCCTGGAGCCGCTCCAGCAGCGGACCGCCCTTGTCGAACGCAGTCTGGATTTTGAGCACCTCCGCGCTGGACCCGATCAGCTCCTGATAGACGGGAGTGACCTCGTCGATCCCAACCGCCTCGGCCGAGGCGCGGATGTCCGCAAGATCGACGCGCTCGTCGTAGCTGAGCGTGAGCGAATCGCCGCCGGTGAAATCGATGCCATAGACGGAGCCGCCCTTGTAGGCCACGACGCCGATGCCGATCGCGACAACCACCCAGCCGACGATGAACGAGGGCTTGGCGTAGCGCATGAAGTCGAAGTGCGTCTCGCCGAAGGCGGAGAACATTTTGATCTTCTTCACCGTGTTGGTGTAAATGATCAGCTCGAGCAGCAGCCGGCTGATGACGAGCGCGGCGAACATGGTCGAAAAGATGCCGATGACGAGCACGACGCCGAAGCCCTTCACCGGACCGGTGCCGAGCCAGACCATGATCAGCGCGGTGATCAGCGTCGTGACGTTCGCGTCGAGGATGGCCGAGAACGCCTTTTCGAACCCGGCCTCGAGCGCGGCCCGGATGTTTTTCCCGACCGCGAGTTCTTCGCGCATGCGCTCGAAGATGAGGATGTTCGAGTCCACCGACATCGCCAGGGTGAGCACGAGGCCCGCGATGCCGGGCAGCGAAAGGGTCGCGCCGACGAAGTCGCTGGCCATGACGCCGAGGATGATGACGACGTTGCAGGCCATGGCGATGAACGCCATCAATCCACCCGTCGTGTAGTATCCGATGATGAAGACCGCGGTGATGGCGACGGCCCAGATGAAAGCCTTGTAGCCGCTGTCCACGGCGTCCTTCGCGAGCGACGGCCCGACCTCGGACATCTCGACCACGCGCAACGGCACGTCGAGCGGGTTGTTCAGGACATTCGAAAGCTCGAATGCCTCGCGCTGGGTGAAGCTGCCGCTGATCTCGGCGCTCCCGCCACGGATCTCTTCGCGCACGGTCGGCGCGGAGTAAAGCTTGCCGTCGAGCACGATGGCGAGGCGTCCGACACGGGTTCTGTTTCCGGAAAGCTCGCGGGTCACCTCGGCGAAACGATCCGCGCCGTCGCTGGTGAATTTGAGGTGGACGCTGAACTTCCCATACTCGTCCACCGAGGGGCCCGAGCGCTCGATCGATTCGCCGGTCATCTCGGGGATGCGTTTGATGAAGAGTTCCTCGGTGTAGGCCTGACCGGCGCGCTCGTGCTCCAGCTCCATCAACACATATCCCGGCGGCGCCTCCTGGCCGGTGGCGGGGTCCGCCGTGGGATGCACGAGCTTGAACTCGAGGCGGGCGGGCTTCTTCAGGTCGTTCATCACCTCCGGGTTGTCGCGCGTGGACAATCCCGCGAGCTGCACCTCGATGCGGTTCTCGCCCACGGGGCGGATGATCGGCTCGGAGACGCCGAAGGCATCGACGCGCTGGCCGATGATGTCGATCGCCTTGGACAACTCCTCGTCGCGGTGCTGATCGGAGATGGTGGCGCCCGGCGGCCGGTCCACCTCGAGGGTGAAGGAGACGCCGCCCTTGAGATCGAGGCCCATCTGCAGGGCGCCTTTCGATCGCTTGAGCAGCTCGTCGAGGAGGATCGAGTTGCGCTTGCGCAGATTGGCGAGCGAGGACTCGAGGCGGATGCCGGGGAAGAATTTCGAGATGTCGATCTCGTCCTCTTCCGCGACGCGCTTGACCGCCACGAAATAACTCGGGCTTTGCTCCGAGGCGACCAGTTCCTCCGCCTTGCGCATCATGGCGTCGAACTCGGGCCCCGGGGTGGCTTCCTGCCTCAGGTAATCCTCGAAAGGAGTATCCGTCAGCGGGATCAGGTTGAGGATGACCCAGGCCATCACCGCGAGGGTGAGGATGAGCTTCCAGGTGTATTTTCCGGACATGGGGTGTCTTGGTTTAAAAAGCGAAAACGGGCGTCACCGGGAAGGCGCGCCTTCGATGCGCGGCCGAAGCCGCCGTGGCGCAGCCTTCAGCTTGCGGAGGAAGCGTTCTTCTTCTCGACCGACGAGATGAACGAGCGGGCGATCTCGACCTTGGTGCCCTCGGCGATGCGCACGACCACGCGATCGTCCTTCACGTTGGTGACGATGCCGAAGATGCCGCCGCTGGTGAGCACCTCGTCGCCCGTCGTGACCGACTTGATCATCTCCTGATGCCGCTTCTGCTTCTTGCGCTGGGGCGCGATGAGAAGGAACCACATGGCCGCGAAGAAGAGGCCGAAGAAAAGAAGCTGGCCCATCATGGGTCCGGAGCCGCCGGTTCCTTGCGATTGCGCGATCACGGGATTCGCGGCGAGAGCGGAAAGGGTCACGTTCTGCATTGCGTTACGGTTGCTTTTTCAGATGAAAGGGCCAACTAAAACGCCTCGCATTTTTAAAACGCAAGCCCAGAACCCTCATCCGGCAGAACACCATTGAAGACCAGAAAGACGACCGCTTGGTCGCCCGAAAAATCGGTTGAACTTTATGGCTTTGGCCGCTGGGGAGGCGGTCATTTTTCCGTCGATGGGAAGGGCTTCGTGCAAGTCCATCCGCTCGGCGACGAACGCGCCATCCGCATCGCGGACGTGGTCGAGGAGGCCCGGGGAAAGGGGCTCAACGCCCCCTTCACCATCCGCTTCCAGGACCTGCTCCACAAACGCGTCCACCGCCTCAACGAGGTCTTCGCCAAGGCCATCGCCGAGGAGGGCTACGCGGGCGCCTATCGCGGCGTTTTCCCGATCAAGGTCAACCAGCTCCGCGAGGTCGTCGAAGAGATCCTCTACGCCGGCAAGGAGCACAAGTATGGCCTCGAGGCCGGCAGCAAGCCCGAACTCATGATCGCGCTCGCGCTGCACGACGACAACAACCGGCTCATCATCTGCAACGGCTACAAGGACGACGACTACATCCGCATGGCCCTGCTCGGCCGGCGGCTCGGGAAGAAGGTCATCATCGTCGTCGAGCAGTTCGGCGAACTCGAGACCACCCTGCGCATCGCCGAGGAGATGGGCGTGAAGCCCATGATCGGCCTCCGCGCCAAGCTCAACGCCCGCGGCGAGGGCAAATGGGCGATGTCCACCGGCGACAACGCCAAATTCGGCCTCACCACCGCCGAGATCCTCGCCGCCTGCACCCGCCTGCGCGAGGCGAAGATGCAGCAGTGCCTCCGCCTCCTGCACTTCCACATCGGGTCGCAGGTGCCAAACATCATCACGATCAAGAACGCCGTCATCGAGGCCGCGCGCTATTACGGCCAGATCGTGAAACTCGGGTTTCCCATGGGCTATCTCGACGTCGGCGGCGGCCTCGGCGTCGACTACGACGGCAGCCGCACGAACTTCGAGAGTTCCATGAACTACTCGATGGACGAATACGCGCGCGACGTCGTTTTCAACATCAAGGACATCTGCCAGGGCATGGGCGTCGCCGTGCCCGACATCGTCTCGGAAAGCGGCCGGGCCGTGACCGCCCCCCACTCCGTGCTCGTGGTCGAAGTCTTCGAGCGCATCTCGAAAGAAGAGGCGCAGGTCGGCAGTTTCCCCGACGGGCCCAAGCACAAGGTGGTCGAGGACATGGAGGCGCTGCTCCATTCGAAAGACAACTATGGGCGCCTCGAGCGCTTCCATGACGCCATCCAGAAAAAGGAGGAGGCCTCGAACCTCTTCAACCTCGGCTTCCTCGACCTGCAGGGCCGCGCGCAGGCGGAATCCCTTTTCTGGCAGATCTGCCGCGACATCGACGCCGCCGCGCCCGTCCAGGGCTATCAGCCGGAGGAGTTGCTCGAGTTAAAAAAACTCCTCGCCGACCAGTATGTCTGCAACTTCTCGATCTTCCAGTCGCTGCTCGATCACTGGGCCTTGAAACAACTCTTCCCCGTCGCGCCGATCCATCGCCTCCACGAGAAGCCCTCGGTCAACGCCACGCTGGTGGACATCACCTGCGACAGCGACGGCAAGATCAATCAGTTCATCGATCTCCAGGACGTCCGCGATTATCTGCCACTCCATCCGCTCAACGGGAAACCCTACTACCTCGGAATCTTTCTCGTCGGCGCCTATCAGGACATCATGGGCGATCTCCACAACCTCTTCGGCCGCGTCAACGAGGTGCACGTGTTCCTCGACGAGGACGAGGAGGACGGCTTCTACATCGAGGACACGATCAACGGCAGCCGCATCTCCGAAGTCCTCGCCGGCGTGCAATACGACGCCGAGGATCTGTGCCGCCGGATGAAGAAGCAGATCGACGTCGCGATCCGCAAGGACCTCGTGAAACCCCGCGAAGGCATCCGCCTCCTCGATTTCTACGAAAGCATCATCCAGGACCGCACCTACCTCCGCGTTGGATACGAGAAAAAGGCAACGGCGCGGCGCCCGCAAAAGCGCCGATCGTAGCACACGCCGCGGCCGCAACCGAAGTGAATCAAACGGGACGATTTCGCAGGAGGCGGCAGAGGCTTTCTTGATTGGTCCTTTCTCTGATTCTTCCGCCTCCTGCGTGGCCTCTGTGGTCGAATCCCCCCGATCCGACCTTTCGGCTCGAAGTCTCGCGCAGCCCGCATTGGTTTTCAGTCATGACGACTCGCGGATCCCGTTCCTTCCTCGTCCTCACCGCGGCCATCAGCGCGCTGCTCCTCGGCGGTTGCGCCACGCAGGATCCTCGGGCGGCCGTTCCCGGCGGGCTGTTGCACACGGATGATTTTCTCGACGGCCTCACGATGTGGAGCGTCGAGCAACAACCCGGCGGAACGGTCACGAGCGGGGACGGCAAACTCGTCATCGACGACCGCAAAGGCTGCACCGTGTGGTTCAACACAAAGCTGGCCGCGCCCGTGATCATTTCCTACACGGCCACGCTCGGGGCCGAGCCGCGCACATCCGATCTCAACTGTTTCTGGATGGCGACCGACCCCGCGCGGCCCGGCGACCTGCTCGAGCCCGGACATGCGCGCGACGGCAGCTTCGCGTCCTACGACAACATCCGCACCTACTACGTCGGCCATGGGGGAAACGCCAACACGACGACGCGCTTCCGCCGCTACCCGGGCGACGGCACGCGCCCGATGCTGCCCGAACACGACCTCTCGGCTCCGGAAATGATGCTGAAGGCGGGGCATCCGTATCGCATCGAGCTGATCGTGATCGGAAACCGCGTCCAGTACCTGAGCGATGGCGAAGTGATCTTCGACTTCGTCGATCCGCAGCCGTTGACAGAGGGCTGGTTCGGCATCCGCACCGTCCTCAGCCACATCGAGATCACGGACTTCGCCGTGCACGAAGCCGTCGCGGTGGGGAATTGAATCCGAATCCGACAGGGGAACTGCGCAGAAGACAACGAAGGGAACAAAGGGCCGAAGATGGCCGCGCAGGTCCCGGCGCGTTGTTCGACGTGACCGGAGCCGCACCGAAGAAAACGCAGGAGCGGCTTCAGTCGCGATACGCAAGCGTTGCATGGACGCATCGCGGCTGAAGCCG
>CAZFCY010000202.1:0-8029 GCA_964517665.1 uncultured Opitutaceae bacterium | reverse complement strand
CTCTTCACCACCTTTCTTCCCCCTCAGCAACTCTTCGGCCGAACACAACTGGCCGCCAGCTTGCTGGCGCTCCGGGCGTCTGTGAGCACGCCCTACAGGAAGCAGGGCGTCCGCAGGCGGGTCGCCTTCGCATGGCCGCTCCGGAGAAATCGCCTTCCGCAAGTCATCAGGTGGCCGCGCGGCCACCGGGGCCTCAGATCTTCCCGCGGGCGCGGGCGTCCACGAGATTGTAGAAATCCACGAAGAGCGGATCCGCGTCGCTCGGCCCGGGCGCGGCTTCCGGATGGTACTGCACGGTGAAGATCGGCAGCTCCTTGTGGCGGAGGCCCTCGACCGTGCCGTCGTTGAGGTTGATCTCGGTCACGATCGCTCCCCGCTCCGCGATCTGATCGGGATCGCTCGCGAAGCCATGGTTTTGCGAGGTGATGGAGACGCGGCCCGTCTCGAGATTTTTCACCGGCTGGTTGCCGCCGCGATGGCCGAACTTCAGCTTGAAGGTGCCCGCGCCGAGCGCGTGGGTGACCATCTGATGCCCGAGGCAGATGCCGAAGGTCGGGTAGCGGGGCATCAGTTTTGCGATCGTCTTGTGCACGTAGCCGAGCGCGGCGGGATCGCCGGGGCCGTTGGAGAGAAAGAGGCCGTCGGGTTTGATCTCGTCCACCGCTTCCGCGGGCGTTCCGGCGGGGAAGACATGGACCTCGAAGCCGTGCCGCACGAGCTTGCGATAGATCGAATACTTCGCGCCGAGGTCGAAGGCGGCGACACGGTAGATCTTCTCCGGTCGCGGCTTGCGCCCGAGCGTGGTGCCGGTCGGGAGGTAAAGTTCGTTCGTCGGATCGTCGGCCTTCCACACGAAGGGCTTCGCCGTGGTCACTTCCTTGACGTAATCGAATCCGACCAGGCCCTCCCAGTCGCGCGCGCGCTTGATCGCCTCCTCGTCGGAGAGGTCCTCGGTGCTCAGGCAGGCTTTCAACGCGCCATGGACACGGAGCTTTTTCGTGAGCGCCCGGGTGTCGATCTCCTGGAGGCCGGGGATGTTGTGCCTGCGCAGGTAGTCCTCGAGCGAGCCGTCGGCGCGCCAGTTGCTCGTCACCGCGCTGAGTTCGCGCACGACGAACCCGGCGACCTTCGGGCCGGAGGACTCCTCGTCGTCGGCCGTGACGCCGTAGTTGCCGATCTGAACGGCTGTCATGGTCACGATCTGGCCGAAATAGGAGGGATCGCTCAGCACCTCCTGATAGCCGGTCATGCTCGTGTTGAAGACGGCTTCGCCCGCCACGGTGCGTTCGCCGCCGAAGGCGAGACCACGATAAACGCTGCCATCCTCGAGGGCCAGGACT
Organism: uncultured Opitutaceae bacterium; assembly: GCA_964517665.1. Lineage (GTDB taxonomy): Bacteria > Verrucomicrobiota > Verrucomicrobiia > Opitutales > Opitutaceae > Congregicoccus. The sequence goes on along the minus strand of CAZFCY010000202.1, from coordinate 6,689 downwards.
CCCGTTTTGCGCATGCTCATTAAAGGAGCGAGCGAAGGTCCTTTTCCGCCCCACGCAAGGGGAATGTGGAAGATGGGCGTTTCCGCAAAGGTGGTCGGGCGCGTCCCCGCGCCCGCTGCGCGACGCGGCAGCGCGCAGAGGAGCGCGCATGGCGCCAACGCGAGCGGGGACGCCCGCGGCGACCTTTCTTGGCCGTCCGGTTGACTCGTGGCGCGCATGGCCGTTCCCTCCCGGTTTCATCCAATGGCATACACCGATAATCGGGACATCTGGTTCGAGGGCCAGGGCCTCTGGCAGCACGTGCCGGAAGAGAACTGGAAGGACTGGGGCTGGCAGCTCAAGAACCGCATCACGACGATCGATCAGCTCGAGGGTTTGATCGAACTCACGCCGGAAGAGCGCCGCGGCTGCGCCTTCGCGAGCAAGAAGCTGGCGCTCGCGATCACGCCTTATTTCTTCAACCTCATCGATCGCGACGACCCGGATTGCCCGATTCGCAAACAGGTCGTTCCGCGCGAGGGCGAGATGTTCGTCGCGCCGGAGGAGATGCTCGATTCGCTCGGCGAGGACGCGCATTCGCCCGTGCCGGGGATCGTGCATCGTTATCCGGACCGCGTCCTGTTTCTCGTCACGGATCGCTGCGCCGCGTACTGCCGTTACTGCACCCGCAGCCGGCTGGTGAGCAACGCGCAGGATTACAACTTCCATCCCGAGTTCGAGCAGGGTTTGCGCTATATCGAGAGCCATCCGGAGGTGCGCGACGTCCTTCTCTCCGGCGGCGATCCGCTCCTGCTCGCCGATCGCAAGCTGGATCATCTTCTCGCCCGGCTGCGCGCGATCAAGCACGTGGAGTTCATCCGCATCGGCTCGCGCATCCCGATCTTCCTCCCGCAGCGGATCACGCCCGAGCTTTGCGAGATCCTGAAGAAGCACGGCCCGGTCTGGATGAGCATCCACGTCAACCACCCGAAGGAGTGCACGCTCGCGCTGAAGGAGGCGTGCGATCGCCTCTCGTTTGCCGGCGTGCCGCTCGGAAACCAGTCCGTGCTCCTGCGCGGCGTGAATGACGACGTCGATGTCATGCGCGCGCTGGTTCACCGGCTTCTCCGCATGCGCGTGCGGCCCTATTATCTCTATGCCTGCGACCTTATAACGGGCAGCGCGCACTTTCGCGTCGATGTGCGCAAGGGCATCGAGATCATCCGCGGCCTGCGCGGCCACACCACCGGCTACGCCGTGCCGCAGTTCGTCATCGACGCGCCCGGCGGCGGCGGCAAGGTCCCGATCAATCCGGACTATATCGAGGAAGTGAACGACGACGAAATCGTCTTCCGCAACTACGAGGGCGGTCGTTTCCGCTACCCGCTCAAGCCCGGCAAGGGCGTGCCCGCGTCCGCCGCGCGGCCGGAACTGGTGATCGATTGACGCGATCGCCGGGACCGCCGGCCGGAGGCCGGGCGCGATCGCTCACTCCTGAATGTCGGGCTCGACGAGGCTGGCCAGCTGGGTGAGCGAATCCTGCCAGCCGAGATGGCACGCGTCGGCCGGAATGACGACGGGCACGCCCTCTTGCACGACGTTCATTTCCGTTCCGAGGGGCGTCTTCTTCAAAGTGACGGTCACCTCGATGTCTCCGGGCAGATTCGGGTCGTCGAACCTGTCGGTATAGCGCAGGCGCTCGTGTGGAATCAGCTCGAGGTACTCGCCGCCGAACGAGTGGCTCTGCCCGGTCGTGAAGTTCGTGAACGACATCTTGAACGTGCCGCCGACCCTGGCGTCCATGTGGTGGACCTTCGCGGTGAAGCCGTGTGGCGGAAGCCATTTGCTCATGGCATCGGCATCGAGGAACGCGCGATACACTTTCTCGGGCGCGGCGCGGAGAACACGGTGAAGGCGGATGGTGTGGGTGGACATGGCTTGGTTTCCTGTGGGTGGATGGTGTGACTGTGCTTTTGCTTGGATGGTTTCAAGGACTCGACGAGCGAATACGCCGCCGGCGGACAACCGGATGCGCGATTCTTCCGGGCGGTTTCTTCCCTGCCGTCGAGCTTCGCGTCGGTGAGAACTGCCCGCGGCCCGGCGGTCTTGTGAAACGCCACATTCTCCGCGCGAACTCCACTTGCAGACCGAAAGCCCGCCACTACCGTCGCCGGATGCTTTCACGCATCGTTGTCACCCTGAGCTTGTTTGGATTCGCCGGCCTGGCGTCGTTTGCCGACGACGAGCCGCCGATGGAGCTGGAGCCGGCGCCGATGGAGCTGGAGCCGCTGCCCCGCCTGCCGGAGCCCGACATCATGCCGGCTTCGGAAGAGCCGACGCTCGCGATGCAGCGTTTCAAGCTTCCGCCCGGCTTCGAGGCCGCGCTCTGGGCGGCCGAGCCGATGCTCGCGAATCCGGTGGCGTTCAACTTCGACGATCGCGGCCGGCTCTTCCTGGCCGAGACCTACCGGTATGGCTCCAGCACGCTCGATATCCGCGGCTACATGCACATGCTCGAGGACGATCTCGCCGCGCGCACGATCGAGGATCGCATCCAGGTCATCCGGGATCATTTCGGCGAGAAAGGGTTGAAGGAACTCGCGATCGAGGGCGAGGTGCTGCGCCTGCTCGAGGACACCGATGGCGATGGCGTGGCCGACAAATCCTCGATCTACGCCGACGGCTTCAACTCCGCCCTCGACGGCGTCGCCGGCGGGGTTTTGCCCCGGGGCGGCGAGGTCTGGTTCGCGAACATCCCGAGCCTCTGGCATTTCACCGGCGAGGACCAGGCGCTCACCCGCAAGGAACTCAGCCGCGGCTACGGCGTGCATTTCAACTACACCGGCCACGACCTGCACGGGCTCACGTGGGGGCCCGATGGGAAGCTTTACTTCTCCGTCGGCGACCGCGGCGCGGAGGCCACCGCGATCGATGGCAGCCACGTTTCCACCCCGGACACGGGCGCGGTTTTCCGATGCGATCCCGACGGCGGAAACCTCGAGATCGTGCACTGGGGCCTGCGCAATCCGCAGGATCTGCTCTTCACCGAAAACGGCGATCTTTTCACCGGCGACAACGACTCCGACCAGGGCGACCAGGAGCGGCTCGTGCAGATCGTCGAGGGCGGCGACAGCGGCTGGCGCATCGGTTATCAGTTTGCGCCGCTCGGCGAGGCCGGGCCATGGAATCTCGAGCGGATGTGGTGGCCGCGCCACGAAGGCCAGCCCGCTTTCATCATTCCGCCGATCTGCAACGTCGAGGACGGCCCCTCGGGCATCGCATACTACCCGGGCACGGGCCTCGCGCCCGGTTATGACGGGACCATCTTCATCACGCATTTCAAGGGCGCGATCGCGCGGAGCGGCATCCAGGCGTATCGATTGCGTCAGGACGGCGCGACCTATGCGGTGAAGGAAACATCGACCTTTCTGGCCAACGCCCTGCCGACCGACGTCGGCTTCGGGCCGGACGGTCGCCTCTACTATTCGGACTGGGCGGAGGGCTGGCCGAAGTCGAAGCGCGGCCGCATCTACGCGCTTTTCCATCCCGATCACGTGAAGGATCCGCTCGTGCTCGAAACCCGGAAGCTCCTCGCCGAAGGCATGGACGAGCGTTCGCCGGATGAACTCGAACGGCTCCTCGGCCACGCCGATCAACGCGTGCGGCTCAACGCGCAATTCGCCCTCGCCGCGCGCGGGAAGGACAGCCTCGCGACGTTCGCGCGCGTGGCGGCCTCGAACGACGCCCGCGAGGTGGCCCGGTTGCACGCCATCTGGGGCCTCGGCCAGCTTGCGGGCAAAGGCGTGCGCGCCGCGCTCGAGCCGCTTCCGCCCTTGCTCGGGGCCGCGAATGCCGAGGTTCGCGCCCAGGCCGCGCGCCTGCTGGGCGATCACGGCGTCGAGGGCTCGCTGGCGGCGATCACCGATTTATTGCGCGACGAGAACAATCGTGTGCGCTACTTCGCCGCGCAAAGCCTCGGCAGATTTGGCCGGCCCGAAAGCGCCCCGGCGCTGATCGCGGCCTTGCGCGAGAACGACGATCGCGACGCGGTGCTGCGGCACGGGCTGGTCATGGGCCTCGTCGGCGCCGGCAACCACGACGCGCTCGCCGCCGCGGCGGGCGATCCCTCGCGCGCGGTCCGGCTTGGCGTGCTGCTCAGCTACCGCCGGCTCGCCAGCCCGGAGGCGGCGCGGTTCCTGAAGGATGCCGATCCGTTTCTCGTCGGCGAGGCCGCTCGCGCGATCAACGACGTGCCGATCGCCGAAGCCATGCCCGCGCTGGCCGCTTTCGTCAACGAGCCGCGGCCGGACAACATGCTCATGCTTCGCGCCCTCAACGCCACTTTCCGGCTCGGCACGGATGACGGCGCGAAAACGCTCGCCGCCTTCGCCGCGCGCGCGGACATCGATGCCGGCCTGCGCGCGGAGGCGGTCGGGTTGCTCGCCCTCTGGCCCAAGCCCCCGGCTCGCGACCGGATCGTCGGCGTGTATCGCCCCGTGTCCTCGCAACACCACACGAGCGCGGCAGCCGATGCCCTCGGGACCGCGCTGCCGCAACTGCTCGCGGGCGACACGCCCGACGCGGTGCAGGCGGCCGTGTTCACTGCGATCGAGGCGCTCGACCTCCGCGCGGCGAGCGACACGCTTTTCGCCGCCGTCGGCGACACGGCGAAGACGAGCGCCTCGCGAGTCGCCGCGCTGGAGACGCTCGCCTCGTTCGAGGATCCGCGGCTGGCCGAGGCCGCCGCCCTCGCCGGCGCTTCGGACAGCGCGGGGCTGCGGCTGGCCGCGCTGCCCATCGCATCGAAACTTTCGCCCGAGGCCGCGGTTCCCGTTCTCGAGAACCTGCTCGCGCATGGCTCCATCGCCGAGCGGCGCGCCGCCTTCGAATCCCTTGCGGAACTGCGACATCCCGGCGCCGACCGGCTGCTGGCCGAACAACTGCGCGCCCTCGCGGCCGGGGAAGTTCCCATCGCCGCGCAGATCGAGCTGCTCGAAGCGGCCGGCAAACACGAGAGCCCGGAGATCAAACAACTGCTCGCCGCGCGCGAGGCCGCGCTGGCCGCGAATCCCGACCCGCTCGCCCCCTACGAGGTCGCGCTCGCCGGCGGCCGGTCGCGCGCCGGCATGCGGGTGTTCAACCAACATCCCGTCATGACCTGCCAGCGTTGCCACCTCGTCGATGGCCAGGGCGGTGAAGCCGGGCCGGACTTGTCGAACATCGGCGCCGTGCGCACCCGCGAACAGCTCCTCGAATCCGTGATCAAGCCCAACGCGAGCATCGCGCCCGGGTTCGACAACGTCGTCGTGACCCAGAAATCGGGGGACGTGGTCGTCGGAATCGTCGCCTCGGAAACTCCCGACACGCTCACCCTCCGGCAGGTGGACGGCGGAACCACGGCGGTGCCTGTATCCACAATCCAATCACGCGGAACACTCCCTTCGAGCATGCCGGAAATTTTCGGCGCGGTCCTGACGAAGAAGGAGCTGCGCGACGTGATCGAATACCTCGCGGGCCTGAAGAGCAGCCCGACAGAAACGAGAGCCATCGGCCCGGGCCTGCCCCGCGCGCTCCGCGCCACACCGCAGACACGCGAAGACGACGCCAGCCACGGAGAGTCATAGAGGCAGAGGTCGAAAGTCGAAGGTCGGAGGTCGAAAGGCAGTCGATAGGGTCCGGGGAGCACGCGCGCAGTGCGGACGCTCCGGCTCAATCCAATCCGCAGGCGCGGTTGCTCGCTTGACTCCGGACCAGACTTGGTCTGGTTGAGTCAATCGTGGAGATGATTAATATCCAGGCCGCCAAAACGCACCTGTCCCGAATCGTCGAGAGGGCGGTCGCTGGCGAAGAGATCGTCCTCGCGAAAGCAGGCAAGCCACTCGTGAAACTCGTGCCGTTTGCGCCGGTGCGGCAGCCGCGGACGCCGGGGCTCCTCGCGGGCCAGGGTTGGGAGGCCCCGGATTGCTGGGCTCCCGACGAAAGGATATTCGACTCCGCGGTCGAAGGGCCGCTCTTTCACGGCGCAGTGGAAGAGCCGCCCTCGCCGCCCGCTCACTGATCCCGATGCGGCTGCTGCTCGATTCGCACGTCGTGGTCTGGTGGTCGCTCTTCCCCGCCCGCCTCAAGGCATCTACGCGCGACGCGCTCTCCGCATCGGACAACGAGGTTCTTCTCAGTGCCGCCAGCGTCTGGGAACTCAATCTCAAGATCGCGAAACAGAAACTCGCCCTGCCCGGAGACTATTCCGCCCGTCTGCTCGCCGATGGTTTTGAGGAGCTGCCGATCACGATCGAACATGCGGCCCGCACCGCCACGCTTCCGCCGCTGCACGCCGACCCGTTCGACCGCCTGTTGATCGCGCAGGCCTTGATCGAAGGGCTGCTACTCGTAACAAGCGACCGCGAAATCCTGCGTTACGACGTGCCAACACTCGATGCCTGAAAGGAGCTTTACTGCCTGTCGCGGCTCTGCGCGGCTTGTCGGGCCGAAGCCTCGCGGGAGGGCCGGGGAACAGAGGTCAGAAGGTCTGAAAGTCGAAGGTCAAAGGTCGAAAGGCAGTCGATAGGGCGTGTTGCGTTCGGCGTCTCGCTCGAATCCCGAACCACGCGCGTCCTCCTTTCAGGATGCAAGGGACCGGCGTCCGGTCCGCGTCGGTCGACCGCGCGGCCGTTCGATCGGCACAGGGGACAGCGGCCCCGGCTCAATCCAGT